>JAJDEG010000641.1 GCA_029259895.1 Planctomycetota bacterium
GCGTGACGCGGACCGGATTTGCGCCCGCGTCGGCATCGGCGACCGAAATCGCGTTGCCGGCGGCCGACGAGAAGACGAGTTGCCCGTTTTCTTCGACGGTTTGTTGGGCGGGAACGGAATTGACAGGCGCGGAATTCGGAGCACCACCGCCGCCGAATACGAGCGTGACGATTGTGCCGCCTGCGCCGCCGGCAACGAGTGATTCGTTGGCGGCAGCGAAGGCAGGAAGGCCGGCAATCGTCAACGTGCTGGTCACACGTAGGTTTTTACTTATAGGCGAGCCCTCGGCGTTCGGCTTGTCTAGGCCAAACTCGACCACCGGCAAGACGGCGAGGCCGGCGTTATCGGTCTGTAAGGCGTAGACATCGCCGCGGTCGGTGGTCAGCGAGACAGCCGCGTTGGCAAGCGGCGTGCCAGAGATATCGACCAGGCGAGCATGTACGGTATGGCCAACGCGAATGCTTACGGTGCCGGAGCTAAGCGATACGAAATCGTAGCTATCGGCCGCAACGTCCGTCCCCCATTGCGTGTCGAGCAACGTTACACTCACTGGTTTCGTGCCACTCGCCTTGGCAAACCACGTTGCGCGATCGGGTTGCAATCCGACTCCCGAAATCAAAGCGTCGATGAGGTCCGCAGCTTGTTGAACGACCGCAATGGCGTCTGGATTGTCGTCGAGTCCAATGTCTTGTAGCTTCGACCAGGCCGTGGCAATGAAATCCGTTCGGGCGGTATCGCCGTCGACCCAGGCAAGGCTGTTGTCGACCAGCGGGTCTTGAGCTTCGGTATTCCCGTCCCAGCCTGCAACACGAATCAGATAGTGATTCGAACGGAAGGTATTGTTACGAATCAGGTCGTGCGAGGTCCGATTGTAGCCCTGCTTCTCCATAGTCAACGGCTGCGCATAGTGGTCGATATCTCCGTCGCCGACCAGGATCGTCGTCAACGAGTTGTTCTCGTAGACGCTTGCCCCTTGTCCGTCGTTGGACAAGTAGAGGCCGGAAGCAGAGGTGCGGTTGCCGCCGCCGATACCTAAGCCGGTATTTCCGCGAACGACGCTGTCGAACAAATCGTAGCGACCGCGAATCGCAGGTGGATTCAGCGAATCACCAAACTCGGCATTGGGGCTTTCCAGATGGAGAATCACGTTGTCCGTCACTTGGGCCCGATGGCCGGAGTTGAGCAACACTCCCCGGCCATTCATGGGAAGAATTAAGTTGTCGGCAACGATTACGTCGCTGGTATCGTAAAGAAAAACACCGTATCCGTTCGTGGCATGCGAATGGTGAGACATGACGTTCTCGGAAATTCGCGAGTTATTGCCCACGTTGAAGGCTGAGTTTCCACCGATGAGGACATTGCCCGAGGCGGTCAGGCGTGCGTGAGGAGTTAGTACATTGGCTGGGCCGGCATGTCGATCGACCGTGTCGTCGGCGTTGCTAATCAGCACGGAGTCGCGAACGGTTACATTGCCCCACGTGAATCGAATCGTCGCGGTGTCCGTGCCGTTGACTTCGACTCGCATATTCTCGATGAGGACGCCCATCCCGTTATCCTCATCGACGCCATGCGATTGGGCTCCAGTTCCCTCGTGAACGATATTGCCGTTGATGATCCGGGCGTTCCTCGCATCGGTGCCGCCGGAAATCGTGCCGTACCACTGTTGGTAGAGTGACACGCCATGCACGCCGCTGGCGTCGTCGCCACCGTAGTAGATCGTGTGGCCGTTCAGGTCGAGGGTTACGTTGGGCGCCGCAATAATGACGCCCGCGCCGTTGAAGCGGATCGAACTCTGTAGCTGGAAGGTTTGGCCGGCCGTCTTTAGAATCAGGGGCGAAGGCTGATCGACGACTAGCTCATCGCCTCCCGCCTCGGGGGCAGCAGCCAGGCCAGGATAGCCGAAACCTGCGAAGACGGCGGCCGGTCCTGCCAGCCCATCCGTGAATTTGGGTGAGGAATCGTGCGAGAACCGTCCGCCGCCTAGGTCGATCGCCTCGCCGCGGAACGCAATACGACGTTCGAGGTTTTCAAAGCGCCGGGCAGGACGAATATTTCGAATATTTCCGATGCTCGATCGTTTCGGAACAATTCGATGCGGAAACTTCATCGTGTTCTCCGTTCGAGCCACGGACCGATCCATAGCGAACTCCGTTGGCGCCGAGACGATAACCTGTCAATACTTCAGTACTTCACAGTTGACTCCGGAACCGCGCTCAAGCTGGGGACGGCTCGACGCTGAACGAGCCGAGCCTTTCAGGTAGAACCTTTCAAATATCCAGACTTCTAAGCCACGTTAACACCAAATCTCGTGCGGCCGAAGCGATCCCGCTATTGCGTGGCACAGCAGGGCTTGCTCTTTCGCCATGCACCCTAAACAGCGCAGATTAAATCAATCTAGCGACAATGTGTCAAGCACTCTTTTGCGTATTTTTTGACAAAGTGATTGCGCCCGCAATTCTCGTGTGAATGCACAGCTTGTTTCTTCGACGATTTTCAGCGACGTCGACGCCATGAGCGATGTCAATTCACGGACTCTCTTTCCAGTTTGTACGAGGGGCTTGACGGTATCGTCCGCCCGGCGACCTATCACGGCGTTACTACGATATCGCAAATGGTCAACGCACTCAGGCTCCGCTTCCTGCCTCGCAGACGCGATAGGCAACGACACGTCCGGGGGGCTACGATTGTCCTACGGGCTCCATGCCACGGATCGACGTGGCCTGGCGGTTGCCTGGGACACACTTCGACGCAACGTGTTTTATTGCAGTCACTTACGCCGACATTGCGTCGCCGGATCGTCTCGCGAGAGAGTTTTTTTCGATCTGTTGTCAGGTTGCTGCCGTAGGCGGCCTATAGAGTTCAGTAGGGATTTCCGGCCCGGATTCTTGTATCGGCATAGGAAATCGAGACGGTTTGTCGGTTGAACGGAAGTGGCATCGAAGAGTACCCTTTGGAGTAGTTATGCGAAGTCTATTCCGTGGAATCACCGTTGCAGCCCTCGTGGCTTGTTTGACGATTCCCGCCATCGCGGCGATCGAGACCGGTCAGAAGGTGTCGCTTGACAGAAGTTCGATCGCGAGCGTATCGGCGGATGGCGAGATCGACGTCTATACTCCGGGAAACTCGATCGAAACCTACGGAAGCGGTCCCGGTGGCGAGTTTCGGATCACGACGCCGCCCAACTCAGGCAACAGCGCAACTGAGCAGTTTCAGACGTTTTGCATCGAAAAGAACGAGTATGTCGTTTTGTCGGGTGAATATTACGTGACCCTCAATAATCGCGCAATCCGCGGTGGTGTGGGGCAAGGGGCTACGTATATGGGCGATGTGGCTGGCAATCAGGCAAGCAGCGGTTCCTATACCTACACGGGTCAAAATAATACGTCTGGCGATCCCGTCAGCGAAGCCACCAAGTGGCTTTACAACACCTATCTGAATAGCGATTTGGATGAAGTCGTTTCGGGATACGACTACGACAGTAATAGCAAGGCTAACGCCCTTCAGGATGCATTGTGGTTCTTGGAGAACGAGCAATCGTGGGGTTCGCTCGGCACGTTGGCAAAGGCGATTGCTCAAGCGGCCATTTCCGCGGTAACGGCTTCGGATTACGCTCGCGTCGGCTACGACGTGTTGGTGATGAACTTGTGGACCAATAAGAGCGGAAATGTTTATAGCGGCCTCGCACAAAGTCAGTTGTACCGCGTGTCGACGACTGGAACGGAAGAAGTGCCCGAGCCGTCGACGATCTTGGTTTGGGGTGGGTTGGCAGCGATTGGTTGCGTGGCGGTTCGCCGTCGTCGTCAATCCCAGGGTACGAAGTGAATAAACCGCAAAACCGTACTCGCGAAGCATTCGACACCCCAGCCGACTAGGTCGCCTGGGGTTGTCTCATTGATAGAGTCAGGCAGTGGGGCACGGAGGTCGCGATGCGCACCAGTTACTTAGGAGGTGCCCCCTCGTCATGCGGTGGTTACGTTTCTTTCTTCACGTCCTGCGAAGCGGTAAGCGATCTAGCTGGTGGCGTCGGGCCTCGCGATACAACGTATTCGAACGGCTAGGCGAACGGCTTGCACTCTGTGTGCCCGGCGACGTGGCGGCTCCACTTCATGCGATAGTCGGCGAGTACGAGCATGGGTCGCTCGGCGGGGCGTACGGCGCGGCGATGGCACCGCCCGCCTTTCTCGACTTGGGGCCTAACGGGCTTCCGCTGTTGGAAAGTCTTTTCGACGCACCCGTCGCAATCTTTCTCGACTTTGACGGTTACAGCGGACCGAGTGCTAGCGGCCAGGTTTCGCTCGCCCCATACGACACCGACGGCAATGCGGCTACATTTGGAGCGCAGGAGCAGGCCGACATACTTGAGGGCTGGCAAAGAATCGCGGCGTATTTCGCCCCGTTCGACGTAAATGTTACGACGGTTTTCCCGACAGTTCCGTTCTCGTGGACGGTGATCACGCCGTCGGCAAATAACGGGTATAGCTGGGGGCTGTTCAACGGCGCTTCGCCGGGCGCGGTTAACCCGCAAAGCCATTTGTTGGCTCGAACAAGCGGCATTTTGCACGAGATCGGTCACACTTTCGGCCTCGCGCACCAAGCGTCGTTCGACTCCTTCGGCAACCAAACCGACGAATATCGAAACGCTGCAGATCCGCTCCACGCCGTACTCATGGGGGCCGACAACGATGGGATCATTCCCAAGTGGGTAATCGGCCACCCGGCCGGCTTTCCCGATCGACTTCAGGACGACGTCGCCACGATTGCCGGCAAGATCGCACCTTTTCAGAGCAATGGCGGTGACGGATTTCGCCTCGACGACATTGGTGATGCGATATCCGCACCTCAAGCTCTTGGCGTTTTGAGTGACTCACTTACGGCGTTCGGAGTCATTGAGCGTCTAACCGACAGGGATGCGTTCTCGTTTTCAACCAGTGGCGGTAGCGTCACCATAGACGCCACGCGCGATTCGCTTTCGGCCGTTGACTTGAAACTGGAAGTGTATTCCGATGACGGCACAATCCTCGCCGCGGCGGACACGCTGCCGAACGATCAATCGCTTTCCTTGCCGTTGGCGGCCGGCGCCTACTACGCCGTCGTTTCCAGCCATGGCGACTATGGAGACATCGGACCCTATCGGCTTCACGTGGCCGCAGGTGAAACTCCTGACGATCCGATGCCGCCAACTAATGACCAACAGCCGCCGGGTAACCTTGCCGTAGTTCTGGTCACGAACCGAAGCGTTCGCCTGGCGTGGGATGGCGTCGCCGGGGCAACGGGATACCGTGTCGAACGTTCCACAAACGGTATTACGTTCGAGGTCGTTGCCACAGTTGCGGCTGACGCCGAGACATACGAGGACGGCGATCCAGAAGGCCATCAACGGTTTTTCTATCGCGTAAGTTCTCTCGACGCGATCGGTGCTTCGCCGCCTTCGATGATTGTGAATGGCCTGTCGCGCTCCGACCGGGTCACGGACATCGCGATCATGACTCTCGGGGAATCACAACTTGTCATCGATTGGCGCGACGTATCGGGTGATTCCGGATATCGCGTCGAACGGTCCACCGACGGAGCGACGTTCGCGCCGATTGCCACAGTCAAGCCGAACACGCCAAGCGAAACGGACAGCGGCCTGCAAGCCGGCGATAGCTTTTTTTATCGAATCGTGACCTTGGATTCCGCGGGCGACGCCGCGACCAGCGAGCCAGTGCAGGGCACGACGCGCCCGGCAGCCGTGGTGGACATCTCGTTCCCTGAAGTTACCGCCGATCACGTGTCGCTGAGTTGGAGCGACGTTCACGGCGAAACGGAGTACTTGTTATATCGATCGTCGGATACTCTCGATTATACGCTTATCGCAACCTTGCCGGCGAACACGACAAGTTACGTCGACGATAGTACTTCGCCGGTCACCGAGTTCTATTACTATCTTCAGGCAGTGGCCGGTTCGATTCCTGGCTCCATAATCCTTCCAATTGCTGTCGCTACGCCAGGGGGCTCGCTCCCAACACCGTGGATGCCAGCTACGATCGGAACACCAGTTGGTTCGAGCGTATCCGCGGAATCCGATGGCGTGTTTACGCTGATTTCCGGCACTCGAACGACAGACTCGACGAGCGATGCTCTCCATTTCGTTCATCAGGCGATACACGGCGAAAGCTCGATCGTCGCACGCGTGGCTGACCTAGAGCCTACGCTTGACCTGTCAGAAGCCGGTTTGGTGATTCGCGAGTCGCTCGAGCCCGATGCCAAGTCGTTTTCGCTTACAACAACGCCGTTCAGTGGCACCCGCTTCGCATATCGGCCGGCGACTGGCGACGAGGTAGTCTCAGAAATCGTCGGATTTGGCGGCCCCCAGTGGCTGAAGCTCGAACGCGACGTAAACGTGTTTCGTGCTTTCGTTTCTGATGACGGAGCGACGTGGCTCCAAGTAGGCGAGGACGTCAGCATGGAAATGCGAGCGACCGTCTTTGCCGGACTGGCTGTAACAGGAAATAGCGAGACCAATCTATATACGGCCACGTTCGATAATGTCGACATTAATTCCAGCCATGCAACTGGTGACTTCAATGCCGATGGTCGAGTTACCATCGCCGATATTGACTTGTTGATGGAAGCGTTGGCCATCGGCAGTACCGACATCCGCTTCGATCTGACCGGCGACGACGAAGTTACGCTAGACGATCTCGATGAGCTCGTTTTACATCATGTGGAAACGACGATCGGGATCGGCACGCGGTCTGGAGATATCGATCTTGACGGTCGAGTTGATCGCCACGACGCTCTCCTATTCAGCACCGCTTTCGGCAGCCAGGACTCTAGTTCATGGTCCAGGGGAGACTTCGACGCGAGCGGTTCTACGGACCTCGCCGACCTGGCAATACTTCAGCTGAACTTCAGTCCGCCAAATGAACCTGTCGCGTCCGCTGGTGCGGTGGTTGCCAGGACGAGAGAAAACGATCACGGGGGCGTGGTCGATTCGTACTCGGCTTCTTTCTCGCGTCGGAAAGAGTTCATGATTTCTGATCGAGAGAACACTGCTCGCGTCCGGCAGTTGACTCGTCCACGGCTAGCGTTGAATTACGCGGCTACTGATTCACTTGAGGTACTGGCCGAGCAAGTTGCTCGTCGTGAGAGAAACGCCACTATGGATGCAGTCGACATCCCGACATTCGTTGTGAAGTCGCGTCGCCGGCGATGAGAACGCAAGCGAAGGGCAAGTCTCCATAACTCCTTGCAGACCACCTTAGCAGGCCGTTGAAAAACTCGTTCCGCCGGCTACGATGTGGCGGGCGGTTTTTTGGG
>JAJDEG010000642.1 GCA_029259895.1 Planctomycetota bacterium
TGTACCTAGCTCGGTGTACCCAGCTCCGTGGTGGGGGCGGAAGCGGGGCGTCGCGGCAGTTTCTCATTCGTTAGACGTTTGCACGGGAGAAGATTCGATGATCCGCACAGAGAAGACATGGCGTCGCGGCGTTCTGGTCGCGCTGGTTGCCGTCGGTGCAAGTTTCGGCGGCGCTTCGAGCGCGATGGCCACCGGTACCGACAAGACCGAGAACTTGATTCTTGCCACGGGCGTGCTCGATGGCCAGAACGAAATCGTCGTCTGCCTCGACATCGTGTCGGGCACGCTGAAGGGATTCGTCATCAACACAAACACGCGGAAGTTTTTCGCGCAATACACGGCCCCGTCGGTGGCGACCGACCTGAACGTGGCCAAGGGCCGCAATCCGAAGTATTCGCTGGTGACCGGCATTTCGACGTTCAGGCCGACCGGTGCCGGCAAACTCGGTCAGTGCGTGATCTACGTCGCCGAGGAGACGAGTGGCAATATGGTGGCTTACGGCGTGCCATGGGAAAACGCGGCCATGTCGCGAACTCAGAATATCAACGCGGCCTTCGTAAAGATCGGCGTCGTTAAGGTTGGCGCTGGCGGACCGGCGGCCGGAGGCGCGGTCCCCGCGGGGCCGTAGCCGTGGCCGACAGGCGAGAAGTGAATGAGACGAACGGAGCGCCGCGCCGCGAGGGTGTCGCGGTGCCGTCGTCGGTCGTGGCGACGCCTTGCGTTGAAGTTTCGGTGAACGGGGAACCGGTTTCCGTCGACGAGAATTCGTCGGTGGCCGATCTTCTCGCTCGGCTCGACTTGGCGTCGCAAGCCGTGGCGGTCGAAGTGAACCTCGATCTGGTGCCCCGGGCACAACATCGGGCGGTGCGGCTGGTCGCCGGCGATCGAGTGGAAATCGTAACGTTGGTCGGCGGCGGCTGAGCGGCACTTTGGATGACTGCGCATGAAAAAGGGCGGATTCGATTGAATCCGCCCTTCTTTTTTCCATTCGCGCCCAACGTCCGGGCGAACGTGCGGCTTTTCCGTGTCTTACCGTAGCACGTTTGGATCGCTGCGCTCGTTCGTCGGCCACGCTTCGCGATGCGGGTCGCGGTGTTGCGCGTCCATCGCCCGAAGCTGTTCGTCGCGCTGGATTTGCAGCTCGCGGACCTTGTATTCCAATTTAGTCTGGAACACGTCGGCTTCGTGTTGCATGGCGATTAGCTCGTCCTCGGCGGCGTCGATGCGGGCGAGGAGTTCCTCGCGTTCGGGCCCAGCCGCATCCTTGGGCACGCCGTCGAGTTGTCGCAGGAGCCGCTCGCGTTTGACTTCCAACTGGCGAATGCGATGCTGGAGTTCGGCACGCTGCTCGGCGAGTTGACGTTCGGCGCGGATCATCTCGATTTCGATCTCGGCAACTTGTTTGGCGTGTATTACGAGCGCCTCTCGTTCGGCTTGTTTCGCGGCTAGCACGGCGTCGGGATTGGCGATTTCGTTCACCGGCGCCGTGGTCTCTCGGTAATCGGAAAGAATGCCCAGGTGCGGATTGTCTCGACGCGCGGGGTTGGGCGCAATCTGCCGTTTGCTGGTGGAGGTGATCTTGCCGGTCTCGGCGTCGAGAAGCAACGTCGTACCGTCGGCGGTGAACGCCTGGAGCTGGCCGTCCACGGATTGGATTGCCGTGACGTCTCCGTGGGCATCGGTGGACCACAGCGTTTTTCCGCTCTGGGCGTCGACGGCGATGATCTTCGGGCCGTTTACGTTGACGCGAAGCTTACGGCCGGCATGCGAGAAGGGGACGGCGAGCGCGCTAGGATAGGTACTGTGGTTCGCGGCGCGGAGTTGCTTGACGAGCGCGAGCAACTCGGCGGTTGTGGCTTCGAGGCGCTCGAGGCGCTGGAGGACTGGATCGTCGCTCGACGTCGTATTCGCGAAGGACGCATTTCCGCCTGCGGCGTTTTCCGTTGCAGGCGCTCGGCGAGGATCGCTCAGCCGGGCATTTGTGCGTGCCCGAGGGGCGTCGGTCCCGGTTGGGTCGTGGCGCCGCGAAAGACTCCGCGGAACGCCTGGCGGAATGATGTTTTCGTCCGGCGGCGACGAGGGACTTAGCGGCGCATCCACGGCGCGCGGCGGCGTTGGCACGTCAATCCCAAGGACGTCATCGGCGACATCGGGGAGCGTTTCGTTGGCCGTTTCAACTATGACGGCGGGGAGCTTGAGTTCGTCGGTCGCGGCCGGCGGCTCGGTCTCGTCTTCGGCCGACAGCGTCGTCAGCGACCACGGCAGGACGAGCAGTCCGACCGCGGCGACGGCGAATCGCACGGGCCACGACATGCGGCGCGAGGCACGTTGCGTGAGGATCATTTCAAATCTCCCTTTCAAGGACGACGCCCGACCGAATCCGCTGGCCAACAGCGGCGCGGCGGGCGTCGGGGTGAGAAAATCAATCGTTTCCAATAGTGCGCGCGCGTAGTCGCGCGAGCGATCCGGTAGCAGCCACACGACCCAAGCGTCGCAGCAAGCTTCTTCGGCTTGGTGCAATCGGCGGCGGGCAAGCCAGACAGTCGGAAGCCACCAATAGCAACCGACGGCAAGCAATTCGAGCCACCGCGTCCAATGATCGCGACGGCGGAGGTGGGCCAATTCGTGGGCGATGACGGCGGTGCGCTGGGCGGACGAAAAGCGGGCGAGCAATTCGCGCGGCAGGACGAGAACGGCCCGGCCAAGGGGCGTGCAAACCAGTGGCGAGACTTGACCGGGAACGATGGAGACGTCCGGAACGCGCCGCAATCCGATGCGCGCGGCCAAGTCAGCGACCTCGGCCTGAAGCGGAGGTGTGGCCGGCGTGGCATGCCGCATCGCGCCGCGGAAACGCCGAATCCGGATCGCGGCGAGCAGGAACCAGGCGGTCGAGCCGGATATCCACAAGATCGCCAGGGCGAACGGCACGAGTTCGACGCCTGCAAACCTACCTTCGGCGGCCGGAGCGGGAACGGCAGCGAAGGACGTTGTCGCGTCGATCAACGCTGCGGAATTTTGCGGAGGAGCCTGTTCGCGAATTTGGTCGCGCGGGTCTTCCGTGCCGACGAGCGATTCTTTCGGGGCGTCGATTTGCGGTAGGTTGGTCGTTTCTAATGGCCGTGGTTCGGGTCGATCGTCGGCGGTTGGCGGCATCGACGATGGGAAAGGTTCGAGACGAGCCGTTGGCGACAATTCGAGTTCGTCGAACGGTAACGGCGATGCCGCCGCAACTGAGTCCAAGGCGAGGCCGCCCTTCGGCAGTTCGGGCGTCAGAAGTTCGGTCACTTCGATCGGCGATGTCGACTGCGGTGGCTGCGAGGACGTTTCGGCGACGATGCTCAGTTCGGCGCTCAGTTCGGCGCTCAGTTCGGCGCTCAGTTCGGCGTTGGCTGGCAGGTTGCTTTCATCGCTCGCGTCGTCGAAGGTTGCGGTGCGCGTGGCGGCGGCGAGCGCTAGCGACTTTCCGCCGGGCCTGGCGGGCGCGTCTTCTGCGGCGGACGATTGCCTTGCGAGCGATGCGATCGCGTCCGGCAACGGCAACGCTACGTCGATGACGGGGGGCGTCACTAATTTGATGAATACCAGAAGCCACAACGCGTGGGCAAGGGTCGGTTTCGACCAGCGCGACGCCGCCCAGGCAGGTAGTGCCAGTAGCGATGCGACGCATGCGTTCGACAGGGCGATCGATAGTGTCGATTCAATCAAATCATGCATCGCGACGGCCCTTACGGTTTGAAGCGGCGCGGTTTCGTGAAGCGCGCGTCGGTGAAGCAAGCGTCGGTGTGGCGTTGTCCGAATCGTCGATGAGTTTCTTGAGGGCGGCTCGTTCTTCGGTGCTGAGCTGCGCGCCGTGGACCAACTGGAGGAGCAACGGCGTGAGCGATCCTTCGCAGAGTTGCTCGGCGACCACGCGGAGACGCTGGGCGATGACGTCGTCGCGTGCGACCTTGGCCGCGAAGACGTGGGCGAAGGCGCTGCGGTTTCGGGTGACGCAGGATTTCGCTTCGAGCCGTTCGAGCAGTTTTTGCACCGTCGCGTAGTGAGCGGCCGTGCCGCTAGGGTAGATCAGGTCGGCGATACGGCGGATCGTGGCCGGTCCTTCGCTCCACAGCGCGTCGAGCACGGCCAATTCAGCGTCGGTAATGTTGACTGCGGTCATGTTGGTCGCAGTGACGTTCGTTGCATCGTGCGGCATGGCCCCACCTCTATGTAAGACACGGTGTCTGACAGGGATTCTAAGACGCGGCGTCTGATGTGTCAAGCGATTCCGTTTTTTCCGCATGAGGCCGGGCCGTTGCTCCCCGCTGGAATGCCATATATCCTGAATCTTTGACCGTCGCGCGTGTCGTTTCGCCGGCCGGTGCCGTCGGACATGCTCCGCCGCCACCGCTGCGACCGCTATCATCAGCCCCCGTTCGTTGCTGCCATGCATTACCGACCTGGAATCGAAGTCGTGCCTGGCTATCGGCTGCAGAAAATGCTGGGCCGGGGCGGGTTCGGCGAGGTTTGGCTGGCCGAAGGGCCGGGGCGGGTGTCGGCGGCGGTCAAGATAATCGACAAGGTCGAGGATAAGGCGGGCCGCAAGGAGTTTCGTGCGCTCAAGCTGATTAAGGACTTGCGGCATCCGAATTTGGTGTCGATCACCGGGTTTTGGCTGAAGGATGCCGACGGGGCGCTGCTGGACAGCGACGCCTATATCGACGAGTCCGGCTCGACCGAGCAGCGGCCGAGCGAGTTGGTCGTGGCGATGGACCTGTGCGAGAAGAGCCTGCTGGATCGGCTGGCCGAATGCCGCAAGGGTCTTTCGGAGGACACGCCAGGCGGGATTCCGCAGGAAGAGCTTCTGGAATACATGGAGGCGGCGGCCAAAGCGATCGATTACTTGAACGTTAAGCATCAGATTCAACACCGCGACATTAAGCCGCACAACATCATGATCGTGGGCGGGTCGGCGCAGGTCTGCGATTTCGGCCTGGCGTCGGCGATTAGTACGGCCCGCACGTCGATGGGGGGCGCGGGATCGCTGGCGTACATGGCCCCGGAGATTTATTCGACGAAGCTTCCCGGTCCGGCGACCGACCAGTACAGCCTGGCGATTACGTACTGCGAACTGCGAACGGGCCGATTGCCGCTGTCCGACGTCGAGAGTTTCGCGGCGCTCGACGACGCCAAGCGTAAGGGGATGCTCGATCTGTCGTTGCTCGACGAGCGGGAACGGGTGGTCATCGAGCGGGCGACGTCGCTCGATTCGGCCAAGCGGTTTCCGTTGTGCTTCGACATGGTGCAGGAGTTCCGCCGGACGCTGAGCACGGCGTTTTCGGCGTCCGTGCCCCAACGCGCGGAACCGATCGCCGGTTACCGGCTGGAACGGAGCATGCGGAGTCGGGACGGCGAGGAGATCTGGGACGCCGTCGATCCAGATGGTTTGCACGTGCTGCTCGTCGTTCGCAATATGCACGATGCGGCGGCGACGGCGTCGTGGGCGACGCTCGCGGCGATTCGCGAAGTGAGTCGCAGCCACCCGCGGTTGGCGGAAGTCTACGAATTCGCCTGCTTGAGCGCGACGGAGAAATTGTTGCCGGCGCGGCTGTTCAAGCTGCCGAATCCGCCGATGCCGGCGAAGACGGTTGTGGCCGGGCGACGGTTGCCGCGGAATCTTTCCGAGCGGCTGTCGTCGGGCGGGATGCCGATTAAGCGGCTGCTGTTGCTCGTGGGCGATCTGGCGGAGGCCCTCGATTATCTCAACGCTCCGCAACACGACGTGGCCGGCAAAATGGTCGGCTTTCAGCACGCCAACTTGCGGCCGATCAATTTTCTCGTCGACGACGACCACACGGTGCTGTCGAATTTCGCCGGCGCGCAGATGTTGCACGGCGAGGAAGAGGCGTTTCCGGCGGGAAAGCACGTTGCGGAGTCCGCGTTCACGCCGCCGGAGTTCGCCACCGAGCGGATTACACGGTGGTCCGATCAATACATGCTCGCGGTGTCGTATTTGCAACTGCGGACGGGGAAACCGTCGGCGAGCTTGAGCAGCTCGATGGAATCGGCCAAGCGATCGCCGCTCGGCTCGCGATTGGACGTGAGCGAGCTGAAACCGACGGAACGCGACATACTGTTGCGTGCTACGGACGCGGACCCGCGCAAGCGTTTTGCGACGTGCCGCGAATTTGTGGCGGCGCTCGGCCAAGCGTGGGACGAGATCATCGCGGCCGAACCACCGCCACTGGAATCGCCGAAGAAGAAAACGTCGTCGGCCGGTGCGGCAGCGGCGGCAACGATCGATGCCGATTCGGTGGTTTCGGCGTCACTGTCGAGCTTGCGCGATTCGGCGCAGACGGCTCTCGATTCGAGTCCGCCGCCCGCCCGGGGTGCGACGCTCGTTCCGTCGGCGATCGAAACGCGGCCGCCGCACGATACCGATGCCGATCAGCAATCCGCGCCGCCGCGACGGATCGTCGACGCGCCGCATACTTCGGCGCGGCGTCCGAAACTTGCTGCTGGCAAACGGTCGCCGCCGCGGCCTGCCGATTCCGAGATGACGCCGTGGTGGCGAACGCGGGGAGCACTGGCGGGCGCCATCGCAATCGCCGTGCTGGCCGTGGCGATACCGGTCGTGTTGCCGAAGATGTTCGGCGGCGCGGATGTGCCGACCGACGATGCGCCGACCGACGGTACGCCGACCGACGATGGCGGTGGAGAAGGACCGACCACGGCTGGAAACGACGGGCCCAAGGCCGATCCGGAGGTGGCAGCACTGCAAAGCGAGATCGAGCGGCTCGTGTCGGCGCGGTCGTTCGTTGCGGCGTTCGACAAGATCGACGCCAACCGGGCGAAACTTGGCGAAAGCTCCGGCCGGTTGTTGGACGAACTCGCGACGAAATGGTCGGCGAACGCCGCGGAGAAGGCGAAGGTTGGCGGCGAAAAGTCCGATCCGCGGTTGCTTGCGGACGCGGTTGCAGAGGCCGCCGCGCTCGTCGGTCACTTTCCGGCTAGCCAGGAAGGCCGCCGGACGTTGGTTGGCGCGGCGAGGGCGCAGATCGATTCTTACAAGAAACAACTCGCGAAGGCGGAGCTTCCTCCGGCCGACGCCACCATTATCGTTACTGGCGTCGAGCAGTTGATCGGCACGCTGGGCACGATCGAGCCGGCGGATGCGACGCTTGCCGCAACGACGGCGTCGGCGAAGCTGGTTCGAGGCCGCGCGGCGCTTCGCGCCGGCGACCCGAGCAAGGCGGAAGTAACCTTGGTGTCGCTGGGGCCGGAGCGACTCACCGACTCGCGCGACAAGGCGACCTGGGAAGCGCTGAGAGCGTTGGTCGATAAGAAGACATCGGCCGATCTCGTCAAGTTGGAATCCATTGCGGCCGGCTATCGCAATCGGCTCGATCCTTGGGAACTGGGCGAGTTGGTAAAGCGGATTGAGCAAGTGCGAGGGGGAGAGCTCGATGTACTCAAGCAGCAGTGGACAAAGTTGCTCGGCGAACTGCGAGCGAAGGTCGCCCAGGGGGGCGCATCGCTGGCGGAAGCTCGCCAGCGGCTCGCCGATCTTTCCACGGCCAACGTTGCCGTTTGGGAATACCTCACCAGCGCCGCCAACACGGCCGACTATCGAGACTACCGCGGGCTGACGGTTCTTGCCACGCTTCGGTTGGACGGCCTCGGCGAGGACGAATACGCCAAGGCGCTCGAGGATTTGAACGAGCGCGTTCGAGGCGAGAGAGTGCCGAGCGAGGCAGCGGCATTGTGCCGGGCGGCGCTGGAACGAGCGCTTGCGATGGAATCTGCGTTGACGTATGGCGACGCTAAGAAGACGGCGGAGGTGCAGCGGCTCGTGGGGCTTACGCGGTCGGTTGCGACGTTTGCCGCCGGGGAGTTTTCGGACGACACGGCCGAGATTTCCAAGGCGGTTGCCGAGGTCGACCGCGGCCGCGTCGAATTGGCCGTCGCGCGACTGCGAGCGCTGCGCGATGCGGCCGATTTTTCGGCGCTCGGGTTGTACGCGGCGGGCGTCGAGGGCGTCGTGGGTTCGTCGCCGCCGGCGGCGGTATTGCGGGCGGCGTGCGCGGTGGAGTGCGTCCTGCAAGAGGACAAACGGCCGTCGCCTGCCCAGCGCGATTTCTTGCGAGATCGGCAATCGCAGGCGGCCGATGAGGATAAGCACTACGTTGCGTTCGTGGCGGCGATTTCGCGGCAAGATACGCTTGCCGATCGAATCGCAGCGACGGCCGATGCGATTCATGCCGCTTTTACGGAGACGAGCGCCACTTCAAAATGGCGGGACCACAACGCCCGCAAGGGATTCGTCGTCAAGCGGATGGAGGAAGCGGCGCGGAAGCAAGCCCAAGGGGCGCTCGAAGACCTGGCGACGCCGTATTATTCGCCGGGCGGCGAGGGAGCGCAACGATCGTCGCAGTGGTTGGCGTTGGCCGTGTCGATGTTCCCGCCGGACAGGACGCCGCTTAATAATGCCGCTTTGCGCGAACTGCGTCATCTTGAAGCACTAGCGGCTTTTTACGCGAAGCCGCCGGACGCGGACGTGGGCAAGAAGGTTGTCGCGTGGACGGATCCGTTGCTGGCCGGCGATAAGACGACGGAAACGCCGCTGCAAGTCGTGTTGGTGAATGCGCGCAGTCATGCGCTCGTCGGCGATCGGTCGCTGACTGCCGTTGCGTACGGTCGGTTGTACGACGCTTGCCGCGCTGCGACCTTGAAGGACGCGAAAACGACGTCGGCACCGACGCCGGCGGCGATCGACGAGCACGTTCTGGCGCCGGCGACTGCGGCGATCACCAGCGGCGGCGATAGCGCGGCCTTGAGCGGCGAGGCGCGAAGTGCGGCGGCGCGGTTGTTGGCCGCTCGGGGCCGGTATGCCCATTTGCATCCTTCGGTGCAGGCCCGCGTGCGAAATCAGCTTGCCGACGAGGGGAGCAAGACGAGCGTGGCCAAGGCGGCGTTCGACTGGTTCGACGCGGCGGTGAAGTTCGATGCGACGCAGGCGGAGTACTTTTACGGCCGCGGATATTCCTGCGACTTGCGCACCGACATGTCGTATGCCGAGCGGGGCGCGCAAATGAAGGGAGACGCGACCGCGGCGCTTGCAGATGGCCGGTTGCCGAAGGATTTTCCCGCCGCGCACGGACTGCGCGGTTTGGGTCTGCTTTACGAATCGCTGACGGTCGCCGATTACGATAAGAAGCGAAAGCTGCTGTCGGAAGCGGACGCGGCCTACGGTAAGGCGATTGCGGATTGCGACGCGCTGCGACGTTCTCCGAATTCGGCGGCGTATGCCGATTTGGAACACGACGTTCCGCTGTTGCTGGTCGGGCGTGGGACGGTGCTGTTGCAGTTGGCGAACTACGAGAGCGACCCGGCGATACAGGAGAAGCTCTTGAACGAGGCGCTGCGGTTAGCGATAAGCGTCACGCAAGACACAACCGACACGGAAGAGCCGAAGAAGCTCGACGGCGTACACCCCGAGTGGGCGTATCAATTGGCCGGGAATGCGCTGGAGGATTTTGGATGGTTGCTCAAGAGGCCTGAATACTATCCGCGAGCGCTCGTTCAATTTAGCAAGGCCGAAGGAGCGGCGACGCGGCTGGACGATGGGGTCGGGGCGAACCTTGCCCGCTACCATCGCGGCCGATGTCGGTTCAAGCTGGGAAGCGACGGGTATTTGTCGACGGTCGCCACGCTGCGCACGACTGCGCCGGCCGCCGGGTCGGAAAAGGCGCGCGAGACGTTGGTGGCGGATTTGCGGTCGCGGGGTGGGCGCGCGCTGAAGGACGCCGCGAGCGAACTCGAAGGATTTCTGGCGAATGCCGACGCGGCTAGCGCAGAGGCGACTGAAGCGCGCGCTTTCTTGGCACGGATTCGGCTGACGAACGTGGCTACCGGGTTGTTAAAGTCGGACGAGTACGACGCGTGCATGAAATTGTTCGACGAGGCCGCGGCGGCCGCCGAAGGGCACGCGTATTCTCCGCTCGATCGTCCGCAACTTCTAATCGAACAGGCGAACGCGGCCGTGTCGTTTGCCCAACTTGCGGCCGGACGGCCGGCCGACGTGGCGACGCGGTTCGCTAAAGCTCGCGATATTTCGACGAAACTGGCGGCCGACGGCAAGGTCGACGGCATCATGCGAGCCAAGGCGCACATGATGCTGGCCCTCGTTCGGAAGACGCAGGCGACGCGGGCGGGCGAATACCGGGACGAAATCCACGCGGCGCTCGAGCAGGCGGTTGCCCTGGCCGGCGCGGCGGGAAGCGCGGACACCGCCCGTGCGGCGCGAGCCCTACGAGGTGAGTATGCCGCTTCGGTGGCATTGCGAACTTCGCCGCGTGGAGCGGCTGAGAACGACGCGCTGGTCGGCGCGGCGGACGATTACGTCGCCGCTCTGGAAGGCGCTGCGCCGTTGTCGGCCGATCGACTGCAATGGGGACGCGATCTGGCGATCGTCGCGGGCGCGTTGGACGCCGCAAAGGGTGACTATCCACAGAAGGCCGCGTACGTAAAGGCCAGACCGAAGTACGTCGACAAGGTTCTCGATGTCGCCGGCCAGACGGCGACGTATGCATCTCGATTCAATCGGCAGGAACAAGTTGACTTCACTGCGGCGGCCGAGGACTTACTCGCTCGCGCAACGGCGCTGGCGGGAAGTAATGCGACGGCGGCGCAAAAGACCGCGCTGGCCGGCGCGGCCAAGACCGTCAAAGCGGCTCGCCAGCGGGCGTTGGGCGAGGGTGAGTTCGACACTTGGTGGGAACGCACGCCGCCGATCGCACCGCAAAGCGCAGGAAGCAAGTAAGTGTTGGCGTCCGGGAATTTGTGAACTCGGCTACTATTTCTGAGCGAAATCCTGGACGGCGTTATAATAAGTCGCCGCATGGCCTCGATCCGACTCGCACTTTCATACGCTCGATGAAAAGGAACGCTGCCCACGATGGATTCCGCCGCTCTCGATTTTTTTAAACGTGTTTTGGCCACGCCCAGTCCGTCGGGATACGAAGGGCCGGTGCAGAATCTGGTTCGCGAGTATGCTGCCGGGTTTGCGGATCGGGTGACGACCGACGTCCACGGCAACGTGATCGCGGTGAAGAATCCCGATGCGCCGCTACGAGTGATGCTCGCCGGGCATTGCGATCAGATTGGGTTGCTCGTGACGCACGTCGACGCGGAAGGATTCGTTTACGTGCAGACGATCGGCGGCTGGGATCCGATGCAGTTGATCGGGCAGCGGCTGACCGTGTGGAGCGACAAAGGGCCGATCCAAGGAGTGATCGCCCGCAAGCCGATCCATTTGCTGACCGATGAAGAGCGCAAGCAGGTGCCGAAGACGAAAGACCTGTGGCTCGATATTGGCGCGAAGAACAAGGATGAAGCGACGGAGATGGTGCGCATTGGCGACCCAGTGACGTTGGCGCTGGGCTACACGTCGATGCCGAACGGGCGGGCATGCTCGCCGGCGATGGACAACAAGTCGGGTCTGTGGGTGGTCATCGAGGCGCTGCGGCGGGCGAGCGCGAAGGGCGTGCGTTGCGGGTTGTATGCCGTTTCGACGGTGCAGGAAGAGATTGGATTGCGGGGGGCGAAGACGAGCGCCCACTCGATCGATCCGCACGTGGGAATCGCGGTCGACGTGACTCATGCCACGGACTGCCCGACGATCGACAAGAAAGAGCAAGGCGATGTGGCGCTGGGAAATGGGCCGGTGGTTTATCGCGGTCCGAACATGAATCTCAAAGTGACGGAGCGGCTGATCGACGTGGCGGCCACGGCCGACATTCGCATTCAAATCGCCGCCATCGGCCGGGCGACGCCGAACGACGCCAATATGTTGCAGGTAAGCCGCGGGGGCGTAGCGACGGGGCTCGTTAGCATTGCGAATCGTTACATGCACAGTGCGGTCGAGATGATTTCGCTCGACGACATCGATCGGGCGGCCGATTTGCTGTGCGAGTTTGCGGTGGGGCTTTCGGGCGACGAGGACTTCACGCCTTGAACGTGGGCTGGCGTCGGTGCGTTGGGATTTGGGATGCGGGAATTTGGATGCGGGATTCAGGGTAAGCCACGGCGTCGGTCCTCGTCATGCACATAATTCGCCAACGTGCTTTTGCTCGGGCCGGATTGGTAGGCAATCCATCGGACGGGTATTTCGGCAAGACGATTTCGGTGGTGGTTCGCGACTTCTTTGCCGAGGTCGTGCTCTATCCTTGGGACGAGTTGGAAATCGTTTGGAGCCAGGAGGATCGGAACCGCTTCCGATCGATCGAACGCCTGGCCGAAGACGTGCAGGCGCACGGCTACTACGGCGGCGTGCGGTTGGTGAAAGCGACGATCAAGAAGTTTTTCGATTACTGCCGCGGGCGAAAGATTGGGCTGGCGGCAGACAACTTTTCGATTCGCTATCAGACGAACATCCCACGGCAGGTCGGTCTGGCCGGGTCGAGCGCGATCATCGTCGCCACGCTGCGGGGGCTGTGCGAGTTTTACGGTGTGGCGATCGATCGGCGGGCGATGCCTTCGCTGGCGTTGTCGGTCGAGACGGAGGAGTTGGGGATACCGGCTGGCCTGCAAGACCGCGTGGCTCAGGTGTACGGCGGGGCGACGTACATGGATTTCTCGAAGGCGGCGGCGGAGGAAGTCGACGGCTATGCGTGCGGCCGTTACGAACGGCTCGACGCGGGACTGCTGCCGCCGCTTTACGTAGCTTACGATCGGAGTGCGGCGGAACCGACGGAGATTCCGCACAACGATCTTCGGCGACGCTTTCAGATCGGCGAGCCGGCGGTGTTGGCCGCGATGGATACGTTTGCGTCGCTGGCGGAGCGTGCTCGGGAAGCGATCGTGTCGAACGACGCGGCTTTGCTTGGCCGGTTGATGGATGAGAACTTCGACATGCGGCGGTCGATTTGCGCGCTCGCGGAGAAGCACGTGCGGATGGTGGAGGCGGCGCGCAGCGTCGGGGCGGCGGCGAAGTTTGCCGGGTCGGGCGGGGCGATTGTGGGAACGTATGCGGACGAGGCGATGCTGGAGCGGATGGGGGCGGCGTTTTCGGCGGCCGGGTTGAACTGCGAGATCGCGCGGTTACGTCTTGGGACCGGCGACGGCGATTGACGCGATACCGTCGGCGAGGATTTGCCGCCGGCGGTCTTGCGCCGACAGGGCTGGCAGCCTGTTGAAAAAGGGGGCAGACCCTTGGGGAAACCTCGTTTTCGCCGGAGAATGCGCCGTGCCTGAGAGGGTCAGCCCCCTTTTTCAACAGGCCGCTGAGATGCGTACCAAGGATTTCCGCGAACCTTTCGGTCGCGTGGCGGCGTCGCTATTCTGGTGGTCGTTCCGCCGATCGCCATTCATTTTACGTCGCCCTCACCGCCCATGACTCAACTTTTGCGTCAGGAAGTCACGCTGTTGGCCGAAACGGTCGTGGTCAAGGTTGGGACGCGCGTTCTTACCGACGACGAGGGGCGGCTGTCGGAGGAGCGGATCGCGGGTTTGGCGGCGGATCTATGCGGCGTGGCGAGCGGTCGCCGCCGCGTCGTGCTGGTGAGCAGTGGCGCCGTTGCGGCGGGGATGGGTCGGTTGGCGATGGAGCATCGTCCAACGGACCTGGCGCATTTGCAGGCGGTCGCCGCGGTGGGGCAATCGCGGCTGATCGAAACGTACGAGCGGGCGCTGCGGACGCACGGCCGGCATGCGGCTCAGATTCTGCTGACGGCCGAAGACGTCAACGACCGGACGCGGTATCTGAACGTTCGCAACACGATTATGACGCTGCTCGAACTGGGCGCGGTGCCGATTATCAACGAGAACGACACGGTGAGCGTGTCGGAACTGCTCACGACGTTCGGCGATAACGACCATCTGGCGGCGATCGTTTGCAATCTGATCGGCGCGCCGCTGCTGGTTGTGCTTTCGGACGTGGAAGGTCTGTACGACCGGCATCCGGCGACGGCGGGCGCGAAGCTGATTTCGTGCGTGACGCGGATCGACGACGTGGCGAGCGCGGTGCAGGATGGTCCGTCGCATCTTTCCAAGGGGGGAATGGCGAGCAAGATTCGCGCGGCGCGACTGGTGACTGCCGCCGGCGGGAATACGATCATCGCCAGCGGCCGACACAAGGGAATGCTGGGGCGCGTGATGGCGGCGGAGGAAGTGGGGACGCTGTTCGTCGCGCAGGGGAAGAACGTTTCGCCGTGGAAGCGGTGGATCGGCTTCACGGTGCGTCCGCGAGGGAAACTGATTCTCGACGCGGGCGCGCGGACCGCCGTGGAAGCGACGGGACGGAGTTTGCTTGCGATCGGCGTGTCGGGCGTCGAGGGGGATTTTGTGAAGGGAGACGCCGTTGCTCTGTGCGGCCCGGATGGCGGGGAGTTCGCTCGGGGTTTGTCGAACTACTCGTCGGAAGATGTGCGGCGGATCGCGGGCCTTCGAACGCAGCAGATTGGCGACGTGCTGGGACACTGTCCTTACGACGAAGTCGTGCATCGGGACAATTTGGCGGTGGTGACGTGAAGATTGCGCGGGTTCTGGAGCATAGAGGAAAGGGTGGACGCAGAGGTTTACGACGGTGGTTTACGACGGTGGCTTACGACAGAGGTGTACGGCAGATACGCCGCGTGAGGTTGGAGTTTGAAATGTTGACTTGCGAAAGCGTCTTGGGATGTTGTTGAGCAACGTTTTGTATAACTTGCTGCTGGCGGTCGTTACGGCGGCTTTGCTGTTTCATTTGCGGAGGAACTTGTCGGGACTTTGGTTCGTGGCGCTGGGCGTGCTTTTCATCGTGGCGGCGTTTGTTGGTGCGACGGTCGTTGGAATGGGGATCGAACGGAGCGGCTTTGCTTCGATGCGGCTGATGTGCTTTGGAGTGTTCGTGCATGCGCCGTTCTTTGCGGCCGCCGGGAGTTGGTTGTTGCGGCGTGCGAGCCGCGGTGGGGCCGTGCTGGCCGGTTTGGCGGCTGTGGCGCTGGTGGGCGTGGGCATCGACGCTTTCTTCGTCGAACCGCAATGGCTGGAGGTTACGCATTACGAGATTCGCTCCGACAAGGTCGGCAAGCCGCTGCGGATCGTCGTGTTGGCGGATATTCAGACCGACGACGTGGGCGAATACGAGCGCGACGTGCTGCGGCGGGCCGTCGAGGCTGATCCGGATTTGATTTTG
>JAJDEG010000643.1 GCA_029259895.1 Planctomycetota bacterium
ACCTGATTTCGAGTCTGGTCAGGCGATGTTCCACCAACGTCCACGATCGTCGTATCTCGTACACGGTTGCGTAGTTGGGGCGAGGGCCAAAATCCACGACGGTCGGCCAACGTCCGCCATTGTCCGCCGGTTTGGCTACATTTTGGCTACACGACACTTCCGACAGGTTCGGTCCACGCGGCTAATCTACGGCGATGCAATACAAGTTGCGCTCGCCGCGAAGGTATAGCTCTCCGCCGACGATGGCGGCCGACGCACTGAAACGGTCGTTTAGACGATTGACGGCCAGTACGCGTGGGGAGTCTTCGTCGCTCAGGACGATGGTCGCGCCGTCAAGATCGGTAATGTACACGCGGCTACTCGCGGCAACCGGCGATGCGTAAACGTCACCAATACCCGGCAGCCGCAACAGACCGGGCTGGTCGTCCCCGGAGCGTGCATTCACGCGCGAGATGATGCCCTGGTAGTGAGCAAGATAGTAAAGCGAGTCGCCGACGAGCAGCGGTGACGGAACATACGGCGTGGCGCGAGTGCGACTCCACACGACGTGGCCCGTGCCGGTGATGTCCTTTTCCGCTCCGTCGAGCCGAATTGCCAAGATCGCCTTCTTCTCGTAGCTGCTGCCGGCGAATACCAAGCCGTCGCCCGCAACCGGCGAGGCTACGATGTTGTTCGACAGGCCACCGCACTCCCAGATGATCTTGCCCGTCGCCAAATCGTAGCTGAGGATACGATTCGTCCCGTTGACGATGAGTTGCGGCTTGCGATTGTGCTCCACGACAATCGGCGACGACCACGAGGTCTTCTCGTCGCGTTTGACTTTCCAGCGCGGCTCGCCGGTGCGCTTGTCCAATGCCGAGACGAACGACTCGCCTTCGTGGTCCCAATTCACGACGAGCGTCTCGCCGTATAGCACCGGCGAGGCACCTTCGCCGTGGCCATGCTTCGTCTGCATCTCGCCCAGCTCGCGACTCCACTTCAGTTCGCCGTCGACAGTAAGGCAATACAGGCCATGCGTGCCGAAAAACGCGTACACGTGTTCGCCGTCGGTCACCGGAGAACTCGACGCCAGACTGCCCGTGTAGTGTCCGCCTTCGTGCGGCAGCGTCTTATGCACCGTTCGCCGCCAGAGTTCCTTTCCATTCTTCCGGCTAAGAGCCAGCACAGCGAACTCGTGACGATGCGTGACGGGTACGCCGTCGTGCGTGCCCGGCGCTGTGCTGAACCGCGGTTTCAAGGCGTCGCCCACGGGGCTAGCTGTCGTGACGAACACTCGATCGCCCCAAACAATCGGCGTGGCATGTCCCTTGCCCGGCAATGCCGTCTTCCAACGGATGTTTTTCGCCGGGCTCCACTCGATGGGCGGATTGGCGTCGACGGCGGCGCCGGTTCCCAACGGCCCGCGCCATTGCGGCCAGTTCGCCTTCGACTTCGACGATTCGCCGGCCGAGGTCGAACCCGCCAAAGCTGCGATGAGGGCAAATGCGACGTACTTCATGGCCGTTCACCTCCGGATGCGCGATGTTCTCCATCGTACGGTCCCGCGAACTCGGCGTCGATCACGCCATGCGTAACGCGCATGTAAAACCGTGCGTTCTTTTTCCGCGGCACGTTCATTCGCGGCCCATCCGTAGCGACGCAACTGAAAGTGCTCCGACTTTTCCCCCGACGACGACGCAAGAAAAGCGGGTTTACTCACGGGACCGATCCAAATGCGCGGCGATGGCTTTCCCGCGCGCTTGACTCGCCGACGCTCGCTGCCGATAGTGGTGCCTGGAATCCATGCGATTGTCGCCGAAATCCCATTCCCGAGCGCTTGCGGAAAACCAACATCATGAAGTATGTCATTCCTCGCGCGATGGTCGTCTTGCTGCTCCTCGCGCTACCGAGCCAGGCTGAGGAACCGAAGGAACTCCGCGACGTGGTATACGGCAGCCACCCGCGACAAGTTCTGGACTTCTATCCGGCCAAGGCGGACAAACCAACGCCGGTCGTGTTCTACATTCACGGCGGCGGCTGGCGAAACGGCGATAAGAAAACCAATCCCAAGCCGTTTCTCGACAAAGGCATCTCGGTCGTGGCGATCAATTACCGCTACGTTCAGAACGGTGTGAAGGACGAAGTGGAGCCGCCCGTCAAGGCGCCGCTCGAAGACGCCGCACGGGCGTTGCAATTCATTCGCTCCAAAGCATCGGAATGGAATCTCAACAAGAGCCGCATCGGCGCGACCGGGGGCTCGGCAGGCGCGTGCTCTTCGCTGTGGCTGGCGTTCCACGACGACATGGCCGATCCGGACAGCAAGGATCCGATCGCCCGAGAATCGACCCGGCTTTATTGCGCCGCCGTCAATGGTGCGCAGGTCTCGCTCGATCCGAAGGAGTTGCGCGAGTGGATGCCAAATTATCATTATGGTGCCCATGCCTTTGGGCTGCCGAATTTCCAGAGTCTGATCGAAAATCGCGAATACGTTTTGAAGTGGATTCAGCAGTACTCGCCGATCGAACACGTGTCGAAGGACGATCCGCCGATCGCGCTATTCTATCGCGGCGAAGAGCCGGTCGTCGGCGCGTCGCCAAAGGATCCCACGCACTCGGGCATCATGGGCGTCAAGCTTGGAGAACGGCTCAAGGAGAACGCCGTCGACATGGTCCTCGTCCATCCCGGCCGGGAACATTCAAAGTACAAGTCGTCCACCGATTACTTGATCGACCGCCTGCTAGAGTGAAGCTAAATCGGACTGTCCTTATGGTTTCCCGGCACCAATTTAGCGGTGGCGTAGGTAGCTCCGTCAAGAATCGTCGTATTTCGCACATCGTTGCGTAGCAGGTGCGAGGACGAAATCTGCGACTGTCGGCAACGTTCGCCGATTTGGCTGCGCGGCGTCCCAGCATCTTTTTCGCTGTCGAGCACAAGCCGCGCTACTTGAGCGCGGCGAGCGGAGGCGCGGGCCGCCGCTGGCGGCGCACGGCACGCAGGTCGACATCACCGTCGATGCCATTGTCGAGCACAAAATCGACGGAAATGACCTGCATTGGCCGCACGTTCGTAGCGCGAACGCGACGCCGAGCCAAGATGCCCATCGACGATTCGTTGCCGCGCGAATTCACGGGTGCCAGGACGAGCACCGAGGATGCAGCGGCGGACGAGGCTGCAACAGAACGCCCGAAATTGCCGACGAATCGCGCCACATCCGCCCGATCGACGACCCCGTCGCGATTCAAATCGCCCATTGTCGGAGAGACGTCCAGGATCGCGCCGATTTGCGATTGGAGAAACGCCAGGTCGACCAGATCGACGCGGTCGTCACCGTTGAAATCGCCGGGTAGCGTTTCGGGCACACCCGGCGATCCGCCGAGTGTGAAACTCGCACGCCACGCGGCGGGATCGTCCCAATTCTCGACGGGCCGCGTCGCGTCGATCACGACGAGCGAATAGCCGATCCCATCGGTCGATGGATGCCAACCAGGTCCGTCGTCGTCATAGGTAAACTCTTGGATCGTGATTCCGAGTGAGTCGGTCAGCGAGATTCGTTCGCCACCATTGTCGAGTTGTCCGGTGAACTCGCCGACGACGTTCGGTACATTTGGATATCGCACGCCAAATGCCGCCAGATCACTGGCGACAACGACACGTTCGCCAGGCGCAAGCAACATGTCTCCGAAGCTGAAGGCGATCCCCTGATTGAACTGAAAACGTGCCAGGTTGGTTGTCGTGCTCCCGACGTTGACAAGTTCGACATACTCAAAGGCGCTTTCATGGACGATACCGGCGGCGATTTCGGCGGCAGTGAGGTCGGCCGGATGATACATCAACTCGGAAACGACGATGCCCGTCGACTCGCCAACGAATGTGGCCGTTACCGGGCTACTCCACTGGCTGTGGATGATACTGCTGCCGCGCGACTGGCTATTGAGGCTGCGGGCGATGATTTTCGTGGTGTCCGAAACCTGCATCGGCGCACCGGTGTACTCGATTGCTCCGGCCGCAGCGACAATCTGCGGAAGTACGAGCATCACGTTACTGGCGGAATCGTAATTCAAGCCGTGGATCGCCAACACGTTTTCGCCGGCGCGTAACAGCGACAAGTGAGCCGTGATGTCGAACATCTCGTAAACGGGAGCCGACGAATCACGGCGATTCGTCGCCGCTTGCGAATTCCATGCTGTCTCGGCCGGTGAGTTGACTCGGAGGATCTCCACGCCGTTCAAGTACGCGACGAATCCGTCGTCGTACTTCATGCGTAGCGTCAATTCGGTAAACGATGCCAAATCCGTTCCAACCGTAAACGGAATCCGCGCATAGAGCGAATTGTTCGCGTTGATTCCATCGCCGTCCGCATCGATCTGCCCGAGCACGTTGAGTCCGATCAGGGGCTGAAATCCCGAGCGGTCGTAGCCCACACCGGTGCTGCCCGACTGCCATGTCGAGTCGTCGAAGACGCCCATCGTCCAAGTCGTACCAAGTGAATCGTCGATCGGCACGATGGCGCGGACGGGCGCGTGCGCATCGAGCAGCACGGTGGTGGACTGATTTGCCAGAGCGTCGCGTGGATCGACGCCGCTGGTTGTGTAGTAAATCGTGCTGCCAGGCGCGCTCATCGTCAGTTCGATTCCATCGCCGATCGGACCGCCGGCGTGGGACAACGTGGGCGGCGCAACAAACTGCTGGTCGATCCACGCCACGCGTTCGCTCAGCCAACCTTTCAAATGCTCGACGTGCTCCTCATAAGTTTCAAACCGGTTGGGCGAAACGACGAGCTGCGGCGTGGTGAAGTGATTTAGGTTCAGGATGTCCCATCGTTGGAAGTTCCGCGCTTGCGCCTCATTCAACTCCAAGGCCTTCGTATCGATGACCGACACCATGTTGTCGACAGAAAAAGTTGTTTCGCGAAGTTCGAACCAGCGATCAACGAACTTTTGCCGGAAGTTGGGGTCTTCAAACAACCGCGGCCACCACGAATACGTTGGCCCCGTTTCGCTTTGTCCGAGCACCAAATGATTGGCGATGTGATACCAGCCCGTCGGCGCCGGTCCACCGAGCGTTGGGTGCGGGATCTGGTTGCCCATCGAGCGATCCATATCCCAATGCGGTCCGAACTCGAGCTTGCCGCCACGGTCCATATGCATGAACGTGCTCGTGCGGAACGTGTCGAGGTTGTACGTCAGTTCGGCCAACAGGTGGTAGTCGATCCACGAATCGACGTCGATATATTTGGCGTAGCCTATGTTCGGATCGGCAAAACTCGCACCGTAAAGCACGGTCTCGAACTCAAGCAAGTAGTCGCGAATCCAAGTCTTCTGCAAGGCGGTGATGTTCTCTCCGCGCGGATAGTCGTAAACCAATTGCCCCGAAAGCGGCGTCGAGAATCCGACGTCGCCGGGGCCCAGGCGGTCCTTCTTGATGATGTAGCCGCCGGTGATCTCCGGTTCGGCATCATGCTCGGGACCGAGACGCTCGATATCCAACCGGCCGTCGCCGCGCGTGACGGGTTCGACGAGGATGTAGATGCCGACGTAGTCCGCCTCACTGATCTTTCCGCCGCCAGTGTTTAGATACAACTCCACCGGTCGCGTGCCCGGTGCCCATTGTCCGAGCTGGTTGCTCAACTCGTAGCTCAAAGCATCGCGAATCAGCGTTCGGTCGATGTACGAGGCATACAGCACCCAGTCCGAGTGCTTCGAGAATCCGAGCAACGGCACGTCGACTTCCTCGCGTGCGGCGTTCCAGGTTTCGAATTTGAAGTTCTTCTTTAAGAACCGTGGGTCGTTGGCTGAACTGGATCCGCGAATGCGTATACCTCCGTGCCCCGCATAGTCGGCCGGTCCGACGACAGAAGCACGCCCACTCGCCGAGGTATCGATGAATGCGGCCAGCGTCATGGCTTCCGACGTACTGCCCGTGCCCGGAACGCCCACGCCAAGGGTATCGATCAGCACCAGCGGAATGTCGGAGTCGCGGGCGGCCAGCGAAGCGTCCAAGGCAATGTACGTCTGGCGAGCAATCGAACTGGGCACCATCCCCGGCGCGAACGCTTTGGCCGCAATGGTCGCCGGGCCGGTGAGTGTAATGGGGCCGGTATACGTGGCCGACGATTCGCTTGGCTCCGTGCCGTTAAGCGTGTAGTGAATCATCGCGCCCGGCGTGGAAGTTGTCAGTTCGACTAGAACGCTGTCGACGAACGCGCCCGAGGGTTGCGCGAACGTTGGCAAATCGGCCACGCCGGAATAACCCGGTTCGTTCGCGGCAGCGGGAGTCGGCGGGTTGAAATACTGAACGACGCCTCCTGGTCCGATTCCGTAGGATGTATCCGGCACTTGCGGTGAGTAAAGCGGAGCGTAGGCAAAGGCCGTCGTCACGCCGTCTGGTTCGACGAGCGCCAAGTACTCGCCTACGCTGGCAAGCGCGAAGTTTGTATGAAGCTCTGCCCCCGCCACGGCCCGATCCTTGCCGGACGCGAAGACGACCAGAAAGCCGCCGGCAGGAACCTGCACGTCGGGAAACCGCCACTGTGCTTTGTCATCGGTTCTGTCGGTTAGAAACCAACCGTCTAGACCTAACGTCGCGCCGCTTTGGTTGTGAATCTCAATCCAGTCCGAATGCTCGCCGTCTTCATCCGCGATACCGTCGACATTGACGGCCAAGAATTCCGAAATAACCAGTTCGGAATCGTTCGGGTTCGCCACATCGGGAACGTTGACGGCACCCGGCGTTGGCGTACTGAAATACTGCTCGTCGGATAGCGGTCCAAGGCCATACGAGACGCCGGACACTTGCGGCGGATAAGGGCCGAACAGCGTCGCCACCGTCATCCCGTCTGGTTCCACCAGAGCCAGATGCTCGCCGCTCGCTCCGAGGGCAAAATTCGCGTGCAACTCTGCTCCGCCTTCGCCGCGATTCTTATTCGACGCGAACACAATCAAGAATTCTCCCGGCGAAAGGTCGACTCCATCGGGAAACGCCCAACGCGTGAGCAGTTGCGGATCGTCGGCACTGTCGGTCAAAAACCATCCGTCAAGCGAAATCGATTCCGCCCCGGGATTGTGGATTTCAATCCAGTCCGAGAAGTCGCCGTCCTCGTCGGCCAGCGTGTCCTGGTTGAGCGCCATGAACTCCGAAATCACCGGAGATGCGCTGAGCACGAATCTCAGTTCCAGACGTTCGATCGAGAGTGTTTTTCTTGGCCGCATGGCTTCGTCGTTTAGTAGTCGGAGTCGTGGCTTACGGCGACGGCAATCTCGCGTTTCCGCCGATCAATCCTCGGATGAAGTGCTGGTGCATAGTTCCGTGAATCAAGGCATCGCATGCGGTGTGTTGCATTCTTTCGCACGTTGCTTCGCCGCATTCGCCGGGCGAGCAGTATCGAGACTCAGCGTCACGACGATTCGGTCGGCGTAGCTTCTTCGCGCGCAGCTGGATTCTTCCGTTCGTCCGAGATATCAAATTCGACCATTCGTATGGCGTCAACTTCGATGTAGGCGCTCGTCGATCGATCGACGACGCGCACGTACGCCTGCGATCCATCCCACTGTGGATCGATGCGCCAATAGTCGTATGCAAAGGCGATTCCTGCCGGACGGGAAGTGGCCAAAGTCTTACCTTCGTCGGACACCAGCTCGAAAGCAACGTCGGGGCTCGGTGTGCCGGCGAGATTGAATTCCAGAATGTGGCCCTGGAGTGCGAATGAAGGGCTACGCAGAGTTCCCGTTGTGGTCGGCTTTCCCCGCCCGCGCGACGTCAAATAGCCGGCCGTATCGGGAAAATCGCGCTGGACGCCGCGCACATGATTGTTGATGTAGAGCGCTGTTCGGTCGCCGCGGTCTACCGCCCCAAGTTGAAAGCGCGATGCGTCGCCCGTCCAATGCTCTAGGCAGTCCCGATCGTCGAAGTCGTTGATTACGACGTGCCGATGATGCTTATCCTTGCTCCAATCGATCGCTTCGCGTGGCATTTCGATTTCATCGACGGCCGACCAGCCCCAACCCTGCGCGGCGCGGTCTACCATGACCAAACAAAGCCGTCGTCCCTCGAGCCCATCGAGCGATAGCGAACCTGGCCGGAAGGCAAACTCATTTCGGTTCGCGGAAGCGTACGAGACGTTTCCCTTCGAGTTTTCGGCGAACCTTCGAGCGTCGACGTCCCACAGTGCCAATCCAGCCGGCCCTTGCGTTGTACTTTCGCTCCACGATTTGCTGCCGCCGGCCAACATGAACTTGATGCGCGCCCCCGGTGGAATGGCGTCGCGTACGCGAAACGCCGGTCCCCAAGAGATGCTCGTCGTGTTATCGATGCCCGCTTGAAACACGTTGATGGGGACAGGCGGCTCACCGGGATCCCCGGCGGTGGACAAGGTCCAACTCCCTTGATAGCTAAACTGCCCGGAGCGCAAGCGGGCTACGTTGGCGCCGCCGCCCACATACCAGCGGTCCTTTGGCAATACGCCACCAACACCTTCGAAGGCGATTCTCAGCGGATCGACGCCTTCGTGAGGAATAGGCGTGAGCGATTCGATTTGTTGTCCGACGGCATGTAGAATCAGCGGCTCCACCTGCGGTCCCCAAGGAGCGGGCAAGCCGTAAATCATGAACCCAGTTTGCCCTTCGTAGCCTCCTTCTCGCTGCACACGACGCGACGGAATGTACGCCATTACATCGTTGGCGTATGCAGCCACGAAGGTTCGCTCGTGGCCGAAGCGCTGCTTGATCTCTAACGCGTAATCGACGACCGCCTCGCCGCCGAGTGTGACGAACAGCAATTCGTTGCCGATTCGCCAGGTTTGTACGGGATACGAATACGTCGGACGCAACTCGTGTCCCTGATTCAGTTGGTCGAGTATGAATCGCGCTCGCCGGGCCATTCCCACGTCGCCCGAAGCGGCCTGCTTTTCGATTTGCTCTCGCCTTGGCGGCTCGGCGAACGGCAGTTCGATTTCTCGGTATGCCGTGCGCAGCTCGCCGTCGACCGATTTCATCGTACCAGCTAGCACTTCCTCGACGGCAGCCGCCAACTCGCGGCCATGCTTCTCGGCCAACTCCACCGAATCGCGCGGTCCAGGATTCTGGTCGCCGCCGCAACCGGCCCAGTATAGCGCTGTGCTGCCGGGATGAGCTGCTTCAACGAATCCTTGTGCGTATCCGGCGTAGTCTCCCGACCACTTCTGATTCGACGGGCCAAGAGTCGTGCCGTGGCAGGCATATCCGAACACAATCGCGATTGACTTGTCATTCGAATCGCAAACGTTCAGCACAGGCACATCGTAATCGACCGGACCAACCAACCTTCCCTCAGCCCGCAGCCGAGGAACGTCGGCCTGCACGTTGTTGCGCCGATTAACCGCAAACATTGCCAGCCCGGTCTCCCACGAAATTTTACATGGGGCCAGTCGGCCGCGCGCCTGCCCCACGACTTGCACGATTCGTTTTCGCATGAAGTCGAGGTAGGCCGTGCGCAGCCCGTCGTGCTGCGGATTGAGTCCGAACACGAACGGAAAGCGATCGCTCGTCACCGGTCCTGAATGCGTGTGCGAACTACATACGGCGATTTGCCGCCGTTCAAGGCTATACGCTTCCTTTAAATCGTCGCGGACCAACAGCGAAAACCGCCGATCAATGCCGATGGCGTCCAATGTGACCAGCACCGCGCGGTTGCCTTCGCCGTCTTCGACGACCAACGCCTTTGCCCATAAGTCGTGCAGCTTCTCGCTTGCCGGGCGAGGGCGATTACCATATCCAGCCATCCACATCGGCTGCTCCGGTGTGATCGCGATCTTTGCAGCGCCTGCCATCCAGGAGTCGGTTGCGAGGCAATGATCGCTTTCGCCGACGGCTAATGAGAAAGCCGCCAGAGTGAGCGATGTGGCCACGACGCGGCGGAAGCATCTCGTGCTCCGCGAGGCAAGGTCAACGGTCTGTCCAGTTCGTCGAGCGGAGTTGTTCATCGTATCGATCTAAGTGTTGCTGAAGTCTCGTATCTTGAATCGTTCGGCGTAAGCTGGTTCCATCGCGCCCAAATGATCCAAACCGCACGCCTTCGTGCGAACCATGTACGCCGTCATTTCTTTTGACTGCTGGCTGGAGTGAGTGTGATCGAACGGATGTCGAACAACGCCTGCACCATCACTTCACCGTCGGAGCGCACGACCAACGCCTGGGGCCCAGCGGCAAAGGTGACCGTGCCGACTTTTTTCCCTCGGAAGTTCGTCCAACCTCCCGTGCCCTCGACCGATCCGGTGAATGAACCCGAGCTGACTTCGACGCGATATTTGTTGCCCGCCGTGTGGTCGGCGCACGACCATTCGATCGACACGTCGTACGTACCAGCTTGCTTCACTTCCATCTGCCACAGCGCGTAGTCCTGCGACGTGTGCCAGTCGCCGATCAGGCGGTCGTCGTGGTAGTAGCGAATCTCCGGACCGAACAGATGAGAATTGGCCGCCGTGAGGATCAAGTCGCCATCGGCGTTCACGCTAACGGTCTCCGGTACATTGCCGGAGAATTCCTTTCGCAGCGGATGGTCGGTGGCGACGAAGGCGATTAGGTCCGCCAACTCCTGCGGTTCCGCCACTTCCTTTTCCAGGCCTTCCGGCATCAGCGATTTATCGGTGCTTTGCAACGCGTCCAAGTCGACGCGAAGCATGGTGTGGTGACGTCCCTGGGCGTCGATCAGCGTCACGCTATTTCCCGTTTCCGTGGTCAACATTCCCGAAACGACGCGCCCATCGACCGTGCGGGCATTGTAGTTCACGTACTTCGATTCGACTGCGGCGCTCGGATCGAGGATCGCCGTCAGCAGTGCTTCCGGCGAACGATTCGTCAGCGCACGCAAGTCAGGGCCGACGTTGTTTCCCGGCCCGTTCAATTGATGACACACGGCGCAATGACGCTGAAATAGAGTCGCGCCGCGACTTGGATCGCCGGCCAGCTGTAGAGCCGGACGATAGTCAGCGACAACGGACTGTCGATCGCTCGTGCCGGTTTGGCCGAACAGCTTTTCCGCGCGACTCTTGACTTGTTGATCGTCACCAGACACCAGACGCTGGCGGTGCGCCGCGGACAAGGACGCAACCAACTCAGAGCGTTTCTCCATGGCATCAATCAACTGCTCCGTCCAGGCGGACCGACTCATCAACAGTTCTAAGACTTGCTGTCGCAAGATTGGACTGTACTGCGGCCATCCGGCCAATAGTCGTTCTGGGACGTCCTCGTCGGCCAACGCGCCAATAATTCTGATCGCCGCCGCTTGCAGTTCGCCCGGTGTCTGCGGCGCGAGCAATTCGTAGAGTATCTCCAAGTCTTCTCGCCGTCGGTCTCGGCCGCGGCCCAAGAGAGCCGCGGCGCGAACGCGCTCAGCCACGTTCATTTCGTTGTCGGCGACGATCGTTCGTGCCGCCGTGAATAGCCCGTCGAGCGATTCGATCGCACTTTCGAGCGGACCGCTCACCGTGCTATGCAAGGAAGCGAGCGACGCGTCACGTCGAGCGAGCGACGCTGCCACTTCGGCCAGCACTTCGAATTGCCACGGGGCGTAGTGCCCGTTTTCGGACGTCGCGATCGCGGCGAATCCGGACGCGGCAGCGTCGTGCTGCTCGGCGGCCAGCGTCAATACGAGTAACTTCTGCATCAGTTCGACGTGCGACGGCGAAGTCTTTTTTTGTTCGATAATCGCCGCGAACATCGCGCCTGGAAAGCGGTGCGCCGAACTCATCACCGCCGCCACGATGAATTGGTCGTCTGCGCGTTCAGCGGCCAGCCGCGCCAACAAGCGACCAGCCGCCGGATCACTCCATTCGCCGAGCGACGACGCCAGTTGCAACTTGACCGTCGGGTCATCGTCGTCAACCAGTTTGGCAACTCGATTGCGCAGTTCGGCCGACTCGTTCACAAGCTGCTCGCTAAGCCTGACGGCATGTCGACGAACAGCCGGATGCGAATCGGCAAGCGCTCGCTGAATCAGGTCGAGCGATAGAGCATTCAACCCGTCGAGCACACACAATGCCTGCAATCGGCACGCGGGCCGTTTGGCGGACGCAAACAATGCCCGCAGTGGCGCGGCGGCAGATGGTGCCTGCCGTTCGACGAGTAGACGGTGGGCGATGTCGCGGATAACTCCGTTCGGATTGTCAAGCGCTGCGACGAGTTCTTCGACGTCGAGTCGATCCAATAGGAGCATCGTTCGCGGCGGCTTATCGACCGGATGTATCCGCCAAATACGACCGCGGTCGTGTCCGGCGCGAAGGTCGAGCCTCTGTTGCCAGTCGTCAGGAATCCACTCTGGATGCTCGATCGACTTTCGATACATATCGACGACCCACAGCGCTCCGTCCGGCCCCATCCGTGCTTGCGTCGGGCGAAACCACGGATCGCTGGACGCGAGAAACTCAGACCGCTCCTCGCCGGCTGCGCGCCGACTGCGAAAGGTAACGCCTTCGGCCGTCATCACCTGGCGATGCACGAGATTGTGTACTGGCTCACACACGAAAAAGTTGTCGACAAACGGTGGGCCGAACAATTCGTCGCGGTAAATATCGGGACCGCAGGCGGACGTCAACCGATTTGCCGACCACGGATTGTTGAATCGCTCCAATGTGCGACTGATCGGAAACACTGGAGGCCAGGCCGCCGGCGTCGTCAAGTTGACCCGCGGATCCGGGGAAGCAGCGTGAGGATTTCGCCGCAGGTAATGGTCGCTAAGGACGAAATGCCAGAGTGCGAACGTATTGTTGCCGCCGAACCAATTGCCCCAATCGTCGCGACAGCGGCCGAACTGCGTCATGCCGCTTTGCGGGTCGATATGGCCGCCGTCTGGACGAATGCGAAAATCGCGGCCGCGAATGTCGATACTCTCACCGGACTGCGGCGAACGAATGGTGCCGCCGCTATCGCCGTTGGCGCAATGAATCCAGTTGTCCAACCCCCAGCGCAGTCCATTGACGCGATGCTGCTGATTGCCGCGAACGAACCCCGAAAACAGCGTCTCGACTTTATCGGCACGGCCGTCGCCCGTGGTGTCGCGCGCGTACAAGATATCGGGGGCGGCCGTAATAAGTACGCCGTCGCGCCAGCAAATAACGCCGGTCGGCACAACCAATCCGTCGAGAAACACCGTCGAACGATCGTACTTGCCGTCGCCGGTTGTATCTTCGAGAACTCGAACGCGTCCGCCGGGAGCGTCATTCCCGTCGGCACCGCGAGGATAGTCTCCCATCTCGACGACCCAAAGCTTGCCATCCGCGCCCCAGTCGATCGCCACGGGATCTTCGACCAGCGGTTCCGAGGCGACTAGTTCGACCTTAAATCCGGTCCGCGGTTTCATTGACGACAGAGCCGCATCCGGCGACTTCGGCGGCGGTTCGACGCCGTCGAGCAAATCGTTGAACGATGCCCGGTCGACCAGGTCCGGCAACCGCGATGTGTCCTCGTTCTGCACCCACAAGTGCCGCGAATGAACCCATGCTCCGTTGTTCTCGCCGTTGCGAGTAATCGGTGGAATTCCGCGTTCTTCGCCGCGACGGCCAGAGGTCACTTCGTGCGACCAACCTTCGGCGGCCGAGCGAAGCAAATGCAGCGAGAACCGGCCTTCGTTGGAGAACAAAACGTCGTCGTAGCCGTCTTCGTCGACGTCGACGAACCGCAACCCGGCATCGCGCCCGTGTTCGTCTACGAACCGAGTGAGTGCCGGCAGAGAGAACGGCATCGGCTTCCATCGTTTCGCTTCACTGTGCCACTTTAGCACCAACCGCGATCGTGGATTGCCTACGATCAGCTCGCATCGCCCATCGCGGTCAATGTCTCGCAGCCGAACTCCCATGTCGCGTCCAGCCCGGCTCGTTTCGATCTGCTCTCCTGCGACCTCCAACCCTGTGAGCAACGCATCGTCGCGAACCCACGCTTTGCCGTCGAAATGCCACGCGCCGGCAACGTTCTCATTGCGGACAATCATCGTCGCATTCCCGTCGGCTCGGAGTACGCCAAAGCGGACGCCGGCGTCGTGGCGATCGCTTTTTTCGTCGACCGTGACGAGTCGAACCGGAAAATCGCCGTCAATCCACGCTTGCTTCTCAACCGACCACAGGCGAGTACGCTGCATCTGCTCGTTGCCGATGACCACGTCCAGGTATCCGTCGTCGTTGAGATCCAGCAGCCGAACTCCGTTATCCTGGCCGTTGGCGGCACGCAGTGGTTGGCCCGCTAGGAGGTGCTTCGTCAACCGTTCGTCGACCTCTTTGAACGAAAGAATGCGAACGCGCTTGCCATATTGCTCGTGGCAATGATCGATCAGTTCCACGACCTGTTCTGGTCGGCACCAGATGTACGGATGGAAGCAGAAATTGAATGTACCGCGTTTGATTACAGAGGCGTCGATGGCCTTCTTCCAGTCGAGCGTCGTTTGCGGGTTGCCCGGCTTTTGGAGGTTCTGCGCTTCCCAATCGCTCGGCGTCGCGCAAGCCATTTGCCAACACAACTTGCCGATCACGTAGGGGTATGGATAGTTTTCGATCGTATTGACGAACGATGGAAATGGGATGTACTTGCGTGCTGTCTCGCGGCCGTCGGGATCAAGAACCAAATTGCGGGGAAGATCGGGATCGTTCGCAGTGAACAGGTGGAATACCGAGGAGTCGATACGTAAGAACTGCCCGTGCTCGTTCGTTTTATTGAATATTTCGGCGTAGAACCGCGGGCTGGGAGTATTCAATGAGTCGCAGCATGGTACGCGGAAGGCCACTGGCTTGTTTCCCGGAATCTGATTCATAACCGCCAGACACTTGTCGTATGTCGCCTTGGCGGCGTGAAAATCGCCGCGCTGCAAGATTGGGCATGGATGGTCGAATGTATGGCATTCGAGGCTCACGCCATCGTTGAGCAATTTGGGCCAATCGGGCAACGTTGGGTCGATCCGCGTCGTCATGATGCTGATCGGTGCGTAGCCGTAGATCTCCTTGAGCCGCTCAATCGCCGGCCGGAGAAAGCCGACCCACGGTTCCGGAGCATTCATATCGTCGATGGCAATCGTGACGACCGCGTCGACTCCTTCTTCGCCCACCCACTGCGGCGTGATGAGTTTGGGAAAGCGGAGTCCGACGTAGTACGGATCGGATTCATCGAGATACGTAAGCCGGTTCGCCGAATTCGTGGCCAACTTCGTGGCCGGATGTTCGCCGTCGGTCGCCGGTTGAATTCGATCGTTCGCCTCGTCGCCTTGGTCATCGGCGGTCCGATCACAAACACCGCGCTGCGTCGCAACCGGCAGCATGAGCATTAGCCAACAGATCAAGTACAGCGAACGCATGTGTGCTCCAAGTCACAAGTTTGATTGATGACAATGCGCACCGCGAACGCATGCACACCAATGGTGCCGTAGTTCTTCGCGGGGACGCGATTGATGCTGTGAGTCGCTTGCTGTGAGTCGACTGTCCAGGACGGGTGAGCGCTGGCAGGTGATCGACAATCAACTCCGCGTTGGGGATCGCATGCGCCGACGCCACCGATAGCCGGCTATGCCCAGCGCAGCGATCGCCACAAGTGCCGTCGACGATGGTTCGGGTATGGCCGCGTCGACGTATTGCGTGGTGACCGGATCGCTGTGGCCCAGTAGCGTCGGATTTCCTTCGTTCCAGAGCCAGAGGTAGCGAATTTGCCGACCCATGGCGTTGCTGCCGGAATCGAAGTCTCTACTATCGACCCCAGCGAAGGCTGGCCTGCCCGTCGTGCTTGGTAAGCCGCGGCTATCGAATCGGCCGACCCAGTTCACCGCACCGGCCTGAAGCGAAGCCATGAATAGGTCGTCCTGCGGTCCTTCCAAGATGCCGAAGATCCGGGCCACTCCTGTACCCGTCGTGTTTCCCGCATCGGACGGAACGACGTCGTGCAGAAAAATGCCGTTCTGGTCGAATCGAGCCACTGCCTGCGCCTCGATTCCTGCCGCCCCAAAACCTGCGCTGTTGGACACCAAGACGTTTCCGTCGCGGTCGATCGCTACGCCCCCGCCCTGAAACGCGGCGAGGCTTGACTTGGTGGGGTCGCTTTGAGAGAACGTGGAAAAACTTCCGTCGGACGCGATCAAGACGTGAGCATCGCCTGCCGCGGCGACCATCTGGCCGCTGCCGTCGGGCAAGAACGCCATCGCAGAGACCGGCCCGAGCCCCGTGGCGTGTACTCCCAAATAAGCCCCGCTCGGGTCGTATTTCTTAATTGTCCCAGAAGCCCAATTGCTGACGTACAGGTTACCGTCGGGGTCGAAGATCAAACCATGAGCGATACCTGGTCGCTCGTCAGCGTCGGTAACGCCGTTAAGAAAATCGGTCTGGCTGCCAACGACGTCCGCCGCCAGTGGGTCGTAAGTGAAAACTGTGTTGGCCGCGCCAACAGTTTCGCTGCTGGCCGCAACGTAGAGTAGGCCGTTCGGACCAACAGTTACGCCAACGGCGTTCGTCACCGGCAGAAAGCTCGTTGCTGGATCATTGGGAAACCCTTTTGCCGCGCCCGTGGACTCGTCGCGATGGTAGATTCCGGGCGGGCCAGCAGCGTTCGGCAGCCAATAACTGACCAGCAGACCGGCCTGGGCTTGAACTGCGGCGCAGGTAACTCCAACCAGCGCGGTCAGGATCACTAACGATCGTCTCATCAAGTGCAAGGTCATTAGACTCGCTCCCTTCTTGTCACGGTCATGAATTGCGCTGCCACGTCGGCAACGCGGTGGATTAAGTCGAAGTCGAATTGGATCAACGAAGCGCTTCATATCGGTGACTGTACGAGGCGAACCGTGGATCGTCGTCTAGCGCGGAAACAGATCATCGGCGACGTTCTCGTCGCCGACGGTGGCTGCGTGCACCGATGATTATGGCAATTGCACCGGCCACGAGCAGCGATACACTTGTCGGCTCCGGCACGGCGGCCGCGGAAAGCGATCCAGCGGGCGTAAAGTTTTGTTGCAACAATACGACGTCGTGCAACGACACCACGCCGTCGCCATTGATATCGCCCTCCGCGGCAACCGGCGCGTCACTGCGCCCGAAGTTCGCGGCTAGGATCGCCACGTCTGCCCGATCGACGCGGCCGTCGCCGTTCAAGTCGCCGATGACGCCGCTCGTCGAAACAACCGAGAGCGTCAGCTCCGTCGACGCGTAGTCGAGTTCCCAACCAAATCCGTGCAGCGGGGGCAAAGTGACCGTGTCGAATTCGCCGATGCGCGCACCGTACGTGCTGAGAACGAACTCGTTCCCTTCGACGGGCGCGAAGCCGTTGCGTAGCGTCACGTTCAACATGCCGCCAAATTCAACGGTGTCATCGACGACAAGTTGATCGTGATCGCCGTTGGCGTCACGCAACTGGATTGTCAGGTCGAACGCGCCAGTTACGTCGCCGGTGAAAAAATTGCTTCCCGCGAGCACGATCGGGGTCGTACCGGCCACGTCGCCGACGACCGTCGCGTTGATTAAGTTAAGCGTGCCCTGATTGGTTAGGCCGCCGTCGAGTTGGAGCGTAGCGTTGATCGCGTTGATCTCGCCGCTTGGCCCGTTGACCAAAGCCTGCTGGAAGGTGAGCGTCGCGTCCAGCACATTTATCTGGCCGTTGTTGACATTGTTGGCGCCAGAAAACAGCAAGCCGTCGACAGTGGTGATTGATCCGCCAGGTTGATTGTCGAGGGCGGCGGCGATCTCATGGCCGGCTCCGCGGACGACGCGTACATGACCGGCATTGCTGAACGTGCCACCCTCAATTCGCGTGCTTTCTCCGTCGAGAAGAATCGTACCGCCGGTAAGTTGTCGGATGCCGTTGGTAGCGATAAGTTCACCACCAGCAATTCGGGTCGTACCGCCAAGCGTCGCTTGAGCGGCAGATCGAAGCGCGACGGCGTGAGAGCCGACGTCGACCGAACCCAAAGCGATGAAACCGTTGGGGTTGAGTTCGTTGCCCATCGCCAGATCGCCGGTGGCGGCGATGCTCGACCCCGCCGCTGCCGCGACGCTGCCGGCAAACGCTCCGGATCCTTCGAAAGACCCGGTGCTGGAGAACCCGATGTTTCCCGATACGCCCATACCAACCCCCGACAGGCGGTTGCTGAACGTCAACGTTCCGCCAAACGCGGCAATTTCTCCCGAATTCGCCACCGCAGCGGTGATCTCACCCGCACCCGACAAGACTCCCGAGGCCGGTAGTACAAGCGGCGTCGCCGACGACAAAGTTCCGCCGTTCAATTCGGTAAAGGACGTCAAAGTCATCGGCTGGTCGTAGTTGAGCCGCAACGTGCCGCCGGTATCGGCCACGAGGCGCCCCGTGAATGCGAACTGATTGGCGGCTCCCGCGTTGCCAATCGTAAGCTGGCCGGTCGAAGCGCGAATGATTCCTGAACCGGCCACATTGCCCGAGACTTGACCGGCGCCGGAAATTTCACCGTTTCCTTCGATGGTCGTCGTTCCGGCAGATAGCGGCCCGCTCGCCTGGAGTTCGACCGTCGTGGTGCCGCTCCCTCCTGCCTTGCCGATCTGCAATCGTCCGACGGTCGTGGGCGCGGCTGGCCCGGTGATCGTGGCCGACGTTTCTGGTGCGATCTCCACGGCACTGTTCGATGCGGGCGCGTTAGGCGCCCAGTTACTCGCGACGTCCCACGCGCCGCCAAGCGGGTTATTCCACGTCACGATCGACGACGACGAAACGTATTGTTTCGTGACTGGGTCGCTAAAGCCGAAGGTCGACGGATCACCGCCATCCCAAAGCCAGATGTACCGTTCTTCAGTGCCGAAGGCCTGGTGTCCCGTATGAAAGTCACGACCGCCGAAGCTTGGCTCCCCCGTCGCGCTCGGTAGTCCGCGACTGTCGAATCGCATCACCGCATAGTTTCCCGCTCCGGGTCCATGCTTCTTGGTCAGAAAGACATCGCCCTCCGGCCCTTCAAGCAACCCGAAGTGCTGGCCTTGACCGCTCGAATGCGTGTTCGTCGAGTCCTGCACGACGACGTCCTCGATCCACTGTCCGTCGGGCGTGAATCTGGCGACCGTATTGGCCGCAATATTTGCGTCGGTGTATCCGCCAGCGGAGCCATTATTCGAAACCAGTACGTTTCCTAGACTGTCGATCGCCACGCTCTGTCCTCCGTTGAAGGCGGTTGCGGATTTGAGCGGCATACTTTGTGAGAATACAGAGAAGGATCCGTCCGATTGGACCAATTGGTGACCTCCCGCCGCAGCGGCAAGCATTCGTCCGCTGTCGTCGGGGAGAAACGTAATCCCATGCACGAAGCCCAGTCCAGTGGCGTGCGTCCCCAGAAACTGGCCAGCGGGATCGTATTTAAGAATTTCGCCGCCGTTGGATATGTCGCTGACGTATAGGTTGCCAGTCGAATCGAAGATCAATCCATTCGGATTGATCGGTCTCGTCGCGGCCGCGGCGAAGAATTCCGTTTTGGTTGCGGCGACGTTTGGGGCCTGTGGGTCGTAAGTCCAAATCGACGAGCCGACACCCGGGCCCTGGTCACTGGACGCGGCATAGATCAGGCCGTCCGGCCCGATCATTACGCCTTGCGCATTCTGTAGTCCGACGAAACTCGCCGGGTCGTTGGGAAACGGCTTGACCAAGCCAGTCGCTTCGTCGACGTTGTAGATGCCGTGCGCACCGGAAGAACCCCAACTGGTGACAAGCAAGTCACCGTGAAGTTCCGCCATTCCAAATTCCAATAGCGCGAGCACAGCGATGATCTGTAGCGACGTCGGCACACGGGACCATCTTCTTCGATAGGTATTTGTCGATGGGTTCATTGGTGTGACTCCATGGTGGTCGATTATGAACTACCGTGACTTGCGCGGCCTCGATGGCGACTGGCTCGCTCTCACGCCTCGCTTGGAACGTTGAATTCGACGACGCGGATCGCGTCGACCTCGATATGCCCATCGTGGGCCTCGTCGACCAGACGCACATAAACCGTCCGCCCAATCCAGCCAGGATTGATCGGCCAATAGCGGCACGTAAACGTCGCAGAGCGGGTCGTGGCTGACGCGATCACCGATTCCGTTCCATTAGCGTCGACAGCCACCATTTGAAACGCCACGCCGTCGCCCGTGCCCGCGAGGTAAAACTCCAAAACGTCGCCTTCAAGGACGAACGTCGGGCCATTGACGGTGCCGCGGCTGGCACCGCCTCGGATCGCCGTTTTGGAACTTAGATACCCTCGCCCGACAGGCAACGCGCCCGATATGTCGAGCCGGTGATTAATGTGCCCTTGCGTCTGTCCAGAAGTGCCGGTGCGGCCAAGCTGAAAGCTATCCTTGTCGCCGAGCCACCGGTCGAGCGAATCGTCATCGTCGAAATCCTCGACGATGGTCACGCGGTGGTGGCGACCCACGTAGGACCGCAGTGCACCAGCCGTGGAACGCATGTTGTCGACGGCGACCCATCCCCAGTGCAAACAACGCCGATCGACGAGCACAATGCCGAGCGTTCTCCCTTCAAAGCCGGCGAGCGGAATCTCGGCCGGTTCGAGATCGAAAGTGTTCTTCGCCGGATGCACGAAAATCACTTCGCTCGAAGGCGTTCGCGCGAAGTCGCGGGCGGCCAGATCCCACAACGCCAACCCGGCCGGACCGTTGAACACGTTCTCCGACCATGGCGCACCGCTTCCTGCGATATCGACGAGCAGCTTGGCGTCCCGCGGCAATGTGTCGTTTACGGTAAAGAACGGCCCCCATGCCATCGAAGTGTTGCCGTCGATCACAGAGTCTTTGACGTTAGCGACGAAATCCGGAGCGCCACTCGTCCCATCCGTCGAAAGCCCCCACTCACCGAGTGAACGCCGATCCGTTCGCAATCGCGTCGCGTTCATGCCTCCGCTAACGTACCAGGCACCACTTTCCAGCCGACCCTCGAAGTCCTCAAAATCGATGAACAAGTCGTCTTGCATCTTTCGCCGATCGTCGTCCGGCGCATTCGTTTGCTTCCAAAGCTGACGAGCAAACACACCCGGATCCAATTGCGGCCGAGCGGCAACGTGTCCCATTGCGGTGATTCGTTGTGCCTGGCCGGCTTCCAGTCTCTGTCCGGGCATCGAGGCACCGTCGACATCATGCTCACCGGGGACTAGTTCCACGAGGCCACGGAAAACATAGACTTCCGTTTCGCCCGATTTCTCGGCCTCGACACCAAACTCGGTCCCCAGATCAACGACGCGAGCCGTCGGCGTTCTCACCGTAAAGCCTTGCGCTCGCTCGGGCACTTTGGCAGTGAGCTTTCCACTATGTAGAAATGCGTCCGTGCTCGAATTGATTTCAAAGAACGACGGCCCTTCGAGCAGGACCTTGGCGCCAACGTGGAACGTGATTTCCGCCACGCCCTCGACCAACCGCAGACGTTGGCCGATCACGAGGTGCGACCCCAATGCCGTTACTGGATCATTTGGATCGGCATCCCACCGACAATCCGTCGTGCCGGTTACTTTTGCGATGAACTCGGGCAACGCCACGTCGACGTGTTCCGCGTTGACGCGCGGATTGTCCCGGTGGTCCGGTTCCCGTCCTCCCCACCATGCGGTCGCCACCACGACGATGATCACCGCCGTAACGATAAGTCCCACGCGCCACGCGATAGGTTGTGGAAGACGGAATACGTCGACTACCCGCGCGATCAACTGGGGCACACTCGCGCCGCCTTGCGATAGACCCGTCGGCGGAGGGTCTAAAGGAGCGGGCGGGACGGGCTGAGCCCCCATTTCGCCAACATCGCACGACGGCGCTTGGGTTGAATACGCCGCCACGGCGCCACTAGGCACATCCTTGGCTAAGTCACCCGCGCGGTCCCAATACAGCCCGGCGTGCAATTGCATGTAACACACGTAAAACTCGCAGCACTGCGGGTCCCGGAGGACTAGTTGCTCCAGCCGAACCTGCTGTGCGCGCGTGATGTCTCCGTCGCATTGGGCCCAAAGCAACACGTGGAGTTCCCGGATTTGTTCCGCGGATAGGTTCATAAACGACGGCTTTCGTGGCATCACCGCAGCTGCGTGCTGGTTATGCACTCGAACAATTGCTGGTGGATCTTGGCGAGAGTCCGATATACCCACTGTTTGGAACGTCCCAAAACGTCCGCGATCTTGGCGGTCGTGGCGCCCGGCTCGTAGCGTTTGTCGATCATCATGCGATCGCTTTCGTCGAGCTTTGCATAGCAATCGGCTAAGGCGCGATACGCACCGTCGAGCGTCTCGTCGGACGATACGACCTGCGCGTCGACAACTTGCAAAAACTCATCGCTAAATGCTCGCGTACCGCTTTTTTGGCGACTACGGAAGTTAAGCGTCTTGAAATACGCGATACGACATGCCCAAGCCCCGAAGTGAGTGCCTGGCTCGTATTCAGCGTACTTGTCCCACAGCGTGAGGCTTGTTTCCTGGAATATTTCCTCTGCGTCGGCGTGATTGGGAACGAGGGTCAAAATATAGGAAAAAATCCGCCGCGAATGGCGAGTAAACAATCCCACAAATTCACCGGTCTGACGCCGGTCCGGGGCATTTGAATCGTCGGGCGCGGGCTTCATAGGCAATCACTGGCTTACTTACGAGTATCGCGTCGTTGAACTCAGCCAATCCGGCTGCGCACGCGGCCGGCAGGCAGGCCGAAACCGCATCAGCTCGCTTTCGTACTAAGCGACGCGGCAACTCACTCGGCGGCGAGCGCCAACAACGGAACGATCAGCGGCGTCCCGAACTGCCACTCGCGAACGATGTCACCTACTTTATTTGCCAAACCGTCAAGATTTTCACATTTTTGCCGAAATCTGGCGGCGGCGACGGTCCCGCCACTACGTCGCGGCCCCCGCATGCGTGAAAACCGCGGTCAGGACGCCATGCGGGCGATGTGAGACGTTCAGCGCAGTGACATTTTTTCGCCAAAGGCAAATATAGATGCGGCGGAACCGTTCGTGTCGCTTCGGCGACTCCCGGCAGCCCTTCCGACCGGCGAGCGTCTGGCCGCCAAGTTTCGCGTTCGTGACAATCCCGCTACATGAGAAACGCTGCAATGCCACGATTCGCAACCATGAAAACTCTACTTATCGTCGCCGGACTGCTTCTAGCCGTCCATGCGATGGTGGATTCCTCGCCCACGCATAGCGACGCGATGGCCGACCGTCCACGAACGGTCTCTTCCGACGAGCGTGGGATGCCTAGTGCGCGTGGGCCGGCGACAACAACCTTCGATGTTTCAACGGAAAGCGAATCGAACCCAAGTCATCAGTCGGGCGGAACGCTGCCGCCGCTGACAATCACGCGCCATCCATTCGGCGGCGAGACGGTAATCGAGCCTTCGGTCGTTTATAACTTTCAGAGCGAGTTTCTCCGCGGCGAGATTCGCGCCGGCGGACCTCAGCCGGGCGTCGTTCGCTGTCGGCATAAGCCGACCGGCTACGAGACCGTTCCGCACATGCCGCTGCATGCTTTGCTCATGCCCGAGTGGCTTCTCAAGCCCGGCAACGGCCGCAAAGGCATCTTCTGGCCGCCGGTCAAAGCCGTTCCGCGCGTTTCGGTTGACCAAGGCAGCATCGTGTTCCACGTTGCGGCCAAACAGATGCAGGATTGGAACATGGACGTGACCTTTCGCTATACGCCCGCCCGCGATTGGATCGATTTTGAATGCAAGATCGTACCGCACGTCCAAATCAAGGACTTTGAAATCTTCATTGCGTCGTATGTGATCGAGGACATGGAGAGTACGTGGGTTTCGGCGGCTATGCCGAGCGGCGAACAGTTCCGAAAAATCGACTGCCGCAAGACCGTCCCTTGGGGATCCGTGTATACCGTAGCTCGCGACGCGGTCGCAAAGGCTTACCTGCTGGACGGACGCTGGGACTTGCCGCCGCGAGAAGCTGGCCGAGACCTGTGGCAAGACTATCACTTCGCACGTCCGATCTTGATCGCGATGAAGGAAACTACGGGTCTCGCGGTCGTCACGATGGTCGACCCGAAAGTTTGCTCGTTGTTAGCCGGACAACACCACTCGGAAGAAACCGCTCACGATTTCGCGTTCAATACGGACCTCATGCCGGGCCAACCGTTCGTAGGCCGGGCCCGCGTTGTCGTGCGAAGGATTGGCGCCTTCCCTGATGCGGCGCGCGAAGTCGATGCATTGTGGCGCGAATTTGCGAAATCGCTCGCAAAGTAGTCTGCTAAATATCGTCTCTTCGATCGGATTCGTAGGCGGATCGTGGCTCGGCGAGGGCGGTGAGAGTGTGAGATTGGGCGGTCTTGACTACCGGCTTCGATTCGTTCGGATGCAGCGATCGTTTGCCGAGGTTGCCCTCGAACATCTGCAGCGCCGTCGGCTTCGGTTTGCATTTCCGCATGGCAAGACTCCTTTACCGCCATTCTTGGCGTGAATCGCCGCCGCGGCGAGCCGGACCACACCCCATTCAATTTGGCGGCAATTCGTCTGGCGTTTCCGCCCCGGTCTGCGGCGAAGGGCCACAGCTTTTTCGACCAGCTATCCCCAGCTAAGCGCAAACTGATGCAAAGATGTGCGAAGTTTGTCGCGGAATCCGGCATTAACTCCGCTTGCTGTTCTCGCGCCACGCCGCTTGCTGTTCTCCCGCCCGCATGGCTCATGTGTCCTATCGCGACGCCGCTGATCCGCCGAGCTTCGACGGGCGACGCTGCGAAGCGCCAACCGGAGACCGAACGATGTCCGCGAAGAAGACCACGAATCCCACCGCCAAGACGACCAAGGCCGCAAAGTCCAAAACCGCCAAGGCGAAGACGCTGAAGGCCGCAGCGCCGGCCAAAGCGGCGAAGACCAAGAAGGCGAAGGCCGACGGCAAGATGAGCGCCCTGGACGCGGCCGCGAAGGTGCTGGCCGACGCCGGCGGACCGATGAACACGAAGGCGATGATCGAATCGATGGCGGCGAAGGGCTACTGGACCAGCCCGGCGGGAGCAACCCCTTGGGCCACACTCTATTCGGCCTTGCTCAGGGAGATCAACACGAAGGGCAAGGACGCTCGGTTCGTGAAGTCGGAGCGGGGCAAGTTCGCGGTGAAGAATTAGCGGCTTCCGCCACGGTCTGGCCCACCAACGCCCACGACGCCCAACGTCGGGGCGTTTTCTCTTGGGTTGGCGGCTGGTCCAACTTGGTCGCGACGACCACGTCACGGGGAAAGACGTTGCGCGGTTGCCGTTAAGCCGTCGGTCTCACGTTCGCGCTCGACCTGCGGAGGGGCGTGGCTCGCGCTGTTTCACTCGGTTGGACCCGCGGTGGATGGCAACGGCTACAAGAAATCCGGCGGTGATCAGCGCGTGCGAACTTGGTTCGGGAATGGGAACCGCACGTAGCGCTTCGATATCCACGTGAATTCCCGTCGTGGGTGCGCCGCTCCCGTCACTGAAAACGATTTGAAGATCCCGGAGTTCGAACTCACTCAAGTTCGGCGGAAGAAGCGGAAGGCGATCGGAGTTGAATACCACGGCATCAAAGTCGTCTAGCAGCAGGGCCAACAAGTTCACCGAATATCCGACAACGACTTGCTCGTTGCGCGTAACGACTCGATAAAAACGCGACGGAGAATCACTTTTTTGCACGATGTAAGCGTCAAGGAACTCGCCGGGCGAGAATTCGCGGTTATTGACAACAGTGATTTCATATCCGCTGAAGAACTCGTAGTTGCCAACACGGAACGACAGGAGGTTGTCGCGCTCTTGGAGGTATCGCCCGTAGTCGGAGAACGTGGGATCGCTGTCGGGAGTCTGCGGGTCGAAGACGTAATGTCCGGTTACTGGCACACCCGCGGCGACGGAGCCATCGAGAAGGCCGTTGGGATCGACGACAGAATTGACCGAACCGGTGAATTCAAACCGGACGACGGCGCAAGCATCGCCTGGAAGGTTGCACGCGGTCAGAAACACAATTGCGGGGAGGAAGGCTCGTCGCATACCTGAATATTCTAACTGCCCGCTGTTCATGCCATAGTAGGGTTTTGGATCGAGTTGTTCGGAACGACTCGTGGATTCGGTGTTTTCGGACACGTAGGGATTGCCTTGCTTCACGCGAGCAGGATTGCACAGACATCGTCACGACCGGGCGTCCCGGCACGTTTCTAATTTCGAGGCGCTGAAACGCCGGTCCGGAAAGCGACCAGCCCGACAGAATTCGCACGAGGCCGAGCGTGCTCGCTCTCGGCGTTTCGCGTCTAGTGCCTTTCGCCCAACGGTTTGCGACGAACTGGCTGCCCGCGGAAAACTTTCCGCTTCGCGAAACGCGGTCCGAAACGAACCTCCTTGCGCAATGGTTGCTTATTCGCAGAATGAATTCATGTCTTCGGTTTGATGAACAGGACCTCCGCTCGCTCAATCCATCCCTTCCGCAGGTCCACTCGAAACCAGCCATCGCTGTTTTTCCGGTGGAAACGGACGGGAGATCGCGGACCGAACTCGGCCAGATCGTATTGCGCCCAGGTCTTGCCCAGGTCCGGCGAAATTGCAATGCCTGTGGCGTAGGTGGAAGCGGGGGCGCAATGCCCGGCCAGGATCACGCCGTCTTCGATGATCATGTTGGCCATTTCGAATTCCGCGTTGAAAAGCAGGGTGTGCTTCTTCGGATCGTCGAGATCCGCTGGAGCGCAGCGGAATATTCCGCGGTCGTGTTTCTGATTGGGCAGCTTGGGACCGTTCGCGTCCGCAGCCCAGTAGAGCTGTCCATCGACAAAATTGATGCCGCCGGACTTGTAACGCGAGTTCGAGTTCACTGACACCAGCACACGCCAGTCCCATTTGTCGGCCCGCGCGTCATACTCCCCGCGCAGCCAGTGGCATTCGTTCCCGTGTCCACGATTGATGTCCCCGGTGCAAGCGTAGAATGCTCGCTCGGCCGGATTAAATACCACCGCGTGAATATGCCGGCAAATGACCGAGTTGGTGGGATCGCCGAGGTACGAGCCAGGCTCGGCGCCCTTCTCCTGGAAATGGGGATTCCGCCCGAACGAATAGGCGATTTTGACCGTCTGCCCGCTGTCCGTCGAGTAGTAGATATTCACCGGTGCCGGCCCGCCGAGCACGTTGCAGTAGTTTCCCCACACGAGCATTTCCGCGCCATCGATGTCCCAAGTGTGAATGCCGTCGAGTGGATGGAAATACCAGCCGGGCTGATCCGGCTCTTGCGGCGTGTGCGGAAGGTAATCGCTCCCATCGCGATTCTTAACAATGATCTGCCGGCGCGTCTTGAGATTGTCGGTGCTCAGGAACAGTTTCTCGCGCGTGGCGAAGAGAATGTTCCCATTCTTCAGAAGGCAGCTGAACGTGATGTTCTCCGCGTCGGGAAACGCCGCGCTGTGAGGCCACGTTTTACTGTTGTCTTCAGACAGAAAAACTTTCCCGTCGCCGAATCCGAACGCTTTGTGGCCGCGCTGCGAATCGATATAGGGCCCTTCCAGCGCGAGGCGACACCAGAAGTGGTCGGTTTCACGAACGGCGTCGGCGGCGCGCAGCTTGGGGATGCCATTGCTCAGAATGCCGCCGAAGGTGGCCGCCACGGCAGCGGTTCCGAGGAATTTGCGACGATTGAGATGTGGTTGTCGGTTCATGGGAATGATGGTACTTCTCCTCTGAATGGGATTGATGCGAATCGGATTGGCCGGGCGATAGGGGATAGCGACAGGGCCGCAGCCAAGTGGGTGGCGAGCGAGAGGCAAATCTCACGAGGTTAGCGTTCAATCTCACCGGCTGGCCGGTTGCGCTATTCTGAGTGGCCCGCCGGGGAATTCGCCGCAGGCCTGCAGGGCGAGGATGGCGTAGGCGCTGCCAACATTGGAGATAAGGTTGCGGGCCTCGTTGACCGGGGATCGCGTAAACCACTTGCCGCTTTCGCGTTGATTCGAGTGCAGCCAGTCGATGCCATGCCGCAGCCGCGGGTCGCCCGCTGGGAGGCCGAGTTCCCTCGCTATGACGATGACTAGTCCCGTGCCGTAGCCGTCGCTGGTTTTGGTGTCGAGCGGCCGGCCGTCTTTCCGGGCAAGTCCCTTCCAGTCGGTGAGGAAGCCGGAAGTGGACCAGCCGCCGTCGTCAAGCTGCAGGGCGAGCAGCTCAGCCAGCGTTTCGTTGCGCTGCTCCTCGGTAGCGATGCCGTCGACCCTGACCGAACACCAGGCGAGCATGGCGCGGTGGTGCAGCGATTTGGGCGGATTGTTCTTGAAATACTTGCGAAGCCTTTCGAGACCCGCACGAGCCTGCGGAGTTTTGGCGTAGCCGTCGGGGGCGATGCCGACAGTGAGCGCGGCGATGGTGACGCCGTAGTGATCGTCGATTTCCATTGGCGCGTAGTCGCAGTCTGGCCAATTCCACCCACCGTCCTCTCGCTGAACGGTCCACATGATGTCGAGCACCTCACGTGCCACCTCGCTGAGTTTGCCAGTGGTCTGCGCGTCGTTAAGAGTCAGGCCGGTGCCGACGACGATGGGCCAGAAACCCTGCGCTACAGTGGGGCCTTTCTTTTGCCAGCGCACCTTGCGGTAATCTTCGTAGAAGCTGCGGACTTCGCCCGAATCCGGCAGGATCGTGCTCAGCGCAGGTCGCGCGGCCAGATAGAACAGGTTGGTGTGGCAGGTGGCACACTTCTTTGTTTTCTGCCAATTCAACGCGGAACGATCCAGGTACTGCGCCGCCTTTTTTGCCGAAAACTCAACTGCGACGGGTTCGTCCGCGGTGATATCCGGCAAGCCTTTTTCGACGTCGTTCAGAGTGATGGGCTGCTGTGCGGCGACGAAAACGGGCGCGAATGCGCCGAGCAGCAATAAAGCACAGAGGAGCGTTGCCGGCGATGGTCGCATAAGCAGGGGTGGCGAAAGGGGATTAGGATGTTCACTTGGAGCGACGCTGTTGCTCCTTTGGAATCTTTCGTGCGGCAGTGCGATGGCGATCAGTTCAGTCATCCTGGCACACTCGCAGGTCAAAGATTCTGGCGCAATTCGCGCACTACGGTGAGAAAAGTTATCTGGGAATTCCGCGTTACGTTGACTCGCTGTCGGACTGGTCCGCGCATTCCTCGCTGCGTCAGAAAACATTTGATTCTTTCCTCGATCTCGATGCGGCATACCTTTTGGGCCGATTCCTCGAAGCAAAAGGTCCGAAAAATTCGTCTCGCAAAAAACACTAGCGGGAGCTCGTCGCGCGGCGGGCATCGGTGACGAAACTTGATTTTCTCTCGTCACACGATCCTTCGTTTTCGGACAACTCGAACTTGCATCCCCATAAGTTAACAGCATAACGCCGTGCGATTCGTATTGCCAATCGTCGCATGGCCTGCGGCGGCCGTCGACACGTCTTCTTCTCGGCGAGCAATTCCATGTCCGACTGCGCCGGTGGTGAGCGCCTTTCGCCCAAGAACGTTTCCGCGAGATGGCGGCGGTCCTGGCCGTCGGTGTTTTCCGCCTGCGTCAACGACTCGCTTTGCAGCCCAAGGGTCGTCCATCCTGATTCCGTACTATCGCAGCCCCTGCCGTCGAAACGCCTCCCGCTGCATCGCCGCGAGACTCACACGCTTCTTCGGCTTGTATGGCATGGCAATGTTATCGAGCGCCGCGCCCAGCATCGATGCGGCCACGGCACAGCCGACGAGGCAGTCAAAGTAGTGGTTGTCCTGGCCCGGTCGCAGCTTCCATTCGTCTACTTTGCGACCACGGCCTTCCGTCGGCACGCGGTACTCGGCCGTCAGGTGCTCGGCGAACATGCGGTGCTGCTCCTGCGACGTGCCGAAAAGCGACAGCGAACTGGGATCGCCCAGCGCGACGGCAAGTCGAGCGTGGACAAACGACTTGTAGAAGTTCGTGTCGAAGGACACGTGCCGCACCTGGCGCCCTCCCTGAACGGCCGGCATCCGCCAGTGGTTGCCGACCCGTTCGCCCGGCCGACGATCGTATTCAGCCATTGGTCGGCTCGATGCGCCGATGTAGCGACCGTGGCTAGGAGCGAGATTGGCCGCGTAGGCCACGATGGTGACCGCCGGCGGCTTGCCGTTGGCCTGAATCTCGACCTCGGCGGTCGAGACCAGGAGTTCATCTACCACTGCCGTCATTGGCACTCCTTAGTTTCTGAAGGGTTGGAAACCGGCTGCTAGCAACTTGGGCGCGAGCATCTTGAGGCGGTAGCGAACCTTGCCCTCGGAAACTCCCAGGCGGCGGGCCGCCTCGCTCATGTTGCCCTTGCATTCGATGACCAGCCGGCAAAGCGCACGACTTTCTTCGCTGTCGATGTACTGAAGAATGTCATCCGTGGTCAGACCTTTGCGCGAATAGTCGGCTGGACGACGCTCGGATGGGCCGTTGCGAGGTACGGCCTCGTCGGCCTCCTCGGCGGCTTGCAGGTGTGCCATCATCTTTCGGGCGGATTCCGTTCCGGCCCTCGGCGCCAAGAGTTGGCCTGGGCGATCCTTCGCGACCGGCTTGCTCTCGAAATGCTCGAACTGCTTGAAGCGACTCGCCTGCCGACATTGGCGGGCCACGAACTTGATGACGGTCCGCTGGACGACCAGATGCACTAGGCTTTGTCGGAAATGTGCTCTTGGCTCGTGATGCCTGGTTGGCGCACACTGGTGTGCTCGGTTGGGTTGTTTCCAGGCCACGGAGGGCACGATCATGTTACGGCATCAGCTTTCGGATGAACAATGGGACTTGATT
>JAJDEG010000644.1 GCA_029259895.1 Planctomycetota bacterium
TGCCCATCGTCCGGTTTTTCAGCGTGTTATATCCATTGCGGGGCGGACACTGCACGACGGTGTCCGTCCCGCCCTTTTGAAGTGCCTATTGAATTGGTCGAGGAGAAACGGCGATGCGTTGGCTGCATGCATGGAAGACGTCGATCGAGTCGAGAAAGAACCGTACGTTGTCCGAGCGTCGACGCCGGTGGCGCGACCGTTTGGCGGCGGCCGAACCGCTCGAAGCGCGATTGGCGCTCGATGCGACCGTCGTGTTCAACGAGATCATGTACAACCCGGCTGGGGATGACACGGGCCGGGAATGGATCGAGTTGCACAACCAGATGGCCGTCGATATGGACCTGTCGTTGTGGCGGATCGATGGGGCCGTGGAGTACGACTTTCCCGCAGGGACGGTGATTCCCGGCCACGGCTATCTCGTGGTGGCGGCCGATCCGGTTGCCTTTGAGGCGGAATACGCGTTTGCCGGTGCGCTGGGGCCGTTTAGCGGTTCGCTCTCGAACGGCGGCGAAACGCTGGAGCTTTACAACAATTTCAATTCGGCCCGCACGCGGCCGACGCCGCCACCTCCGCCGGCGGCAGACAAGCTGTGGAGCGTCGACATTCAAGCGGTCGGCGGCGTCATCGCAGTACCGAATCCGCCGCTGAAGACCGGCATCGAGGCAAACTCCGGTTGGGGCGACGTGTGGAACGCCTTTAACGTCGCCGGACACACGGGCACGACGCTCAATCCGACGATGGCGCTGGTCAACAGCGCGGGCACGGCGACGGGCGTCACCTTTGCAGTCAATGGAGCGATTTCCGGCTGGTCGCAGAATGGTGATGGACTGACCAGCGATTACCTGTTCGTCGCGGCGGGGAATTCGCCCGTGACCGCGACGTGGCAAGTCACCGGATTGAATCCGGCGAAGACGTATAGCTTCTTTCCGTATGGCGGCGTGGTGCGCGATATGGGGTGGAACGTCGATCGCGCCGGCGACGGGACGCTGGCTAACGACGTGCAACTCGTCATCGGCGGAGCGGGAACGCTCGTGGCTGGGGTTCGGCCCGACGCGACGGGCAAGATTATCGGCAGCGTCGCCAACGGCACGGGCGACCCGGAAGGAAACTGGGCCGGTTTTCAACTGTTGGAAGTCGATCCCGCGCCGGCCGGTGCGCCGAATATCGCGCATTTGCCGGGGCCGGGCGGATTGGACGGCCGGCGGCTGATGAACGAGGTCCGCTACGACGACGGCGACGACTGGCCGATCGAGCCCGACGGCTCCGGCGCTTCGTTGGCCAAGATCGATCCCGACACGGGAAGTGCGCAGGCCGAGCATTGGACGTTTAGCAACACGGTCGGCGGCACGCCGGGTGCGCGGAATTTTTCCGACGGTCGCCCGCTGCCGGTCTCGCAGATTACGGATGCTTCGGGCAACGGCCTGCACGGCACGCCGTTCGGACTGGGCACGGTTGGCGAGGGTTTTGAAGGCCGCGCTGGATCTTTCGATGGCGCGACGGGGTACGTCGAAGTTCCGATCGACCTCAATCCGACCGCCACCTCGCAAATCACGTTCGGTGCTTGGGTCCGCTCCGATACGACGTCGCCGTCGCATGGGATCATCTCGCACGACGACGGCGGTTGGGATCGCTCGATTTCCATCGGCAGCGGCATCGCGCCGGTTTCGCCGGGAGGCGAGAACGTGTGGAACGCCTTCAACGTGCAGGGGCACAATCTTACGTCTGTCGATCCAACGATGAATCTCGTCGACCGCGATGGTACGGCGACGGGCGTGAGCTTTTCGGTGTTCGGCACGGTTTCCGGATTCAGCAATCCGCAGAATGCGGCCGCGCGGCTGACGAACGACTACATGTTCGTGAGCGCGGGCAATTCGGCGGCCAATGCCGATTGGTCAATCGCCGGGCTGGTGCCGGGGCGGCAGTACGATTTTTATGCCTACGGGGGCATCGCCCGCGATGCGTCGATGCGGGTCGATACGAATGGCGACGGTTCGCTGACCGGCGAAACGACGCGGATGGCGCCGGTGAACGGCGGCATCTTGATCGGTGGCATCGTGGCGAGCGGAACGGGGCAGATTATCGGCAACGTCGGCCCGGGCAGCGGCGGCGAAGGGAACTGGGGCGGGTTTCAACTCGTCGATCGCGCGACCGGACAGTTTTGGAGCGTCGATATTCAGGCGGTGAACAGTGTGTTGTTTGGACAGCAGCCGCCGCTGTTGCAGGACGGACCGTTGGCGACCGGGGCGGGCGTCGGTTATTCGGCGTTCGCCGGCGGACATCAGTTCAACGGCAGCGGCGTCACGCCGGATACCTTGAAATGGGCGTTCATCGCCGGTGCCTTCGATCAGACGACGGGCAGCATGACGCTGTACGTCGATCGCGACGCCTCGACGACGGCCGATGCCGTGCAGACGTTCACGGACGGGGCCACGGCGTTTGGCACGAGTTTGTTTCCGACGAACATTGGGCGGTTGCCCTCGGGCGCGTGGAATTTCGATGGGCTGATCGACAATGCGTTCTTTGCCAGCGGCGCGCTCGACGCGGCGCAAATCACCGCGCTGCGCGATGGCGGCGCGGCGGCAGTTTCTGCGTTGGGCGGCGACTTGATCGCGTTTTATCCGTTCGAAGACGTCGCGCCGGGCGACACGACGGTCGAACTGCCGACGTTGGTGATCAACGAGTTCGATTCGTCGGACGCTGTGGTGTTTCGCGTCGAGTTGGTCAACTCCGGCGACGCGGCGGTGAATCTCGCGGGCATGGTGCTGTCGACGAACGAAGCCGTCACGCCCGAGTATGTGTTTCCATCGCAAATGCTCGCGGCAGGCGGTCGCACTGTGATCGACGAGGCGACGCTCGGTTTCCGGCCAGCCGATGGCGACGCACTGTTTCTGTTCACCGCCGGAAAGACGTCGGTCGTCGACGCCGGACACGTCGACAACTCGCCGCGGGCGCGCTTTCCGGACGTTAGCGGGCCGTGGCTCGAACCGACGACGATGACGTTTGGCGCGGCGAACGTCGTGGCCCTGCGCGATGAGATTGTCATCAATGAGATCATGTATCACGGCTATCCCGACCGCGGCACGGCCCCGACGCCGGCGGAATACGCGACGACGACGCTGCTCGATTGGGACGCCACGTGGCGCTACAACCAGGTCGGCCAATCGGTCGTCGGCGGGCAGTTGCCGACGGACTGGGCGGAGAACGCGCATGCGGTCGATGGAACGACCTGGCTGTCCGGCACCGGGCTGTTTGGACTCGAATCGGGTAACACGATTGCCGACATCGAAACGCCGCTCGCGCTCCACGACGGTCGGATAACCTACTACTTTGAAACTGAGTTCACCGTGCCCGTCGACGCGCCGGATGGATTCGAGTTGCAGATCGAACATTACATCGACGACGGGGCGATCTTCTATCTCAACGGCGTCGAGATCATCGACCGCGTCAATCTGCCGGCCAGCGGCGTCACAAACGCGACGTTTGCCTTGGTTCAGATTGACGCCAGCGCGGCGACGGCGGTTGTGTCGGCGGCGCAACTCGCCGCGGCGGGATTCGCCAAGGGCGTGCCGCAGCGGCTGTCGATCGAGTTGCATCAGGGTGCGCCGTCGAGCAGCGACATCCTGTTCGGCACGCGCGTGCATACTCGGGTACAGACCGCGCCGGGCACGCCGGGTACGCCGTACACCGAGAATGAAGAAGAGTGGATCGAGCTTTACAACCGTTCGGCAGGAGCGGTCGACGTGACCGGCTGGTCGCTGCGGGGCGGGGTCGATTACGACTTTGCCGCGGGGACCGCGATTCCGGCGGGGGGCTATCTGGTCGTGGCGAAGGACGCCTTGGCGCTGGCCGCCAAGTATCCGGCGATTGCCGGGTCGATCGTGGGAGATTTCTCGGGCACGCTGTCGAATTCCGGCGAAACCGTGCGACTGGAAGATCCGCTGGGGAACCCGGCCGACGAAGTGCGGTACTACGACGGCGGCCGCTGGCCAGGTGCGGCCGATGGCGGCGGCTCGTCGCTGGAACTGCGCGATAGCGACGCCGATAACTCGCAGCCGGCTGCTTGGGCCGCTAGCGATGAAAGCGGCGATACGGCGTGGCGGACGTACACCTATCGCGGCGTCACGGTCAACGACGGCATCGGCAACGACGTGTTTCGCGAACTGGTGCTGGGCATGCTCGACGCCGGCGAGATTCTGCTCGACGACGTCAGCGTGATCGAACGGCCCGGCACACCGCAGGCGGTTTCGGTGATTCAGAATGGTTCGTTCGAGGCCGACGCGCTCGGCGGCACGGCGGACAAATGGCGGATCATCGGCAATCATTCCGGCACGGTCATTGCCGATCCAACCAACGCCGCAAACCGCGTGTTGCGGCTCGTCGCCACTGGTGCGACGGAAGACAAGCACAACCATGCCGAGACGACGTTCGCGGCCAATCGGCCGATCGCCGTGGGGGCGGAGTACGAGATTTCGTACCGCGCGAAATGGATTTCGGGATCGAACCAGCTCAACTCGCGGTTGTATTTCAACTTCGTGCAGCAGACGACGCTGATCGATGTTTCGTTCGACGCCGGCACGCCGGGAGCGCAGAATTCGCGGTTGGCGGCCAACGCGGGGCCGACGTACACCGAGTTTCAGCACGGTCCGGTCGTGCCCAAGGCGAACGAGGCAGTCACCGTTTCGGTCGCAGCGGCGGATGCGGACGGAGTGGCGTCGATGGCGCTGTTTTACGCGGTCGGCGGCGGCGGGTTTTCTTCCGTGGCCATGACGTCGGATGGCGCTGGGCGCTATGTCGGGACGATTCCGGGGCAGAGCGGAGCGAGCGTCGTTCAGTTTTACGTGCAAGGGACGGATTCGCTGGGTGCGATCTCGACCTATCCGGCAGACGGGGCCGCTTCGCGGGCGCTGTACGTGGTCGAGGACGGGCAGGCCGCCGTCGGGCAACTGCACAACTTGCGGATCATCATGACGCCGGCGGACCGCGATTTTCTTTATCTGAACACGAACCGGATGAGCAACGATTACCTCGGCGCGACGGTGATCTACGATGAGCGCGAGGTGTTCTACGACGTCGGCGCGCAGCTTAAGGGGAGCGCCTTCGGTCGTTTCGCCGGCACGGAGACGGGGTTCAGCGTGCGGTTCAATCCCGACGAACTGTTCCGCGGCGTCCACGAGACGATCAGCATCGAACGGGCAGGCAACAAGAAGGAGTTGCTCGCCAAACACATGTACGGCCGCGCCGGCGGTGGGCTGGTGAGCTTTTACGACGACGTGATCCGGCTGGTCGCTCCGCGCGGCAACGAAACCGGCACGGCGCTGCTGTCGATGGCTCGGTACAGCGACGTGTTTCTCGACGAGTCGTTCGACAACGGCGGCCAGGGTTCGCTGTACAACATGGAATTGCTCTACAACCCCAACGGCACGGTCGACGGCAATCCGGAAAGCCTGAAGCTCAACAATCCGTACAACCACACGAACGGCACCGTGGTGATCGCGGATCGCGGCGACG
>JAJDEG010000645.1 GCA_029259895.1 Planctomycetota bacterium
CAGGATGTCCGCGACCATGTCGCTGATGCCGCCGGTGCCCGTGAGCACGCCGATCAACTTGCCTTCGTCGTAGGCGATCGCCAATTCGCCAAGCGTGCCGCTGCTGCCGCCGACGATCACCACAACGTCGCTGCTACGGATGTTGACAACCTCCCGCCCCATCAAGCCGCTCCCCGTGAAGATCATCACGTCGTGGGCCAGCGTCGGTGACTCGTATTTGAAGGCGTGTTCGTCGAGACTCAACGCGGGCGAAATGCCAATCACGGTCCCGCCACGAGATTTGGCTCCGCGGGCCGCCGAGAGCGGCAACCCCGGGCAGGCGCCGGTGATCACCACACACGCAGCCTCCGCGACCGCCTCGCCGAGTTGCTGGGCTTTCAGTAGAACAGCGACCGGTATCTCGGCGCCCGCTCCGCCCATGATACCGATCTTCAATGGCATCGTTGTTGTCGTCACTTCGCCAACACCTTTTGAATCAACCGCAGTTCATCCCTGACCAGCCTGGGTAGCAGGAACTCGCGCCGAACCTTCTCGCGGCCGGCGCGTCCAAACTGGACTGCTTCGTCGGGATGATCCAGTAGGTAAAGGAGCCTCTCCGCGCACTGCTCCGCGCCGCTAACCAGGAATTGTTCGTAACCCTCGGGGAACTGCATGGGAATGCCGCCGGCGGCCCCGGCCACGATCGGTTTCTCCTTCCAAAGAGCTTCTGAAACCACCAAGCCAAAGCCTTCCCGCAGTGACTTCTGGATGATCACGTCCACGCCGCGCTGAAAGGCGTTGACCTCCATGTTGCCAACGCCCATCAGGTTCGTGAATACATAGAGGTCCGGATCGGTAACCGCCTGGGCGTTAATCGATTCCAGGATCTGCCAGCCTTCCGGGTCGTCAGCCGCCATCGCGCCGATCAAAACCAATTGAACGCCAGGCCTTTGTTGTTTGACGAGGTTGTACGCCTTAATGACGCCTAACGGATCCTTCCACGGATCAAAACGCGACACTTGCAGGAGAATCGGCTCGCGCAGATTGACTCCCGCGTCTGCGATCACGCGGCGACACATGTCGTCGGGAAGCTCCATATTTTTGGTGGACAGCGGATCAATGGCCGGTGAAATGAAAACTACGTTGTCGCGCTTCAGATCCGTAGGACAGAACTGGGGCATCGTGAATACGATCGCGTCATACGCCTCGACGTAGGGCCGCAAGAACTGCCAAACTTCCGCATTTGGCTGCGAGCTGTCGATATGGCAGCGCCAAATCCACTTGCCCGGGTTTGGCTGGGCGAAGTGATGGATCGCCGCCGGTTGAGGATCGTGAACGACGAACACGTCGTAGTGCGCATCGAGTGCTTCGAGCGCCTGGCGGTTATGGGCAAGATACTCGGCGGCGATGGAGCTGGTGATGTGAAAGTCGCCTCCCTGTAGTGCATTGTGCAGTCCCTTGGTGATCGTGAAGAATTCCTTGTCCCCGAAGATGAGCCGCCAGTCGGCGTCGATGTCCAGTGCCCGGTAAATCGGAATCATTCGCGCCAAGAGTTCGGCGACGCCACCGCCGGCCGCCGTGGCGTTGACCTGACACAGACGCAGCCCCTTCAATTGATCGGCCAAGGCAACGATCTCGTCGATCAATTCGTCGCCGACGAACGGACGATAGTTGGCTAGATTGGTCGACTGGGCACAACAGTGTCGGCCCACGGCAACTTGTGGCAGCATGGTTACACCCTTTCGCTGTCTCCGCGTCCATCACATCAGTTTCACCTGCACATACGCAGTCGGATTGCGAGTAAACCTGTCGCGGCATTCGGTCGAACAAAAGTAATACGCGTGCCCGCGATAGCTGTCGCTGGCCGCTGCCGACGAGCGGTTGATCCGCATGCCACAAACAGGGTCTGTGGCGGTTTCGTCGTCGAAGTCTTCGCCGCCACGATCGATCTGCAGGTAGGTGCTAAGAAAATCTAATAAACGCTGCTCCACCCAGTCGCCGACCGAGTCGTCGTTCACGCTATCGAGGGGCGCCGTAAAGTTGTCGTGGTCGTGGAACTTGACGAAAACGGGCGTCATGGACGCCTCGAAGCACACGACGATTTTCTCCAGGCGAAGATCGTGCTCGACAGCGAAAGCAACTCGGGTGCTCGCCGGAAATCGTTCGCAGAAGCCGAACCAGCATGAGCAACGGCCGTCGGGGGCATCTTGGGCGAGGCTGGCGTTGGCGAAGCAGTCGGCAACGACCTCTATTCGCGGCCGAATCACCGTTTCGTTCAGTCGCGACGCAAGTCGTTCGAATTCTTCACGGCGCTCGGTGACGCCAGCCATATAGTTTTCGGCCTCGCCCGAATCCCAATGCGGCTCGCGCGCGGCATCCGCCATTGCCTCTTTGACGCGCTGGGCGAACTCCCCAAGATCACTCACAGCGGATCACTCCTTCTTCAGCTTTGCCAAGTATTCGTCCGGACTGGCCAGCAGTCTGTCCTTACAGCCTTCGCAGCAAATCCATACTTGTTGGCCATTGACGTCGATTTTTTCCGGTGCGCCCATCGTCCCCAACATCTCGCCGCTGACTGGGCAGACATGTTGCTTCTCGGCTGACGCCGCGTCATCCGGTGAAAGCTTCGCCAACTCGGCCCTCGCCTTCTGCATCTCGGATTGCTTGCCGTCATTTGCGGACCCATGCGCGCCGTCGTGGCCAGCGTGATTCTTATCCTTCGTGTTGCCCGTCTCGCTCGAAGACTTTGGATCTTGCGCATTCTTGTTGGCGGGCGTTCCGCACCCGACGAGCGCGATGGATGCAAAAGCGATCGCCGCGATGTGAAGTGAATGTTTGAATTTCATTTAGCGTTCTCCGGAATCGTGAAATGATTTTGTCCCGACCTTAGTGACGCGAATTGATCGCGGTTCCTGGGCAAGCCACGTCACGCGCAACGTGCCCAGGATTCAGCGATCGTTGGTTCTCCTTAGCAATCGGCCTAGGGCTACTTGCTCTTATCGGGCGCAGCAGCTTTGGCTGCACTGGCCTGGCCCTTGATTTCGAGCTTTCGCATAAGCGCACCGTGTTCCGCGAGTGCCTTCTCCAGTTCCACGGTTATCACGTTACAGCACTCCATGCCGACTGCGGCGTCGACAGTGTCCTTCTGACAAGCCGCATGCAGCGTCTTGTGGTGCTCGGTCGCCTTTGCGAGATGTTCTTCAATGATCGCCAACGCGGCGAGAACGTCCTTGTCGCCTGCCTGTTCCTTGCGGACGTGCGTCAGCTCATTCTTCGCCGATTCAATGTTGCGACCGAGGTTCGCCGAGTCCGATTTGGCAACCTCAGGCTGTATTGCCCGGGCGTCGCGTGAGTAATCGTAAAGGTCGCGGGAGTAATCTCGCGCGTGGCGCATGCTGCGCGCGGCACGCTGGTTGGACCAGAACCCTACGCCCGAATCGCCTCGGATTTTTGCGCCTGCATCGCGCTGCGAGAACGCAGGCTTCGCGCCGGCCGCCAACACTATGGCGAACGCAGCCAAGAAACTACCAAACCAAATGACTCGCTTGCGGTTCATCGTGATTCTCCATGTGCGGAAAATAAAAGGGAAGACTTCATTCGCGGAGCATCCCGCGTCGGATCATTGGATGCGATGAATCGGCCCAATCTTCACGGCGGCCCGAAAAAATCGGCCAGTCGGCCAAGATGTGCGAATTCGCACGCGACGCGCCAATTCG
>JAJDEG010000646.1 GCA_029259895.1 Planctomycetota bacterium
CCTGTTGCTACCGTGCCGATTTTGTCTGCTTCACCAGCGTCGTTGTCGAACTCAAAGCCCTCGGCGAACTCGGCGGCGTCGAACGCGCCCAAATCATCAACTACCTCAAGGCCACAAACGTCGAGCGCGGCCTGCTCATCAACTTTGGCACCGACCGCCTGCAATTTGAACGTTTCATCAACTCTTATCTGCGAACATCTGCGGCATCTGTGGATAATTGATTAGAGCCACGGATTTTGGCCGTTCGCTGGGAATTCGATCCACAGATGGCGCGGATTGCGCAGATGTATTTCGATTGGCAGCTAGACTTGATAGACGCCAACGCGAAACGCCTCTGGCTCTATGTGCCGGGTGGCGATTTCCAGCGCTGCGATGAGCGTTTCCCGCGTCGCCGCCGGGTCGATAATCGCGTCGACCCAGCCCCGCGCCGCGGCGTAGCGGATGTCCGTCTGCCGTTCGTAGTCGCCGCGCACCCTGTCGCGCAGATCGGCCATTTCCTCGGCGTCGACGGCGTGGCCCTGCCGCTCCAGGCTTTTGACGGTAATGTCGAGCAGCGTCGACGTGGCTTGTTCGGCCCCCATCACGGCGTACCGCGCGTTAGGCCACGCGAAGATGAACCGCGGATCGAACGCCTTGCCACATAGCGCGTAGTTGCCCGCACCGAACGAGCCGCCGGTAATCACCGTCAACTTCGGCACGCGACTGTTGCTGATGGCGCTCACCAGTTTCGCGCCGGCCTTGATAATGCCGGCCTGTTCGCTATCCCGGCCAACCATGAATCCGTTGACGTCCTGCAAGAACAAGATCGGCAACCAGTCCTGATTGCAGTTCATCACGAACCGGGCGGCCTTTTCGGCGCTGTCCACGTAAATCACACCACCAAATTGAATCGGCCCATCCGCAGGGCGCACCTGGTGATGCTGGCTGGCGACGATGCCGACGGGAAATCCGCCCACCCGCGCCGTTCCGCAAACGAGCGTGCCGCCATATTCGGCCTTGTACTCGTCGAACGTGCCGCCGTCGACGACCGTCGCGAGCACGTCGCGTACTTCGTATTCCTGCCGTGCATCCGGCCGCACGATGCCGTACACGTCGCTCGCCGGCCGCTCAGAGGGAACTGCCGCGACGCGAGAAAACGGTTTCGGTGGTATGCCGTCGTCCGGCGCGGCAAGTGAGATCAACCGCCGCAGCCGTTCGATGCAGGCTTCGTCGTTCGGCTCGCGATAGTCGATCGTGCCGCTCACCTGCGCGTGCATTTCCGCTCCGCCAAGCTCTTCGTGCGTTGCCCGCTGGCCAATGGCGCTGCGCACGAGCGCCGGCCCGGCCAGATACAGACCCGAGCCTTCGGTCATCAGCATTTTGTCGCACAGCACGGGCAGATACCCGCCGCCGGCCACGCAGTTACCCATGATGGCCGCGATCTGCGGTAGGCCGGCGGCCGAGATCACGGCGTTGTTGCGAAAGATACGCCCGAAATCGTCCTCGTCGGGAAACACATCCTCTTGCAGCGGCAGGAACACGCCCGCCGAATCGACCAGATACACCAGCGGCAAACGATTGGCGAAGGCGATTCGCTGAGCGCGAAGAACCTTCTTTGCAGTGGCCGGAAAGAACGCCCCCGCTTTGACCGTGGCGTCGTTGGCAATCGCCATATGGCGTCGCCCAGCGATCGGTCCGATCGCACACACGACGCCCGCCGCCGGCGCGCCGCCCCATTCCTCGTACATGCCCCACGCCGACCAAAGGCCGATTTCCAGCAGCGGCGATTTGTCGTCGAACAGCTTCTCCAGCCGTTCGCGCGCGGTCCATCGTCCTTTTTCGTGCTGACGGTCGATCGCGGCCCGACCGCCGCCCAAACGAATCGCGGCCTCTTCATCGCGAATGTGGTCCGCCAACTCGGCGAGCGATGACGCCGGCGTTTCCGCGTTGCCCTTTGGCATGATGGTTCCTCGGCTGCGTGTCGTTCGTCCGCGGCGGTGATGCGATCGAGCGGACGATCCCGCGACGATCCGGCCATTCGGTCGGTTAGTCGCGACGACGGGGGACGCATGATAGCAAGCTCGTCCACGCCAGCGACATGGCGAAATCGCACATTTCAGCAGCCAGGGCAGGCACCCGAGCGTAATTGTGCCGACGCCAAGCCGCGGCGGGGGGTGTAACCCCGCGAATTCATGCGCCATTTCCGTGACGCAACTGTTGCGATCCCTACAATGAAATCTAGGCCGTTTTCCGCCTCGGGGCAGGCATTGCGTTGCGTCGGAAGCGGTTGACGTTTGCGTTTCGCAACGCGCCGCGTCTCGGCGCGTTTCCCGGTAGCAACAGGATCCGGGTTCGCACATGCGCATCGAGAAACTGCCGAATCGCCGCAAATATAATTGAGCAAACACCTTACGACGTCCGTGCCGGCAATGCCAAGGGATCGGCGCACGACCTGCTTTCAAGAAGGTTCGCCTTTGCACGCGCAACCACTGGCCCACGACGCGATCGCTCGCGACGACGGCCGCACAACCAGGAGTCGCCTCTTGTCTCGATCCACTCGGCCGTCGGACAAACGTAAATCCACCCCCCGGGCCAAGTCCACCGGCACCGCCGGATCAAAGGACATCGACGCCAAGGCTCCAAAAACGAAATCGACTTCCACGAAAAGCAAGCCACAAATCAACGGCCATCGCTCGAAGGACGACAAACGCGTCCTCGATGCGTTCGTCGACGACGACCGCAACGTCGACGCCGCCGCGGAAGAGGATGTCGACGAAGTCGAAACCGAGGTGGTGGAATCTACGTCCAGCGCCATCGACGACCCGGTCCGCATGTACCTCATGCAGATGGGTGAAATCCCCATGCTCACGCGCGTCGAGGAAGTCGACTCGGCCAAACAGATCGAAGCCACGCGTACTCGTTTTCGCAACAGCATGTTGTGCAACGACTTCGTGCTGCAAGCCGCCGTCAGCCTGCTCGAAAAGGTCCGCGACGGACGCCTCCGCCTCGATCGCACGATCGAGGTTTCGGTCACCAACAAGACCGAAAAGAAACAAATCATGCGTCGCATCGGCCCAAATCTCGAAACCCTCCTCAAGCTTCTCAAGCAGAACCATCGCGACTTCTACAAGGTCGTCGACCGCCGCCTGCCGATCGAAGAACGTCGCACGATTTGGCGTGGCTTGCTCCGCCGCCGTATGAAGGCCGTCCGTTTGGTGGAAGAACTCAATTTGCGCATTCAGCGTCTGCAGCCGATCCTCGACAGCATCCGCGAGATCGCCGCCCGCATGAAGACCATCCGCCAGCAAATCGCCGAAGCCAAGGCCGGCAAGAGCGTCCCCACGCCGCCGGAAGAACTCCGCCGCGAGCTTTGCTACTTGATGCGGATCACGCTGGAGAGCCCGCGCACGCTCGCCCGCCGTCTCGAACGAACCGGCCGCAACCAAGATGCCTACGACAAAGCCAAACGCCGCCTGTCCGCTGGCAACCTGCGCCTGGTCGTCTCGATCGCCAAGAAATACCGCAACCGCGGCCTCAGCTTCCTCGACCTGATTCAGGAAGGCAACACCGGCCTGATGCGAGCCGTCGACAAATTCGAGCACGCCCGCGGATATAAGTTCTCGACCTACGCCACTTGGTGGATTCGCCAGGCGATCACCCGCGCGATCGCCGATCAAAGCCGCACGATCCGCGTGCCGGTCCACATGATCGACTCGATGAGCCGGGTGCGCAACGTCACGCAAGAACTCGTGCAAGCCCACGGCCGCGATCCCAGCGTCGAAGAAACCGCCGAAGCCGCCGGCATGACCATCGACGAAGCGAGCTGCATCATCCGCATCAGTCGCCAGCCGCTGTCGCTCGATCAACCCGTCGGCGACCACGACGACAGCTACTTTGGCGAATTCCTCGAAGACCACCGCGACGACGATCCGCTACAGGACATGAACTACGACCTGCTCAAGCGGCGCATCGCCGAAGTGCTGGAAGTGCTCAACTATCGCGAACGTGAGATTCTCCGCCTCCGCTACGGCCTCGTCGACGGCTATTCCTACACGCTCGAAGAAGTCGGCCGCATCTTCGCCGTCACTCGCGAACGCGTCCGCCAAATCGAATCCAAGGCCGTCCGCAAACTCCAACAGCCCTACCGCTCGCGCTCGCTGGCCAACTTCCTAGACAGCGTGCCGATCCAGGCGACGACAGAGCAGTTGCAATAACCGGCCTCGGCAGGCCAGCAGCCAACGTGCGAGTGCAGCATCGACGCTTACTTACGCTGCTGGACGAAAATCCGCGTTCCCTTCTTATTCGACGTCACCACGTCGAGTAGCCCGTCGGCGTTGAGATCGACCACTTCGAACTGCGTGCCGACGCCGCTGTCGTGGTCGAATTGATGCGGAATCCAGGTCGCCTTGCCGCCCTCCCGCTTTAGCTCGAACCAGAACATCACCGCCGGAGCGTTCGGGTCGATGTCTCCCTTGGGACCGTGCGCCCACCAGCGCTTCCCCGTCACGAAGTCCGGCAGGCCGTCACCATTGATGTCGGCCAGCATCATGCTGTGCGTCTGCGAGAAGCTACGCTCGATCTCGTGCGTTTTCCAAGCCGCCTTGCCAGCATCGTCTTTCGTCTGCTCGTGCCACCAGATGCCGACTTGATGGGCGCTGCTCGAAAGCACGTCGTTGTCGCCGTCGCCATCGAAATCGTAGACGTACATCTGGGCGCAATCCGCGCCGAACGGAGCGACATGGAATGGCCACGGCGACGCGGAACTCTTCTCCGGCGACTCCCACCAGCCTTCCTTCACCAACACGTCGTTGCGTCCGTCCCCGTTCACGTCGCCGACGCCAAGCCCGTGGGCGTAGCGAACCGTGCCCGGCGGGGCCTTGGCGGAAACGATACGAGCCGTCCATTCGGCGGCCGGATCCTCGGCTGGCGAGAGAATCGCCATTTGCCGCTGGGGTCCATCGACCGCGTCGGCCGGAGCGATGCCCATCACCAACTCCCGCTTTCCGTCGCCGTCCACGTCGAGGTACGTCGGACTTTCGTTGTTCGATACTTTGGCCACGACGTGCCGCTTCCATGCCTCGCCGGCCTTCTTTGGATTCTCGTACCAATACGTCGGCGTGCCGGGAAAGTCGACGACGATCAAATCGGCCCAGCCGTCGCCGTTGAGGTCGTCGGCAAAATTGCAAAAACTGCCGCTGTAACCGTTCGGATCGAAGTCCTTGCCCTCGCCTTCGACGACGTGCATCTTCCAGTCGGGCGCTGCATACCAGACGCGACCGGCGGCGACGTCGAGCTTACCGTCGCGATTGAAATCGGCCACGGCGACGCCTTCGCTGCGAAACTTCACGTCGAGGACCGTCTTCTTAAACTCAATTCGGTCGCCGCTAACCGCGTCGGCGGCAAGAGCGTCGCCCACACATGGCGACAGGGCGAGGACGATCGCCATGGCGGTCAAAGTCGGCAGCGCGACGCGCGAATTCGCTGTTTTCATGGTGGATTCCGGTTGGAAGCGATTGGAGCGGAGCGAACGAGGCTAGCGGGCAATGCAAACGCATTGGCGTTTTCGGCAGGCTTAAGTTTAGATCGACGGCTGGCGTTTTCCAAGATTCGAGGCCCTCGCGACGAATAAGCGAATAAACGGCGAGGCGAATAGACGGCGCATCAAGACGGCGCATCGAGTTCGCCCCCCTGCCGGTTGTGCCGGAACGTCGGACCGGCAAAAATAGCGTTTCGGCGACTACTAGTCGAGCCGCGAGCGCCGGCCAGCAGTCGCATTCACGTCCAAATCCAATTCACTTCGCGCCGCAAGGAACTCATTCATGGGCCTGCGCCTGGAAGTCCTCGACTATTTCGACAATGCCAACACGTCGATCGTGCATCGCATTCCGCAGGAAGGTTCGGCCGACATCAAGGTCGGCGCGCAGTTGATCGTACAGGAAAATCAAGAGGCGATCTTCTTCCGCGACGGCAAGGCGCTCGATTCCTTCGGGCCGGGCAGGCACACGCTCACCACGATGAACGTGCCGATCCTCACGCGGCTGCTCACTAGTCCCTGGGAAAAGTCGCCGTTTCAGGCTCAGGTCTATTTCGTCGGCAAGCAGACGTTTCTCGATCAGAAATGGGGCACCCGGCAGCCGATCATCGTCCGCGACAAAGACTTTGGCATGGTCCGGCTGCGGAGCTTCGGCAAATATGCGTTCCGCGTCGTCGACGGCAAACTACTCGTCGGCACGCTCGTGGGCACGCAAGGCAAGTACTCCACCGACGAGATCGCGTCGTACCTGAAAGACTTGATCGTCGCGCGGTTGACCGATCTGCTCGGCACCGCGGGCATCGGCATGCTCGATCTACCGGCCAAGTTCGACGAGATCGGCGCTGGCACGCGCGCGAAGCTCTCGGACGAGTTCGGCAAGTACGGCCTGGAGCTGGTCGACTTCTTCATCAATTCGATCACGCCGCCCGAAGAAGTGCAAAAAGCGATCGACGCCCGCAGCTCGATGGGCGCGGTCGGCGATTTGAACGCCTATCTAAAGTTTCAAACGGCCAACAGCATGGCCAACATGGCGCAGCAAGGCGGCGGCGCAGGCGGAGCGATGGGCATGGGCATGGGTGCCGGCTTCGGAATGATGATGCCCGGCATGATCCAACAGGCAATGCAGCCGGGGCAGCAAGCGGCCGCTGTGCCGCAAAGTCCATCGCCAGCCGCCGGTGCTGCGGGAGCCGCGGCCGGAGC
>JAJDEG010000647.1 GCA_029259895.1 Planctomycetota bacterium
CGCGGCTGCTCCTCTCGATAGTAGTCGCGGTCGTAAAGTCCCATAAGCGCCGAACAACTCCCAACTTCACCCCCCGCGAATTCACCCGGGGCAATCCACGCAAGACGCAGCAGGCCCCCCGGCCATCCACCAACGCCCGCCAACCGCAACATCCAACGTCCCTTCAAGAATATCGCGCGGGCAGCACGACGGGTAGTTCGATTCCACCAACCCTCGGCCACTCCGCGGCGAATTCCCTCCTCCGAACGTCGGCGAATGAGAGTGACGCAACCGCCGCCGGGCGTTATCATAGCCTCGGCTCCGCGTCCGTCGGTTCCTCACATCTGCCGTCTGACGCGACCGGCAAAGCAACCCATTTGCCGCGCCCACTCGCGAAAAGCCCCGGCGTATCGCAAAACTTGGGTCGTCGGCCTCACAGATTCGGATTAACTCGAAGAGCACGACGCGTCGAACGCGGCGGCGGATTCACGGAATAGCGAGGAACGCCTGGTATGAACTTCATTACGATTAGCGGCCGAACCTTGGCCAGTGTCCTCGAACCCGGCGAAATCTCGCCCGAAGAACTCCGCGCCGCCGGCGTCAGCGACGAATCGGTCGTTCGCGTCAATCGCCAGGGCGACATCGAAGTTCGCCGCCGCGCCGAGTGGGACGTCATCGGCGGCCTGATCGGCGATTTCGAAAATCGCATCAAACACGCGACGGGCCTGGATTGGGCACCCGACTGAACACGTCGAATGCTCACCGGCAAATGGCCGCAGCGGGCAAGAATCGCGCCCATCGATTCGTCCCGCGACTCGTGCCGCGTTCGCCGAACGGACGCCGTTCTCCCATTTTTCCGTTCTCCCGTCGCCGGCTTTCTCCGCCCCCGACCCATTTCGCGGAATATCCGCCCACCCCAGCCACGAAAAAATGCTAGGGTTGCGATTGAACGCATGCGTGCCCGTCGGACACAAATCCGCACGATCGGAACGGCACCGGCCGTCCGCGTTCGAGTGTTGAGCGCATTAGTCACGGCGCACGAGCATGGGGACGATCCTTCCCTTCCGCAGGGCATGATTTATCTTGTCGGAGGGAAGCCAAACTGCTACCATCCACCAACATGAACGATGGGTTTCGGCCCGTCGCTCGGCCTTCGCGGGTACCTGCCCCACCTGCGGAGGCTTTTTTTGTTTGGCAGCGCATCTCGATCGTCGGCTTCACCCAATCTCGCGCCGATGCCGACGGGCCGCCTCGAAGCACGCTTTCATCCGCCCTTCGATCTCCGCGACCAATGCCGCGTCGTCGAGCCGCTCCATGTCGCTCGGCCAAAGCGGCGGGCCAAATTGAACCCGCACCGCCCTCGCCCGCGGCAGCATCCGGCTGCGCGGCCACGCCTCGAACGCACCATCGATCGCCACCGGCACGAGCGGAACATTCGCCCGCCGCGCAAGCGCGCAAAAGCCCGGCTTCAGCGTCGCGAATTCCCCATCCCACGTCCGCGTCCCTTCCGGAAACATCAGCACCAATTCGCCCCGCTTCAGCCGCCGCAGCGTTTCCTTCAAGCCAGACAGCCCCAGCCCTTCGCGGTCGATCGCGATCGCGTCGAGCGAATGGATCAGCCACCGAAACGGTGCGAACCCAAACAGCGTTTCGCGGGCCAGATAGTTGAGCCGCCGTCTCGTCGACAACCCAACGAGTACCGGGTCCATATTGCTCTGATGATTCGACATCACCAGGCCGCCGCCAGTCTCCGGAACGTTTTCGCGCCCAAAGGAGCGTATCCGAAACACCAACACGGCCAACACCTGGCACACGAACTTCAAGAACGTATACCACAGCCGCAATGACAAGGAACGTTGCGACATGAGGCGATCGTGAAAGTCGGTACGAAGTCTCTCGGTTCCTCGACGCGCCCGGACCCGTCGCGCCCGGCCCCCCTGAGCAGCGGCGTCGACAGGGCGAGATTATACCACGCCCGAACCCTGATTCGAGCATCGCGCGACGCACGACCGCCACAAAACACGACTCCGCCGAGCCACCGCGCATTCACCGATGCGCCCTCGGACGCCGTTCGATCGCCGTTCGCGGCCGTCGCCTAGCCAGGCCGCCGATGCCCGGAACCTTCAAGACGGAAATCCTCCAATCCCAAGCTCCGCGACACTCGTCGGGCACGAAGATTAGACTCCGCACCCATCTCCGTAGCACTCACCGCCGAAGCGTCCACCGCCGCAGTGTCGTCCATCGAACCGACGTGCCGACTCCTACGCCGGCCTGGCGCCAGTTCCGAGTCGGCCAAGATTCGATCCACGCGAGCGGCGACCAACGCACCCCGTCGCACAGGCCGTTGATCGAGTTGACGCTCCACGACAACCGCCGCGGCTGCGGCGGGGCTTCCGCCGAGGCTCGAAGGTGTCGCGACACGTCCGAATCGCGCCGCCAGCGCCGCGACGTCGCTCCGGTTGACCGCGCCATCGCCCGTAAGGTCGCCCGTCGATCGCGTCGCACCCGCCGCCGTTCCCAGCCGAGATTGCAAGAACACCAAGTCGACCAGATCGACGCGGTCGTTGCCGTCGAAATCGCCCAAGTACAAATCGCGCTCGCCCGGCGAACCGCCCACTTCGCGGCTCGCTCGCCAAGCCGCGCCGTCGTTCCAACTGCTGGTCTCTCCGCCAGCGTCGAGGACGACCAGCGAATAGCCGTCGCCGTCGGTCGTCGGATGCCAGCCATCGCCGGTGTCGTCGTAGGTGAATTGCTGCACCAGCGCGCCGTCGCCGTCGACGAGCGTCAACTCCTCGCCGCCGTTATCGAGCGCCGAGCCGGTATACTCGCCGACGACATTGACGCCCGTCCCGTAGCGTGCCTCGAACGCGGCCGCATCGCGAACGATCACCGCCCTCTCGCCCGCCGCCAGCGGCACGTCGCCAAACGTGAACGTTAGTCCGCCGTTGAAGTGAACGCCGGCCAGGCTCGCGATCGGCGTCGCGCTGACGTTCATGATCTCCAGATATTCTTCGCCGTCGCCGCCGCCCGGCGGGTTGTACATCAACTCGACGATGCGAAGTTGATCGACGATCGGCCGCGGCGCCGTGCTGCTAATCGTGATCGTATCCGTGCCGACGAGGTTCCCCTGGTGGTCGAAGGCTAGCAGCGTGACGAGGCCCGTCGACGTATCGACCGGGATCGTCGCCTGCCAACCGTCGGCCCACGGTCCGGCCGCGGAAGTTCCCTGCGGCGTCACGTTCCAAGTGATATCGAGCGGCAACACGCTCCCCGCCACGCGAATCTCGCGCACATCGACCCACGCCCGGCCGCCGATCGTGGCCGTCGACGCCGCGCCCACGTCGAGCGGATCGGCGGTCGCGATCGAAAACGCGAACTCACCCGGAAGCTGACCCAGCACGAAGCTGCTCCGCGCCGAGATGTAGCTCACTTGCGCGGCGAAGCTTTGCCCCGTGAGCTGGCCGAAATGCGTCGCCCACGTCGTCATATACTCGGCGTTGGCCGTCGTGTTGATGATGTCGTGCGCGTGCCCGTAGAACAGCCGCTTGTTCGTCGGCAACTCGATTACGTTGCGCAGATTCTCGTCGCCCCACAACGGTGCGTTCGTCGCAATCTGAAACGCCCGATCCAAGTCCCACGGCATGCCGATGATCTTGCCGTCCTCCGGCCGCACGAACATCCGATAGTTGTGATCGAACACCCGCGTATACAGATCGTCGTTGCCGTTGAGCGAGAACATCGCCCACGTGCGCATCCACTGATCGACGTCCATAATTTGCTGCGTCGCGGCGTCCAGTGCCGAACCGCTCAAGCTAAACGCCTGCATCAACTCCACGAGCGGACCATAATCGTCCCGCCCGCGGGCGTTACGCATCTGAAAGTTCCAACGATACGTTTCCTTGTCGTCGCCGCGATCCGCGATCACCACGGTGCCGTTCGTGTGGTTGTACGGATTGTTGAGCTTCAGGCTTTCCGGATTGCCGTCGACCGTGCCGTTGGGGTTGTAGAGCAATTCCATGTTGTACAGCGAACCCTGGCCGCCGT
>JAJDEG010000648.1 GCA_029259895.1 Planctomycetota bacterium
GAGCACAAAGATCCCGTCGTACCAGGCCTTCGCCCCGCCCTGCCAAGGATAGCCAGCCGGAAAATTCGCCCCGCCAGCCGCAATCAGTTTGCCGTCGGAAACCCCAGCCGCCATGCCGGCAAAGCCCTCGGCGTCGGGCAACGGCGGAAGTGTATTCCAGCGCAGCAACTCGTCGGCCGAAAGATTCGCCGCCGTTGGCAGCAAGAACGCCACCAACACTAAGCAGCGGCATACGATTCCCTGTCGCATCCTAGCCATCGCGCCGCCGCCAATCGCACGAATGTCCTTATCTCGCCGACGGATTTACTTTCCGCCGGTCGACTTCGCCAACGCGTCAATCTCATCAAGTTTCACGCGCACGCTGACAATGTACGGCGCTTCGCCCGCGGTCCAATGTCCGTACGTGGTCGTGACGATCGTCCCATCGGACAGCACTTCGACGCCGGGGTATGCGCAGTCGGTCCCTTTGCGATTGTCCATCAGGCGGACGCGGTACTGCCCCTCGCGGCCCTCGGCGATGTCTTCGTACGTGCCGACCCACGCCACCCAATCGCCTTTGGTCGGGCTGTCGTGGCACATGTCGCGAAACGAAATGAACAGGCGGCCGTCGGGGGCGTACTGGGCCGTATGCCGATCGCCGGTGAGCGAGCCGGGCAGCTCGCGCGGCTCGCTCCAAGTTTGGCCCTCGTCGCGCGAGAAAATGACGAACGCATTGCGGGTCCGCGAATTCTCTCGCAGCAGCACGGCGATTTCCTTTCCATCCGGCGAACGGACCGCGCCCGGCTCGCAGAGATGAACGTCGCCGCGCTTAAGAATCGCCCCAGGCGTGCTCCACGAAAGTCCGCCGTCGGCCGAGAACGTCTTGTAGAGCGTAAAGTCCTTGCCCCGCTTGCCGCCGGCCGCAAAGAAACGCCCGTCGTCGTGAAACAGCGACAGGTAATGGCCCGGCTTATCGGTGAGCTTCACGACGCTTCCCATGACGACGATGCCGCCCCAATCGCCGGCGGGTTTCAACTCGGACCACGACCGACCGTCGTTCTCGGAAACGCTCAGCCGGGCCGGATACAGGCCCGACCAGAGAATCAGCCGTTTCTTGCCGGCCGCGTCAACGACGCGATGAATTGTCGGCGTTTCCTTGCTGGTCGCGAAACTCTCCGGGACGCTCAGTCGCTCCGACCACGTCAATCCGCCGTCGGTGCTCCGTTTGTAGATGATCGCCCCGCGGCCGTGTCCCTTCGGATAGACGCACAGCATCGTCTGGCCGTTTTCGAGCAGCACGGTCGTCGGATGCCCCAGGTATTGGCCCGGTTCGCGATCGACGATCACCTGCCGCTCGGTTTGGTCGGCCAAGTCGATCAGCGGAATCGAGTACCCTCGCGGCGGTGCTTCGGCCGTGGCACCCTCGACAAGCACGATCGAGTAGATCGCGGCGAATGTGGCACGCGTCAACACACGCGCGATGCAATCTACGGTTTTCATTCGCGATTCTCCTAACTAGCCTTGACCAAGTGTGCGGCCGAGGTGCCGGCAAGATCGATCGCTCCGAGCTTTTCGAGCGATGCGGCAAGCGCAGCGATTTTCTCCGCCGGTACATCGGCAAGTGGCGATCGCACCGGCCCGCATTCGACACCCACATAGCGCATCAGTCGCTTCGAGGCGGCCAAGAATCCAAGCGCTGCGATCTCGCCAACCATCCGCACCGACGTTTCTTGCAACGCCCGTGCCGCGGCAAAATCGCCGGCCTCGAATGCCTTGCGAACGCGATGGTAGAGCGGCGCGGCGAAGTTGTACGTACTCCCGACGAAACCCCGCGTGCCCACCGCCAGCGCCGCCAGCATGATCTCGTCGCTGCCGAAGAGAATGTCGAACGCCCCGCCGTCCAGCCGCGCGCAAAGCTGATACTGCGCCAGGTCGGAACTGGTGAATTTCAGGCCCCGCAGCGTCGCGATTCGCTCGCGTCCCTGCCGCAGAAACGCATCCATCGGCAGCCGCACGCCGGTCCAGTCGGGTATGTGATAGTAGTAGAACGGCAAGCTACCGCCCGCCGCCGCGATCGGCACGCAGAACGCGACCAGATCGTCGACCGTCGCCGGCCGATAGTAGGGCGGTCCCATCGCCGCGATCGCATCGGCCTTGACGCTCTTAGCATGTTCCGCCAACGCAACCGCGTCGCACTGCGCCGCCGCGCCCACGTGGACGACCAGCCGCAACCCGTGCTTGCTTGCTGCCGGCGCCCAGGCTTCGGCCAGTGCCCGCCGTTCGTCGACGGACATCGACAGCCCTTCGCCGGTCGTCCCCGCGATAAACGCCCCGGCGACGCCTGTCGCCGCCAGATGCGCGGCCAGCGGCTCGACGCCTTCCAGACGCAGTTGCCCGTTTTCGGCAAACGGCGTATGCGGGGCGGCGATCAAGCCGTCGAGCGAGTCATTGTGTCGCGTGCCGCCGTCGGGCGAGCGCCCCTGTGGCGAGTCACCCTTTCGCGAGTCAACGTGTCTGTCGGTCATGCTGCGTTCCGGAGAATTCCTGCGGTGCGATTTGACGGACGACGCGGTCCGCGATTAGGCTACAGCATGGTAACAGAAAATGCCCCCACGGGCTGTATGCGCCGTTGTCCACGGGTCGTCCGCGGGCAGTCCGCGGCACCTAGACTACGTGGGCGTCTCGCGTACAAATAGAGTTAGCACGATACCGCCGCGAAGATTCGGTTTTGTGACTTAAGGGGCGAGTACGTTTTGGCAGCAGCGGAAAGAGGGAGTGTTGTATGGCCCGACGCGTTCGTTGCGCCACTTGTGGAACCGAAACCACTGCCGCGATTGCGGCTTGCTGGTTCTGCGGCGATTCGATTATCGAGGCTTCGGTCTCCGACGGGGCGATCGCGCTGCCCGGCGGTTTTGCCCTTGATGCATCGAGTGAATCGACGATCGGGTCGACGATGACGCAGGCCATGCGCCGCCGCATCGTTCGTCTCGAACTGGGGCTGGGCCTGCTCGCTTTGCTGGCGGTCGTACTGTGTGCCGGTGCGTTTGCGATCAACAAGGGACTTGGCATCACGGTGACGCTGCTCGTCGCCCCCGCGCTCGTGCAAACGTCGCGCGCCGTTCGTCGCGAAACCAAGCGGGGCCGCTCACTAAGCACCGTCGCCAAGACCGGCGCGTTCGTTCGTTCGCTCTTGCTCGGCATCGCCGCGCGGGCCGCGGGCTTCGCCACGTTCCTCTCCGTCACGCTGATCGGATTGGCGGCCGGCCAATTGCTGTCCACGCTGCTTGGCAGCGACGCATTCCTGCTGCTCTTCGGCTGCCTCGGCGTGGCCATCGGCATCTGCGCCGGTTTCTGGGTGGCCGTGAAGATCAACCGCCAACGGCTCTCGCTGTAGCAACGGTGCGGTTTGGCAAGCGGCCCTCGCTGCGCAATTCCACCGATCTGTCTTCGCCGGGCAATAATTCTCGTTGCTCTTGGCGAACTGACTTTGGACGATGTACGGCTGCCGCCTGCGCGCTCGCGCCCCACATCGGCGACATGCTACGCCCACGGATCAATCCCATGCAGTTCGCACGCAAATCCTCTGCCGAACCGAACCGCCGCGAGTCGGCGATGACGCCGATGATCGATATCGTGTTTCAGTTGCTCGCGTTTTTCATCCTCACGTTCCGCGTTGCCGTGCCGGAGGGGGACTTCGGCGTGACGATGCCCGCCGCTTCCGCGAACCCAAGCGTCGAAGTGCCGCTCGAAGAAACGATGCACGTCCACCTCGTCGCCGACCGCGAAGGCAAATTGATCGACATTCGCGTCAATCATCGCTCACTCGGCGCGGATGCGACGGCGTTGCACCGTTACGTGTTGCAATTGGTCGGAACGGAAGGGCCGTCCAACCTACGACGCGACTTCGACGTCAAGCTGCACTTCGATCCCCACCTGCACTACGAACACGCCATGGCCGCGCTCTCCGCCATCTCGGCCTATCGCGACGCCAGCGGAAACTCGGCCGTGCTGATCGAGCGGATCCAATTCGAGCGGCCGAGCGCACGTGCGAAACTCACGTAGGGTGGGTCGAACGAAGTGAGGCCCACCACCCTGCGACAGACAGAGCTAACGCGACTTCCAGTCAACGCCCGAAAGCTTCGCCAGCGCCATTTGTAGCGCGTGCGTCCCGTCGCGCGCGTGCCCTTGCGCCGCCAGCGCGACGTACAGTTGATGAGCCAGCGCCAAACCGGGCAATGCCAAGTTCATCCGCCGCGCCTCTTCCAGCGCAATGCCCATGTCCTTGATGAAGTGCTCGACGTAAAACCCCGGATCGAAGTTGTTGTCGATGATGCGTGGGCCCAGATTGGTGAGCGACCAACTGCCGGCCGCGCCGCTGGCGATCGACTGCATGACGGTTTTTAGATCGAGGTCGGCCTTGTGGCCGTATAGCAACGCTTCGCACACGCCGATCATGGCCGAGGCGATCAACGTTTGGTTGACCATTTTCGTGTGCTGACCCGCGCCGGCGGGGCCTTGATGCACGATCGTCTTCCCCATCACCTCGAACAGCGGCGTGAGCGCGGCGACCGCGTCCGCCTCGCCACCGATCATGATCGACAGCCGCGCCTCGCGCGCGCCGACGTCGCCGCCGGACACCGGCGCATCGACGCTATGCACGCCCTTGCCCTTCGCCGCCTCAGCAATTTCCACGGCCAGCGCCGGTTGACTGGTCGTCATGTCGACGAGCACGTTGCCCGACTTGCTCCCGGCCAGCGCGCCGTTCTGGCCGAGCATCACCTCGCGAACGTCGCTGGGAAAGCCAACGATCGAGAACACGACGTCCGAGTTTTCGGCGACCGCCTTTGGACTTGCCGCCCACGTCGCTCCCTTGGAAACGAGCGGCTCGGCGCGGCTCTTGGTGCGCGAAAACACCGTTACGCCATAACCGGCGGCAATCAAATGGCCACACATGCTGGTGCCCATCACGCCGGTTCCAATCCAACCGAGTCGCGTCTTGCCGGGAGATATCGCGGGAATCGTCATCGAGAAACTGGGGGCTAGGGGGCGCGGAACGAGAAAGCGAAACGCCGTAACGGGACCATCTTTGCCCACGCCACGGCGATTGGCAACCCGTCGCGCAGCGTTCCGCCCGCGCAGCAAACCGCGCCGCGCATCTCCCCGGCGGCCAAAAATCTGCCGCCTGCGGCCTGCTCACTACCAGCGTTCTACCGGACGCTGAAGAATCTCGTTGAGTACGATCGCCTTGCGCAGGTCGCCGGCATTGGCCAGCAGGGCGGCAAAATCGACCGGAGGGGCCATCACGCTTTCTCCCGTGGCTCGCTTTCGGGCGTTCGACGCCGCGTGCCTAGAGGCCTGCGTATCCGCCGCCGATTGTTGCAGCGTCCCGATTCGATGGTCGAACACCTCCTTAAGGTGCGCCTCCATCACGTCGTCGGCGATCTCGACCGAGTCGCCCAGCAATTCGACCTGGGCGTCGATGTCCGACGTATCCAGATAGGTCTTGACGTGCGAGGCGACTTGCTTGCGGCTGGAAAGCGATCCCGGCGACGAAGGCATGGCGCCGCCCAGTCCGCGCCGCGGCCCGGCCAATTCCGCGACCACCGGTTCCGCCGCGAGGGGCTTGGCCACCAGCGGACGCTGTCCCGCCGCTTGCTGCGTTTGCTGGCGAGCGCGGGCAAGAAACTGCTCGATTTCGTTGAACACCGTACCCTTGTCGCCGCCAGCCTTGTCGCCGCCAGCTGGCTGCGCCATGACGACGTCGTCGTCCTCGTCCTCTCGATTCGCCCAGTCGTCAGCCGCGCGCCGCTCAGGGCGGCGCTCCGGCCGCCGAACCGGCTTGGCCGGAACCTCTTTCGCACGGTTGGAGATCTGACCGATGACCCAAATGACGAAGATCACGACCGGAACCAGCGCGCTGATTACTTCGCCAACGTCCGCTAGAATTGGATACATGCCGTACATCATCGCACGCTTTCGATCGGGGTCGTTCCACTGACCAGCCGTTTTCGCCAGCCAACCCGCTTGCCGATGCAATTATACGCCGAACGGCCGAGCGACAAAGCGCCATTTTCGTCGCTACGCCGTGGTCTGCGTCGGCGTAGCGATCGAGAGTCGCATGTCCGTATCGGCCTGCATATTCCGCAGCTTGTAGTAATCCATGACGCCCAACCGGCCGCTACGGAATGCGTCGGCGATCGCCTTGGGCACTTCGGCCTCGGCTTCCACGACTTTCGCCCGGCTCTCCTCCATCGACGATACCATTTCCTGCTCTTGGGCGACGGCCATCGCACGTCGGTTTTCGGCGGCCGCGCGAGCCACGCGCGTGTCGGCCTCGGCCTGATCGGCTTGTAGCCGCGCGCCGATGTTCGCCCCCACGTCGATGTCGGCGATGTCGATCGACACAATCTCAAACGCCGTTTGCGAATCGAGCCGCCGCGCCAGCACGGCCTTTGAAATGCGGTCTGGATTCTCCAACACTTCGGCGTGCGAACCCGCCGAGCCGATCGCACTGACGATCCCTTCGCCGACGCGGGCGATGATCGTCTCTTCGGTCGCTCCGCCGATCAACTGCGATAAGTTCGTTCGCACCGTAACGCGAGCGCGAACTTTGAGTTGGATGCCATTCTTGGCGACGGCGTCGAGCGTTTGTCGCGGGCCGTTGCGGGCAGGGCAATCGATCACTTTCGGATACACGCTCGTCTTGACCGCGTCGAGCACGTCGCGGCCCGCCAAATCGATCGCCGTCGCCGTGCGGAAGTCGAGATTAATGATCTTCGCCTTGCTCGACGCAATCATCGCCATGATCACCTTCGGCACGTTACCGCCGGCCAGAAAGTGGGCGTCGAGCGCTCGAGACGTGATCCCCGACTCGTCGTCCAAGCCCGCCTGAACGGCCATGATCTTGCTGCGCACGATAATCCGCGCCGGCACCTTTCGCAGCGTCATCCCGATCAAGTCGAAGATCGTGATGTTCGCGCCCGTCGTTACCGACTGAATCCAGAGCCGAAAATAGCTGGCAAAGATTGCTGTCACCACCAGTCCGATGATGATAACGACGGCAAAAATGGCAATGGTTATCGGATCGCCCATGGCATCCTATCCGTGCAAGAGTTCCACATCGCGTCCAACGCCCAAGCCGACCATCGGCTCGAAGGCGGAACGGCGAGATTTTCCCCCCTGTGTGTATCGCTGTCGAGCGGAAGTGTCAAGCCACGACGCTGCAAGCGACGGTCGATCACCGTCGTGAGCCACCGTTGAGAGCCAACGAGAAGCGTCTTCAACGAGACGCCATCGATACCCCCGGGCAGGCCCGGCGGCAGCGCGATTCGCCGCGCTAGAATAGTTCTTTGATCTCATGCGTCCCGAAGTCGACCAGCGGGAACGGCCGTCCCGCCGGGCCGGGCAGCTTCGTTTCCAGGTCGAAGCCCAAGCTGTGGAACACCGTGGCAACGACTTCGGCCGGGTCGACGGGCCGCTCGGCCGGCATTGCGGCGATCGCATCGCTTCGACCGACCAC
>JAJDEG010000649.1 GCA_029259895.1 Planctomycetota bacterium
GGTGGTGATGTCGCCGAGGAGGTCTTCGGTGAAGTAGTGCCGGCCGTCGCCGTCGTCGGCTAGCGTGAACGTGAGCGTCGCCGGGTTGTTGCTGCCTGCGCCGGTGTCGTTGATGCCGGCTTGGCCGGAGCGGATAAACAAACCGAGCGGCCCGACCGAGGCGTCGAAGTTAATATCGTTGCCCAGCGCCTTGGCGAAGAACTGCACGCCCGTCGAGTCGTCGAGGAACGGTCGCGGCGCGAGCGGGTCGGCCAGATCGACGCCGGTTGCGAGCGTCAGTGTCGCGCCGGCTTCAAAGGCGAGCTTGGCGTCGCCGCGGACGTCGACCAAATCGCCGACGGCCGCGATGCCGAGCGTCGTCAGATCGAACGCCAGCGGAATATCCTGGCTGGCGGACTTCGTGAACGCGAATTCGAGCCGCACCGCCGGCGCACCGGGCACACTGGTGTCGAAGCGGAGCGTGACCGCCGCGTGGTCGCGGTCGTCATCGCTTGGGTTGGCCGGATCGCGCGGCGGCTGCACGATAGGATCATCCGCAAAACCGAGCAAGTCCTCGACGACTTCTTCGACGCCTTGCAGATTGCCGGACGCAACTTCGCCCAGCTCGTCGAGAAACGCATTGAGTCGCGGGGCAAAGGCGACGAAGTCGGCGAGGTTGACGTCGAGCAGCGGCAGCGTGAAGTCGACCGAGGAGAGGCCTTCGATCTCGGCGACGTAGGTGACGACGCCCTGCACCGCGTCGATGATGTCGACGAGCGTAAGCTCCGACAGGTCGAGCACGCTGCCAAAGTTGGTCGTCGACAACGAGACATTGCCCAGATCGCCGAGGTCCGGCACGTTTACGTCGATGCTCGCACCGCTGAGCGAAAGACCCGTCATCGGACCATCGAGCACGACCGGCAAATCGAAGTCGGCCGAACCGCCGAGCGCTAGGTCGAGACCGAGCGTCGGATCACCGCCGGACAGCGCCTCGTATGCTTCGGCGAGCGAAATGCGATCGCGCGGCACGGGCGCGGGGCCGCTGTTGTCCGTCGGACGAACCGTGGCGGAGATCGTGCCCGTGGCGGAACCGTTTTCGACGCGGACCCCGACGAAGCCGAAGTTGGCGGCGGCGTCGATATCCGCGGCGGCGACGTCGATCGAACCGCTCAACTCGGTCGACGCGAGGAACACGTGCTCGGCAAGCGTGTCGCCGTGCAGCGCTTCGCCGACGATCTGGCCATCGCCGTCGCTGTCGACGCCCAGAATGCCGAGGCTCAGCGGCGCAAGCGAACCGTCAGCCGCCTCGACCGCGAACGGTAGCGTGCCCGTGGTGTGGTCGATCAATCGCAAGCGGTTCGACGTCTCGGCGTCGACCGATGCCTCGAAGGCGGCCGGTCCAGGCGACGCGGCGCTGATGGCGGCGAGCACATCGCCAACGGTGCTTGTCGCGTCGATGCTGGCGGTAAAGGTCGTGCCGTCCCGCAAGCTGATGCGAATGTCGTCGCGGTCGCCGGATTGCGCAGCCGAGAAGCCGAGCGCAATGCCGCCGGTGACTTGCAGCGACCGGATCGACGCGCCGATCGTAATGAGCGTAATGCGGCCGTCGTCTTCCAGCGTGGCTTCGACCGTTGCGGAAACGCCCGCGGCGACCAGCGCATCGTTGAGGTCGTCGACCAAATCACCGGCTTCGAGATTGTCGCTGGTGTCCGCGGCAACCACCGCAACGGGCACGTTGACGGCTGCATCGCCGCCGATGGCGAGATTGAGAACGACATCGCTGGCAAGCTGGCCGTCCTGCGGCGCTGCGCCAGCCGCCGTTACGCCGATGTTCACCAACACACCCGCGCCGCCGTTCAGCAACGACAGCGGCGTCGAGTTCGATAGCACGAAGCCGTCGCCAAGCGGCGACAGGTCGATGCCAAGCGTCGACTGACCGTGGACCGTGGCGGTGAGCGAGAGCGTGCTCGACGTGGAAATGCCGCCGAGATCGCCGAGATCGACGTCGAACGCCAGCGGCGCGGCGACGCCGGCCAGCGTGTGGTCGAAGCCTAGGTCGAACGTCAGTTCGCTGCTGGCCGGATCGAAGTCCACGGCGGCGATAGCTGGCACGAGCGACAGGAACTGCTGTATCGACGAAAACGCCGGACCGCCGCCCTCATCGCCACCCGTGGCGGGGCCGAGCACGTCCGCGCCGAATCCGGCCGCGAAGTCGAGTAGCCCGCCGAGCGACGCGTCTTTGGCAAACGGCGCAGCGGCGGCAAGCGTGTCCGACGAACTGGCGTCGGCGAGCCACGCCGACACCTGGCTGAGCACGCCCGTCAGATCGTCGACCGTTATGTTGGCGAGGCTCGCCAGCGCGGCGAAGTCGACGGCTTGCGCGTCGGCGGCGTTTGCGTCGAAGACGTTGGCGTCGAGAAGCGTCACGCGGGGCGACGCCGCAAGGTTGAAATCGTGCGTGCCGAGTTGGGCCGCAATGGGCAGCGTTGCCGACAGCGACGAGTTGCCCGCAGTCGCGATGGCGGCCGGCGAAGATTGCTCGATGAGTTCCGACGCGGTCACTCGGCCGTCGGCATTCGGATCGGCCGGCGCAGCGGTGACCGACGCGGTGACGTCGATCGTGGCGCCATCGATGCCGACTTCGAGCAAGCCGAACTGCGCGGCGGCGCTCGCGTTCGACGCGGAAATGTTGGTGGAAACCGTCGGCTGCGTCGACAGCGCGACGTAGAACGCTTCGCCGGGCGAGTCGAGTAGCGATAGATCGACGGCCAGCACGCCGGCCAAATCAAACGACGTATCGGCCGATGCGGCGATCGTCCCTTGTACGTCGAGACCGCTCGGCGCGGCGGCGTCGGACAGGTCGAGATCGACGTTCGCGTTTTCGTTAGCTTGCAGCGAGAACCCGACCTCGAGGCGGTCGTCCACGATTTGCGCCGTCGCGCCGACCGACGACAGCGCGGCGGCGAGCTCGCTAGCGGTGGGTGTGGCGTCGGTTGAAAAATAGTTTTCGGCGACGTCGACGAGTTGCTCGCGGATTAGATCGCCCAGCGGTGCGAGCGTGCCCAACGACTGGCCGGCCAACGGCAACGCACGGCCCAGGTCGCCGGCCAGACTCGCGGCGTCGCCGTAGTCGGCCAGCGCATTGATCCCACTCGTGAAGGCCGACACGGTCTCGGCGGACAACTCTTCCGCACCGGGCGACGAGCCGAGCGCCGGATGATTGGCCGAGAGAAGGCAGCGCCCTTCGAGCGATTCGAGTTGGGCGCGACGTTGCCGAACGGAGCGCTTCTTTCCCCGAACAAGTGGGCCGCGCAGCAAAGTTCGCAAATGTCGCCAAGGCGTTCGATCGCGAAACATGGCAAGAATCCTGGGTAATTGAGAGGCAAACGAAAGCGTCGCCGATTCAGCCGGCAAGGAACGGACAGGCCGCCGGAGGATCGCCGCACGACTACGTGCGTAAAGCACGCGGAAAACCCGTAGCGAAAAACGCCGAAAAAAGGCGATCGCCCAATGGTCGGTTGCGAGGACGGTCCGCTGAGGTCACGGTCCGCTGAGGTCATCGTCGCGAGTTTTCGCCGCCGAACGACACGCGCGACCGCGCACGCGATGGCTACCGGCGAAACCCAGTACTGGCCCGGCCCGCATCAACCGGCGGCGAAAGGAAGAATTGGCTGATGAATGACGCAGCCGAAGCGCACGCCCACGATACTGTGCTGGCTACTATAATGAAGATCGCGGCGCGAGGCACGCGATTTCGCGCGAATTCAATGGGTGTTTTTTCGTCAACCGGAGTCTGCCGCAGTCTGTAGGAGGCGAATCCTTTCGCCGAAAGTACTGTCAAGCGATTCTGTCGGCGAAAGGACTCGCCTCCTACAGTTTTGGGATAGGCACTGAAAAGGATCGACCGATTCGATGACAGAGCAGCCTTCCATGCCGTCGCCGTCCGGCGAAGTAACCGCATTGCTCGCGCGGATTGAGGAAGGCGATGCCGGTGCTCGCGACGATTTGCTCGGCTTGGTCTACAGCGAGCTACGCGCGATCGCCGGCGGCTTGATGCGCCACGAGCGCCCCGAACACACGCTCCAACCGACGGCGCTCGTCCACGAAGCGGCGATGCG
>JAJDEG010000650.1 GCA_029259895.1 Planctomycetota bacterium
TGCGCCGGCCGCTTCAACCCATAGCGGCGAATTTTGCGGTCCAGCGTCGAACGCTCGATCTTCAGAATCAACGCCGCCTGCGTCTTGTTCCACCCGGTCGATTCCAGCGTCGCCCGAATGTGTCGAGCCTCCATCTCTTCCAGCGACGTGGGGACGAACTGCCCTCGCGGCATGCTGATGTCCGCGGTGTCGCCTGCCGTGGCCAATTGCGAGAGCATCAAGTCCGTATGCTCGATAAACGGCCCGCGGCTCAACACGACCGCCCGCTCCACGACGTTTTTCAACTCCCGCACGTTGCCTGGCCAGCGATACCGCTGCATCTCTTCGATCGCCAGCGGCGCATAACCGCGAATCTTCCGGCCCGTCTCCTCGATGAACTTTTGCAAAAAGTAATTTGCCAACTCAACGATGTCTTCCGGCCGCTTCCGCAGCGGCGGCACCAACATCTCGACCACCCGCAGCCGAAAGTACAGGTCGCGGCGAAACAGCTTTTCGGCAACGTCTTTCTCCAAATCGCGATTCGTCGCGGCGATCACCCGCACGTCCGCGTGAATCGACTCCGCCCCGCCCACGCGCTCGAACGGATGCCCTTCCAGCACGCGAAGAAACTTCGCTTGAATCGATGGGCTCATCTCGCCGATCTCGTCCAGCATCAGCGTGCCGCCGTGCGATTGCTCGAATTTGCCGATCTTCCGCACGGTCGCGCCGGTGAACGCGCCCCGTTCGTGGCCAAACAACTCGCTTTCCAGCAACGTCTCCGTCAGCGCCGCACAGTTAAGACAGATGAACGGCCCTTTTCGCCGCGGACTCGAAAAGTGAACGGCTCGCGCGACCAACTCCTTGCCGACGCCGCTCTCGCCGCGAATCAGCACGGTCGCCCGGCTCGGCGCGGCGCGAGCGATCTCCTGCGCCACGCCAACCATCGCCTGGCTCGATCCGACGATCTCGCTCTGCAAGCCAAGCCGTTCGAGCAACTGGACGTTCTCTTGCCGCACGTGATCGAGGTCTTCCGCCAACTCCTGCCGCCGGCTCAAATTGTCCAGCGCCACCGCCATCGTATCCGCGACGGCCAGCGTGAATTCCAGATCGTCCGGGTCTGGCTGACGATTCGTCTCAGTCGAATAAAGGTGAACGAACCCCAGCACCGTGTGCTCGTGCCGAATCGGCGCGCAAATGATGCTCGTCGCCAAAATCTCGCCCTGGCTGTCGCGCATGCCAATCTTGCTGTCGCCAACGATGTTGCGCGCCAGCACGGCCTCGCCTTCGCGAAGCACCGTGGTCACGAGAAAATCGCTCGGCCGATGATACGAATGCGAAGAATCGCTCCGCGACGCGACGACTTGCAAATCCGCAGCCGCCGGAGGCGAGTCCGCCGCGTCCTTACCGTCGCGCGGCAACAGCAACAAGGCACCGGCATCGACGTGCGTTTCCTCGAACAACCGCGTCAGCGCCAAGTTGACCATCGTGTCCAGATCTTCCGAACGCGCCAAGTCGAACGCCAACCGACACAGCTTCGTCGCCGCCCGACCGACCTTGGGCGTGCTATCGGCCGCCGGCTCGTCGACGAGTTTGTCGTCGGCGGCCAGAAACTTCGTCTCGCCGCGGCGATGCGTGATCAGTGCCGCATCTGGCCCGTCGTCGGAGAGCACGTGCTCGCTGTCGTAAGGCCGCGGCGGCGCGACGACCGTCTCTCCCATCGCGGCCGCCCGCCGGAACACGGCGCTCGAGTCCGGCAGCGCCGCCGCCAAGTCGACGACGAACGCCATCTGCGCCTGGCCGATGCACACGATATTGCCCGGCCGCAACGCGTGGTCACCCTTGACCTGATCGTGACCGACGAACGTCCCATTGCGGCTATCCAAATCGCGGATCGTCCACTGCTCGCCGGAAAGAAATATCTGAGCATGCTCGCGGCTCGCCCGGTCGTCCTTCACCACGATTTGGTTCGTCGGCGCACGACCGATCGTCACCACCTCGCCCGGAGCAAGGCGGTAAACATCAGTCCACTTCGAACCTTCGCGAATGATGAGATAAGCGATCATGCGTGCGACGTGAGACAAGGCAGAACCCCTAATTCAACGATATCCGCGATTGGGGGGTGGATACAAGCGGTGCGCGCAGCATTTTGATACACTCCCGATGCCGTCCCATGGCGAGCGGCAGCCTGGAACGGTCGCAGTCGCGGTCCCGGTCCACGTCGCCTGCGCACGGTTGCCAACGCCCGCGGTCGTTCGGCAACTTCGCAATAAACTCTCGATATTTTGAAATACCCTTGATTGCGATCTGGCGCTCGACTATAAGAAATGCGGCTCGTGCCGCGAGGCATTGCACTTCGCGAGTACGAAGAAGCTTTAGGCGGTTGGGTGGCCGCCGCAATTCAATCGCGGCTTTCTGCTAATGCTCATCCGCCGGTGACGTTCGAGCCTGCGCGCGGCAATCTCCGCGCGCCACTAGGCCGTCGTCGCCATCTCACGGTCGCCCTAAATCGGCGGAGCGACTCTTAGCCCTTTTGTTCTGCGTTCCGAGGACGGTCGCTCTGCGCACCCCCGCCCTCGCCGCGCAGATTCCCACCATCGTCACAGAGGTTTCCATGATTTCGGACCGTTTGTTTCGCAACAAAACGTCGCTCGTCGCCTTCGTCGCATCTTCGTTGATTTTCTGCGGCATCGCTCGCGCCGAAGTCGACTACGTCATACACATCAGCGTCGACGCGCTGCGCGGCGACGTTCTCCAACGCATCGTCGCCAATCCGCCGCTTCCCGCTTCGACCACGTATCCCAGCTTCCGCCGACTGCAAACCGAAGGCGCATTCACCTATAACGCCCGCAGCGATTTTAACTACACCGAAACGGTCCCCAATCACATCTCCATGATCACGGGCCGACCCGTCAATCAGCCCGCCGGCCAATCGAACACCGTTCACCACGGCTATTCCAGCAATTTCCCCGGCGCGACGCACACGATCCACGCCAACGGCAATCCCGCCATTCCGTACAAATACAGCACCTTCGACGTCGTCCACGACAACGGCCTGTCGACGAATCTCTACGCCAGCAAGACGCGGCTCGGAATCCTCGACCGCAGTTACGACGCCACCAACGGCGCGATCGACGCGATCGGCGTCAGCAACGGCCGCGACAAGATCGACTTCGCCCAACTCGTCGACGGCGGATCGGCCGGCATTGTCTCGAACTTCGTCGCGTCGATGACCGCGACGCCGCGGAATTACACGTTCATGCACCTCGTCGAGCCGGACTCGACGGGCCACGGCAGCGGCTGGGAGAATCAAGCCTGGTACGACTCCGTCAAGACAATCGACGACCGCCTCGCACAGGTTTTCAACCTCATCGACAACAGCCCGGCGCTCCGCGACAACACGGCGATCGTGCTAACGGGCGACCACGGCGGCGGCGTCCAAGTTCACACCGATCCGACCGCCTACGTCAACTACAACGTACCGGTCTTCGTATGGGGGGCTGACCTTCCCGCCGGCGGCGATCTCTACGACCTCTCCCCAAACCGCTTCGATCCCGGCCTCACCCGCCCCGACTACAGCGCCGCCCAACAACCGTGGCGCAACGGCGACACCGGCAATCTAAGCCTCTCGCTGCTGGGCCTGCCGCCGATTCCCGGCTCGTACATGCAGCCCGCGCTCGTGCCCGAACCGTCGAGCATGGCGCTGCTCGCGATGGGAGTGATCGCCGCGGGCTGGGCGGCCCGACGCGCCGTCCGCCGTGTCGCGTCGATCACCGTGTCGTGACGACCAACGTGTCGTGATGTAGCGGCGCTATGCGATCCCCATCGCGCGACGTAAGATGAGTCGGCACAAAAGACGTCTGCCGATCGCCGCCGCACGCGCTTCCAGAAAAACTCGAAAACGCTACCGAACCATGCCCGATCTCGACGCCTACCTGGACCAACACCAAGATCAGTTCGAGTCCGACCTCCGCGAATTACTGCGCATCCCCAGCGTCAGCGCCGACTCGAATCACCGCGCAGACATCCGTCGCGCCGCCGATTGGCTCGTCGCCAAGTTCCGCGGACTCAAACTCACCTGCGACCTCGTCGAAACCGCAGGGCACCCGATCGTGCTGGCCGAAACGCCTCACGTTGACGGCGCGCCGACCGTTCTCGTCTACGGCCACTACGACGTGCAGCCGCCCGACCCGCTCGACGAATGGCTCTCGCCGCCGTTCGAGCCGACCGAGCGCGACGGCAATCTCTACGCCCGCGGCGCAACCGACGACAAGGGCCAGATGCTCACGCACGTGTTGTCCGTCGAAGCCTGGATGCGCACGGCCGGCGCTCTGCCCATCAACGTCAAGTTGCTTATCGAAGGCGAAGAGGAAGTCGGCAGCGAGAATCTCGACAAGTTCATCGACGCCAACCGGGAGCGACTCGGCTGCGATGTGGTCGTCATCAGCGATACCAGCCAGTTCGCCGACGGCGTGCCGGCGATCACCTACGGCCTCCGCGGCATCGCGTATTACGAGTTGCGGCTGCGCGGCCCCAAACAAGACCTACACAGCGGCACGTTCGGCGGCGCGGTGAAGAACCCCGCTGTGGCCCTTTCCGAAATGCTATCCGCGCTAATCGACGCCGACGGTCGCGTGCAAGTGCCCGGCTTCTACGACGACGTGGCGGCCCTTTCCGACGACGAACGCCAGCAATTCGCCGCCCTCCCGTTCGACGAAGCCGCGTTTCGCCGTCAGGTCGGTGTGAAGGCCACATTCGGCGAAGCCGGCTTCACAACGCTCGAACGCCGCTGGGCGCGACCGACGTTCGACGTTCATGGCCTCACGTCCGGCTATCAAGGCGAAGGCGCCAAGACTGTGTTGCCGGCCAAGGCCAGCGGCAAGTTCAGCTTTCGACTCGTGCCGAATCAGGATCCAAAGAAGATCACCGCCGCATTGAAGACCCGCTTAAAGGAACTCTGTCCGCAGGGCATCGAGATGGAACTGCTCGACTTCCACGGCGCGCCGGGCGTCGTCGTGCCGCTCGTAAGTCCGTTCATGGCGGCCGCGTCGAGGGCCATCGAACGCGGCTTTGGCCGCGCGCCGGTCTACATCCGCGAAGGCGGGTCGATTCCGGTTGTGTCGACGTTCCGCGATCTGCTCGGCGTCGACACGCTGCTGCTTGGCTGGGGCCGAGACGACGACAACACCCACAGCCCCAACGAGAAATTCAATCTGGCGGACTTTCATCGCGGCATCCGCGCCAGCGCTCATCTGTGGCAAGAACTTGCCAACCACCGCAAGTAGCCGGCGTGCACGAGCCGCTCAAAGGGCCGATTCTTCGGTTCCACGGCAGCACGGACCACGGCCACCGCCGCGCTTTCGGCAACGCCCGCGCTCTCGTCACAATCGGCACCACCCGCCCCTCGCATGTCGCAATTCGGCGACACCGCGCCTGCCCATAAGCTACATACTCGTGGGCGCACCATGCCGCGCGCGGACGACGGCCCGTCGGAACGGACCCGTTGCAGCTTCGCCCTCGCACGCGGCCACTCGCATAGACATCTCATGAACGTCATCGCCGGCAGCATCATGGTCGTCGCCTGCGTCCTGATTGGCTATATCGGGTCGGGCGGCGAGGTGGGCGCGCTCATCCATCCGTTCGAACTGGTCACGATCGGCGGCAGTGCCTTGGGCGCGCTCATCATCATGACCTCGAAGAAGATCATGATCGATTTGGTCAAGGGCGTGATCGGCACGATCAAGGGCTCGCCCTTCAACAAAGTCACATATTCCGAACTGTTTAAGTGCCTTTACGAACTGCTCCGCGTTGGTCGGCGCGACGGCCTAATGGCCCTCGAATCACACGTTTCCAACCCGCACGAAAGCAAGATCTTCGAAAAGTATCCGCGCATTTCCGGTAACCACCACGTGTCGGATTTCATTTGCGGCGCGCTATCCCCCGTCATCGAGGGGACGGCCAAGCCGGAGCAACTCGCGGGATTGTTGGAAACCGAGATCAGAGTCATCAGCGACGAGCACCACGCACCGCTAAACGCGCTACAAAAGACCGCCGACGGTCTGCCGGGTTTCGGCATCGTCGCGGCCGTGTTGGGCATCGTCATCACGATGGGCGCCATCGACGGTCCCGTCGAAGAGATCGGCTACAAGGTCGGTGCCGCGCTGGTCGGTACGTTTCTGGGAATTCTCCTGTCCTACGGATTCGTCGGCCCGATTGTCGGCCGGATGGAGACTCTCGGCGAAGAGGAATTGGCGTTCTTTCGGACGACAGCGGCCGCGATTCTCGGCTTCGTCAACGACTTGCCGCCGAAAGTGGCGATCGAACAGGCCCGCCGCGGCGTGGCCAGCCAGTGCCGTCCCACTCGCGCCGAACTCGACGAAATGTTCAAGGAAGCGGAAGCATCCTGATAAATGCCGCGTGACCACGGTCCGCCCACCGGCACGACGCGATCAACCATCCAATAATCGAGTGTCCCAATAATCGATTGTCGAATACCGGAATCTGGAATCTGTAGGAGGCGAATCCCTTCGCCGAACGTTTCGCCAAACGATTCAATCGGCAAAAGAATTCGCGCCCGACAACTCCGGGATCAGCGCTAACTCTCATTCATCGTTCAACCGAAGGCGAAGATCATGGCAGGCAAAGGCGGCGGTGCATGGAAAGTGGCCTACGCGGACTTCGTGACCGCCATGATGGCGTTCTTCATGGTCATGTGGATCACGGCTCAGAGTAAATCCGTCAAGCAGGCCGTCTCACAATACTTCAGCGATCCGCACGGTACGTCGACGAAGCCCTCCGGCGTTTCAACGAAGGCCGGCAGCAGCACTTCGTTCTTGCCCTCCAAGCGAGTCGGCGACGCGCCGTACGTCAAATCGGGCAAAGGAGCGCAAGG
>JAJDEG010000066.1 GCA_029259895.1 Planctomycetota bacterium
GCGTTTGCTGCGCTTCTGATTGAATGTCCGTCGCCATGTTCGGCCTTCCTTACGGAAGTGATCGTGCGTCGTCGGCACGTCGCACCGGCGATCTATTCATTCTAGCCGCCGGGCGAGGGAATGACACACTACCAGAAAAGCACCGTTCCGCGGCAGGTCGTCCCGCATCGTGAATTGTTCGGCGGAACGCGCGGCGTTTTGTATCAGATCGTAACAAAGAGCATCGAAGGTGGACGCACGCTGCGATACGAGAGGCATCGACTGCCTCGCACCTAGAGCTTATCCCACCTCCTACAGTTCTGGGATAGGCACTTAGCCTCAGGAAGCAGGAAACAGTCTTTGAACCGACGCAGGAAGTTCGTCGGGCGGCGCTCCGTCGTGCGGCGAACGGAGCGGATTCGGTTTGGGGTTCTGCAGATCGACTTCGGCGAGCTCGATCCATTCGACGGGAATCGCCGGCGGAAGCGGCAGGTCTTCGATGTTGCGATCGACTTCGGGGAGTTCGCCCTCGATCGCCTCGCGAATGTTTGCGCTGCGGACGGGGTCGTCAATCCAGTGCCCCTGCTCGTCGAGGGTCATGATTCCCAGTTCGCGAGCCAGCCGCATCCGCGCCGCGTAGTAGTTGAGCCAGACGCTCATGAAGTTGTTTTGTGTATTTCGTAAGTCGGAGAGCGCGGTGAGCAGGCTGGTGGCGGCGGTGGGACCGAACTGAAGCGGCGGCTGTCCCGGCGGAGGCGGCGGCAGCGGGCGGTTGAGCTCCTCGCGCGTGAGATCGACGCGGCGGATCGAAATCGCCACGGCGCGGCGTTGGATTTCCAGATTCAGGCGAAGCTGCTCGATCTGTCGCAGCAACGCCCGCATGCCCAAATGGAGGCCGTCGACGCCTTGGATAAACCCGCGGCGGCTGCGTTGATAGTCGATCAGCGATTGCCGATAGTTGTTGCGTTCGAGCAGTCGCGTGAACGGTGCGTCGAATTGAATGCCGGCTTGGACGGACGAGTTGTGCCCGTCGAAGCTCAGCGGGTTGTTCCGCGTGGTCCGCATGTCGCCGCGCATGGCCACGGAAACGTTGGCTTGCAGGGCGTCGGCGTTGAAGGCGATCAGCCGCCAGCTATCGACCAGCGACGCGCGACCGTTCATGAAGTCGAGCCGATTGTCGAGCGCAACTCGCACGGCGGTGTGCGAATCCATCACCACTTCATCGACGGTGATCGCTTCGAGCCGGGCGCGGGCCTGGACGAGACTGGCTTCTTGGGCCAACCGATAAATGTCGCCGAGCCAAACGACGAGATCGTGAACCGCGGCGTCCTTGGACTGCTCGGTGAGGTTGTCGCCGATCGTGGCGAGCGTGGCTTCGGCTTTCTCGAATTGCGCGGCGATCTCCCGCGTTGCCTCGTGGAGGGTCTCGCGATCGCGGCGAAACGCCTCTTTCTCCGCTTCCGACATGATTTCCTCGCGCGTCGGCACGGCGTGTTCCATCCGCCCGAGGTCGGTCTTCACTTCGTCGAGTTGTCGCCGCATCGGCCCGACTTGTTCGCGCGCTCGGGCCAGCATGCCGCGAACCGCGTCGATGCCAGGCTCGTCGCCGAGCGTGCCGAGGCGATCTTGCGAATCGGTGATCGTGGCTTCGACGGCCGTTGCTTGCGGCGTAACGAGTTGGAATTGGCGAATCAAGCTGTCGTCCAGCTCGACGGGCAGGTCGGGCGGTAGACCCAGCGTGAACGTCTTGAACGAATCGAGTGACACATCGAAGCCGTTGCGGGTTTGCAGCAGATTCGCTCGTTCGGTTTCGATGCTTTGGCGGAACTGGTCGACTTGGACGAGGTCGATGACGCCGGCCCTCAGATGCGCTTCGAGAAGCGACAGCGTGCGCAGTTGCAGCGTTAGGCTGGCTTCGGTGTTGCGGATTTGCTGAAGCTGTTGCAGCAGGCCGATGTATCCGCCGACCGTGCCCGCACCGCCGCCGGCAAAGCCAGCGCCGGAGCCGGTTCCGCCGCCTCCGCCGCCGAATGCTCCGCCGCCAAACGTGCCTCCGCCGACGCCGCCAAATCCGCCAGCGCCTTGTCCGGTGAATCCGGTGAGGCCCGTTCCGCCGAAGAAACCGCCGCGGCGCTGCGGCCCTTCGACACCGAGATCGCCGATGGCGACCTGCGTGAACAGACCTTGGCGATATCGGAAGTAGGCCCGCACGTTGGCGAGCAGGGCCCGTTCGACGATCGTCAATTGTTCGAGGGCGACGTCCTTTCCCGCGCCGCGCAGCAGCGGCTGCACGATGCCGGCGTTTAGGATCGAACCAGCGAAGTTGATGTCGCCTTCGGTGAATTCCCACGTGAACGAATTGGCGATGCCGACGAGCAATTCGCCGGCCGTGGCGAAGCGGCGATTCATCTGAAAGACGTTGCCCGTGCTGCCGCCGCCGGGAAAGCCGAGGGCGCCCGCCCCGCGACCGACGGAGAAGAGATTGCTCTCGCCGCCGGACGTGCGGATGCCGTCGTGGCGATAGACCGCGTCGAAACCGCCGAAGAACTGCGAGTCGAGGCGGAATCGTTCCGTCGTAACGTCCAAAGCGGAAAGGTATAGCGTTTCGAGCTGCGACTGGTGCGACGGCGAATGGATGTACAACAGCCGCAGCGAGGAATCGAGCGTGAGCATGACCGATCCATCGGGCGCGAACTCGACGTATTCGCCGAGCGCGTCGCGCCACGTTGGGTTTTCCAATTCGAGGCGCTGGCCGTTGTCGTTCCAATGTCGCCAGCCGGGAATCCCGTTGACCACCTCCATGTATACGTGCGAGGCCGGATCGTCCGGTGGCATCGGCGGGCGGTCTGGATCGAACGGATCGTAGTAGCGGCTGCGCGGATCGACTTCGATCTCGTATCGGGGCACGCTCCACCGCGGATCGTCGTTGCGCTCCTCGATGACCCGATAGGCCTGCTGGTCGGCTTGGGTACGGTACCGCGATCGCGAGCAGCCCCATAGCGCGACGCCGGCGCATAGACATGCGACCAATGCGAACCAGGTCTTGCGAGCGTCGGCGGTGGCTTTCATGACGTTGCGGTACGCGACTCGTTCGGCGCAGATCTTCCGGCACAGTAACTCGCCTCTGCCAGATGTGAGACACGGCCTGAGCGCGCACGGGCACGCGCAGACGTAGCAACCCACCCTCGTTGCATATCGTTTGGCCGGTTTTGCGGACTTTAACGAATATGGCGAAGATACGGACTGTTCGGCCTGCGCGTTAAAGTGGGTAACGCACTGTGAGGCACTCGTGCGGTTCAGACGCGCGTCGCGCCATCAATTCGCGGCGGCGTTGCGATGCCGCGGATCACGAACGCCATGACGCCGAAGAGCAGCGAGCTAAAGATGATCGCCCCGCCGAGGCAGACCGGGAAGTAGTCTCGCATGAGAACGACCAGCGGCGGCTCGGAACTTTTTGGTTCGCGGCGAGCGACCGGGCCTTTGCCGGCGGACTGGTCGGCGGCTTCGCGGCGCCAGACGTTCCAGTTGGCTTGG
>JAJDEG010000651.1 GCA_029259895.1 Planctomycetota bacterium
GTTCCGTTCGGCGACGAGGCGTTGTACCACGACTTGATCACCGGCCAGGGAGACTCGCGCGGCATTAAGCGGATACCGGACTTCAAGAGCGGTTTTTTTCAGAAGGTGCGATTCACGGGGACGTGGATTCCGTCCTTCGATGCCACGGATGTGGGATTCAGCGACTTGGAAGCGCTGGCGGCCTTCGGCGTTCCGATGCCGACGACCGAATGGCCGATGATGATCACGCCGAAGTTTATGGTCCGCTATCTCGATGGACCGACGACGCCCGACTTGCCGGCGCGGCTGTACGACACGTCGGTCGAGTTTCGCTGGCTGCCGAAGATAACCGATCGACTGCGTCTGGCGATCGCGATCGAGCCGGGTATGCACACGGATTTTGAGAAGGGCGACGCGGATGCGTTTCGTACGCCGGGGCACGGCGTGGCGGTTTACGATCTCTCGCCGACGCGGCAATTGGTGTTCGGGGCGATGTATTTGGACCGCGAGGATATCAGTGTTCTGCCGGCCGGTGGGTTGATCCTTAAGCCGAACGAGGACTGGCAATTTGACCTGGTTTTTCCGTATCCCAAGATCTCCAGCCGATTGTGGGCGGACGGGCGGACGGAGTACTGGCACTACATCGCCGGCGAGTTCGGCAGCGGGCCGTATTCTATTCGTCGCGCCGACGGCCGCCAGGACGTGATTATTCTTAGCGACTACCGCCTGCTGTACGGGCTGGAGAAGAAGAAGCTCGGCGGCGTATGGAGCCGGATCGAGGCGGGATACGTTTTCGGCCGCGAGATCGAGTTCGTCAGCAACGACCCGCGGTATCTGCCGTCGCCGACGCTGTTGTTGCGAGCCGGCGTGCAGTATTAGCGACGATTCCGCGAGCGCTCGCTTGCGGCCGACGTTCTTCGTCCGTTAGAGTAACCTCGCGCCCACCGTTCGCGAGGACTCCATCTTGATCGCGCCGCTCGACCGCATTCGGTTTTCTTTGCTTGCGCCTGGCGGCGGCTGCCGCGGCTTGTCGACGGCGCTGGCTGCGACGCTGTTGCTGGGGATCATCGCATGTTCGCGCCAGCCGGACGTGGAGGATGACCCCGCGCCGCCGACTGCCGCGGCCATACCGGATGCGGAATTCGTCGCGCTGCGCAACCGGGGCGCGGCGTTGATGGGGCGTTTTGAATATGCCGAGGCGGTCGAGGTGTACGCCAAGCTTGCCGACGATCCGCAGGCCGACGCCGACGTGCTGGTCGACTTGGCGATCGCCACGCTCAACCGTCAAGAACCGGGCGACACCCAGACGGCGCTTGCGATTCTCGAAGGCGTGCTGCGCGACGACGACGAACACCTGCGGGCACGGTACTGTGCGGGTTTGTTGATGATCTACGAGCGGCGGACGGAGGAAGCGATCGAGCATTTGCGGTACGTGACGGCGGCGGATCCGCGCGATGGCTACGCGGCTTGCTGGCTCGGCCAATGCTTGCTTGCCGGCGGAGAGGCCGAAGCCGCGGAGAAGGAATATCGACGTGCGGTCGAGGTCGATGCGTATTTGCGCAGCGGGTATTACGGCCTCGCCCAGTCGATGCAGCGGCAAGGTAAGCGCGACGAGGCGAAGGTGATGCTCGATGCTTTCGAGCGGCTCAAGGACAATCCGCAGGCGCGGCTGGCGGACATTAAGTATCTGTGGATGGGACCGAAGGCGGAAGTGACGCCGCGCGTCGCGAGCGGCACGGACGATGCATCGCCGGTCCCGCCGGCCCTGCGGCCAGCCGGAGCCATTTTTGCGGCGCCGGTGGCGTTGCCGCTCGTCGCTCCGCTGGACGAGGCCTGGCAATGGTCTCCAGCCGCGGCAGCAACGGCAAAGGTTGGCGACGAGAAGGCGAGCAGCGCGACGGTCGTCCGCCCAAGCCTTACGGCTTGCGACATCAACCAGGACGGCCGGCTCGATCTGTTTGTGGCCGCCGGTATCGTGCGGGACGAGAAAACGGCGAACGGGCAAACAGCAAACGGGGTTTTGCTGGCCGAGGGAGACGCGCTGAGGATCGACGCCGAACATCCGCTGGCCGGCGTTTCGGATGTACGCGCGGCGTTGTGGGGCGATTTCGACAACGACGGTCGCGTCGACGTGTACTTCTGCCGCCGCGGGCCGAATCAGCTTTGGCGACAGGATGCCGACGGCAAGTGGACGGACGTTTCGGCGGCGACGCACACCGACAACGGCAACGCCGACACGGTCGACGGCTCGATGTTCGACGCCGATCACGACGGGGATCTCGACTTGTTCTTGGTCAACGCCGACGCGCCGAACGAATTGCTCAGCAACAATCTCGACGGTACGTTTCGCAAGCTGGGCGAATCGCAGGGCATCGCCGGAAACGGACGACCGTCGCGGCAAGTCTTGGCCGTGGACGTCGACAACGACCGCGATCTCGATTTGATCGTGCTGCACGAGGAGCCGCCGCACGACGTGTTCGTCAACGACCGATTGTGGAACTATCGCGCCGTGCCGTGGCCGTTGTTTCAGGCGTCGGACGCGCGAGCCGCGCTGGCGGCCGACGTCGATGCCGACGGGCGGATGCAGATATTCGCGGTCGACGCTCAGAACGTCCTCGCGTGGCGAGCCGGGCTCGACGGCGTCTCGGTCGACCAGATGAACGGACTGTTGAATCCGGCCGCGCCGGCCGGCGAGGCGTTCGACGTCGATGCCACTGGGTGGCGGCAATTGGCCGTGGCCGACCTGACCGGCGAAGGGAGCCTTTCGCTGATTTGCCGTCACGGTTCGTCCGCCTATGTGTTGCCGACGACTCCCATCTACGCCGAGCCACTGCAAGACCTTACCGGTCTGGCCGAGTGTTGGTCGCTGTGTAATTTCGACGTCGCCGCCGGTCCGGCCATCGTCGATCTTCCGCCGGGGCAACCGCCGAGGATTTGGCGACCTGGGCCGGGGCGATTTCCTTTCGTGGGGCTGTCGCTCAGCGGGCGCGACAAGAAAGCGGATCAGATGCGCAGTAACGCCTCGGGCATTGGCGCGCGGCTCGCCGTTCGCACCGGCCGACACTGGACGGCCGTCGACACGCTGCGTTCGTCGTCGACGCCGGGCCAGAGCTTGCAACCGCTGGCCATCGGCACGCGAGGCGCGAAGCAGATCGACTTCGTCAACGTCACGTGGTCGGACGGCGTGTTTCAAACGGAGATGGATCTGGCGGCGGGTGCGCTGCATCGCATCGAGGAAACGCAGCGTCAGCTTTCGAGTTGTCCCGTGTTGTTCGCCTGGAACGGAACGGAGTTCGCCTTCGTGACCGACATTCTGGGCGTGGGCGGGATGGGATTTAATCTGGGCCGCGGAGATTATGCGACGCCGCGTCCGTGGGAGAACCTACTGCTCGGCGAGGAAACGCTTCGGCCTCGCGACGGCCGGTATGCTGTTAAGCTCGGCGAGCCGATGGAGGAAGTCTGTTATCTCGACGCCGTGCGATTGGTGACCTACGACTTGCCGCCTGGATGGGCGATGACGATCGACGAGCGATTCGGCGAACAGCCGCCGCTGCCGACCGGCAATCCGATCTTCTATCGGCGCTGGCTTGCCCCGGCGCGGGCGACCGGGGCGTCCGGCGATGACGTGACGGAGCTCGTCCGCCACGCGGATCACAGGGCCGCGGCACCGGGCGAGCCGGACCGCCGCTTTCTTGGACTCACCGCGCCGCATCAGCTCACGCTCGAATTCGCGGAGCCGCTGGACGAGATTGAGGGCGACGGCGTGCTGCTGCTGGATGGCTGGATCGAGTATCCGTATTCGCAAACGACGTTCGCGGCGTGGCAAGCCGGTGCGGCCTTTGAATCGGCGACGCTCGAAGCTCGCGGGGAGGACGGCCGCTGGCATGTGCTGCACGAACGCTTCGGGTATCCGGCTGGCATGCCGCGACAGATGGCGGTGCTGATCGATAGGAGCAGATTGCCGCGGGGTGCAAATGCACTTCGCATTGGCGCGAACGTTGAGGTCTATTGGGACGCGGCCCGCGTTGCGATTACCGAGCCGTGCGATGACGTTCGTCGGACGGAATTGCCGCTTGCGGCGGCGCGGCTAAACTCGGTTGGCTTTCCGCGGCGCACGACGCACGGGCAGCGTCGACCGCACTACGATTATGCGCGTCGCTCACCAGTTTGGGACACGCGCCACGCGGCCGGCCTTTATACGACGTTCGGTCCGGTCGAGCCGCTGCTGGCCGAGGTCGACGATGCGCTGGCGATCTTTGGACCGGGCGAGGAGACACACGTCGAGTTTGCGGCGAATGAGCCGCCGCTGGCCGACGGCTGGACTCGGCGGCACGTCCTCGAATCTCACGGTTGGTGCAAGGACATGGATATCTTTACGCGCGACGGGCAGACGGTCGAGCCGCTTCCGCGACGCGATGTAGGCAGTCCGCCGAGCGAACGGACGCGGCAGTTGCACGAGCGGTTTAACACTCGGCGGCACTAGCCGGGCCGCCCGCGCCGCTGGGTCCGCCTCGCGTCTCTACTCCAGCGCCTCGAATCGATAGTTAAGCGTCCTCAGGCCGTCGACTTCCTCGGCCTTGAGATAGAGGGTTTTTCCCAGCAATTCTCGACCGTTGGAGTATCGATAGAATTTGATGTCCTTGCCGCGGCCAAGGCGATAGACCTGCGTTTGCATTCGCCGTTCGTTCGGCGCGGAAAGATAGCACTTGAAGTCGACTGGCCGATCCGTGTTATTCGTCATTTCCTGTTTGACGACCAACACGCCAGCGGACGTGACGCTCGTGGTCACGTCGACGGTTACGTCTCCGAGACCGACCTCGATCTGCCGCGTGAGGCTGAACTGATATTGCTCGTCGACGTGCAGATCGAAATCGACGCGGATGTCTTGAGGCCCGCTGTTGGCATCGATGGGAATGACGATGTCGAACGGGAAAGTGCGGGATTCGCCAGCGGCCAGCTTGACGGCGAAGGGCTTGATCTTTCGTCGCCATTCTTTCGGCAGGTTGAGCGTAACCGTTCCGCCAAGACCTTGCGGGAAGTGGTTCGTGAGGACGAATCCGCTGCGATGCGGTTTGCCGTAGACGTTGGGCAGCCGCTCGACCGTGAAGGCGAAGTCCATGCTCAAGCGCATGATTGGCCCGCTGACGCCGGTGATGAAGATCGGTAATGGGCCGACGGATATTTTGCTGCGTCCCTGGGCGACGGCGGGGGTCGAGCGGCGTCCCCATACGTCGATGACTTCGATTTCCTTGCCGAAAAACAGCTCTTCTTCGGTCGGCTTGACATTCCAGACGACCATGACGGCGTCCTGGCCACGGGAGAAGATTTGGTTCTGGCTGCCGCCGGGCATGGGGATCTGGCCGAGGTACGTCGCGCCGGAGAGCGCGAGCGATGTGGTTCGCCACGTGAGGAATAGTTCGCCGGGCGAACCGTCCTCGTTCATTAGGCCGCGTTCGCTGCTGAAAGGATCGGGTGCAAAGACGGCCTCGGCGCCGCCGATTTTGGCGGCCATCATGCGCTGGACGAGGTCGGCCGCGCGCACTTCCATCGTGTAGCGCTGGCGGGAAAGCGGCTCTAAGACGACCCATCGCTGCGCGCCGCGGTCTTTCGTGGCGGTGAGGTAGGTGCCGAGTTCGTGATCGGTTAGCGGCGGTTCGGCCGAGAGGGCAAGGAATTCCCATGCCGCGTCGCGAGACGGTGGAACGTCGCTTACCCAGCGCCAACCGATGCCGAGATGGGCGTGCTGACCGAATTTCTCCAGTTGTCTTTTAACGTCGCGCACCGCGCCGCGAGCACCGGGATATCCGTCGAAGCTACTATCTTGATCGAGACCGAGCTGCCACCAGTTGATCTTCGACGACAGGCGCGTCATCGTCGGTTCGAGAGAGCGATACCACAGCTCCGGCTCGGATGTGAACACGTTTGCGGCGTATAGCTCGTCGTCGCCAAAGTGGTCGCGGACGTCGGAGGGGGGTTCGCTGAGCAGGCCGACGATGGAAATACCCGATTCGCTCAAGCGTTCGGTGAACCGAACCAGCTTGTTTCCGCGCGCCAAGTCGTCGGCGTTGTGCCAAACGGGGAATTTTATTCGGCTGACGCCAGCGTGTCCGAGCAAGTCGGCCATCTGGGAGAGTTCCAATGGGCGTTCGCCCGCCGGGAGCGACCAGCCGAATTCTCCGTTGGGCTGCGGGCGCTCGGGCCGAACGACGGCGAACGTGACCTCGCGTTGCTGCATCAAGCCGCTCTGGCCGCGCATCGTGACCATGACACGGTAGAACCCCGGCGCGACCGAAACGGGCGACCACTTTGCCTCGCCGGCGTAGCCTTTGACGGCGTGTCGCCAAATCCCCTTGATTCGTTCGATGCGTGCGTTCTTTCGTGCGACGATCGATCCTTTGAGTTTCTGGGCGGCTTTGTCGACGTTGCGGCTGGAAATGTCGACAAGCTCGAATGAGATCATCGGATCGTGTTCGAGAATGCCGGAGATCTTGCACGTCACCTCGAAGCGTTCCGATTCGGGGTAGACGTTGTGGCCTCCGGAGGTGACGACGGTCATGCGTGGCATGTGAGCGAGCCATACGTCGTCGAAATGAACTTCTCCTTCGATGTCCGTTCTCTCCGTAGGCTCGACGATCAGCGTGATTACGGCGTAGGCCGAATCGGGCGCCGGGGGCGCGATGGGGCCGATCCGCAGCTTCGTCCAACCGTCGGTCGTCGTGACGCGCAGCGACTCGAAGTACGCCAGCTCCTTGTGCTGTGTATCGAAGAACTGAATGGTCATGTAGGCGACGTCGTGGACGATGCCGACGGTCTTTACCTGAGATTCCAAGACATAGCTGAACTCGGGGCCGATTTCGATGGGCGGGCTTGCCATCGCGGCGGCTCCACCGTTGAGAACGATGCGCAGGGCATGCTTGCCCTCGGCCGCCTCGGCGGCGCTGAGTTCGATCTTTAGGTAATGCGGATACGCTGCGCCGCTGCGTCGGGTCCAGCGGTCGGGAACCAAGTCGTGGTTCTCGTCCCAGTCGATCTTGCCGTCGGTTTCAAAGCCGCAGTGGAACGCCTCGACGGCGTCGGGATGGCGTTGATTGGCCGCGATCTTCCGATCACTTGCCGTTTTGGTGACGTTCGTCGCGGCGGTCGGGGTTTCGCCGCGTGGCGCGGCGGGGGACATCGGCGCACTCGCGTTGGGGAGCGCGTTGGTGATTTCATCGGCGATCGCGCCGGTAATCGCGTCGGTGAACGCATCGGCACGGACGCCGCCAGTGGTCGTGGCCGACGCAAACGCTACAATCGCTGCAAGTACCAGTCGCACATTCGATAACATTTCGCTCGAAACCGTTGGAGGAGTCACTGCGTTGTCGACGTTCCAGGTCGGAATACAATTAGCCAGCCTGCGAATGCCGTTTAAGCAAGCCTTGCTTACGGCGGGCCGCTTGGGGGCGACGGCTGTCGAAATCGACGCCCGAACGGAACTTCGTCCGGAGGAAGTCTCCGCCACGGGGCTGCGGCAAATACGGAAGATGCTGGCCGACGCGAATGTGCGGGTTGCCACGGTGCGATTTGCCACGCGGCGAGGCTATCACGTCGCCGAGGAACTCGATCGGCGGGTGGCGGCGACGAAAGCCGCGATGCGTATGGCTTACGAGTTGCGGGCGTCTTACGTGGTGAATTCGATTGGCCGCGTACCGGGCGAGCCGTCAGGCGAGACGGCGAGCGCGACGTCAGGCGAGACGTGGGATCGTCTCGTCGAAGTGCTTGGCGACCTGGGAGATTTCGGCGCACGTACCGGCGCGATTCTGATCGCGCGGACTGGCACGGAGGACGGCCCGACGCTGGCGCGGCTGCTGGCGGCGCTCGAGGAAGGCTCGATCGGCGTGGATTTCGATCCGGCGGGCCTCATCGAAAGCGGTTTTTCGGTGGATGAGGCCGTGCGGGCGTTGGGAAGCCACGTGCGTCACTTGAGGGCTCGCGACGCGGTTCGCGACCGGACAGAGGGTCGCGGCGTGGAAGTCCAACTCGGCCGCGGCAGTGCGGACTTTCCGGCGTTGTTGGGAGCGCTGGAAGACTTCGCGTATCGCGGCGTGGCGACGATCGAGCGCAATCATGCGGACGATCCCCAGCGGGAAATCGCCCAGGCCGTCGCCTATTTGCAAGAACTGTCGGCGGGATAGGTGGCGAGGGTATTGGCAAAGGCTTCGCGGCGGCGAGCCGATTGGCGTCCTTCGCGCAAAAACCTGCGATGTGGCGAAATCTGGTGAATTGCGCGATGTGATTGACGCATCGGCGAGAGTCGATTAGAATCCGCGCGAATTTCCGCATCGTGACTGTATTATTTTTGACGCACGCGAAGAGGCGATTTCAAATGCTTCGCTTCGGGTAGTCGACGCGTTTCGAAACTCGCGACGCGGCCGCTTCTAAAGCTCTTTCATCATGTTCGTCCGCGAGGTGGCCGACGGCGTCGAAGTTTGGACGCCGGCGAAATTGAACCTGTTCTTCGAGGTTTTGGCCAAACGAACCGACGGGTTCCATGAGATCGAAACACTCATGGCTCCGGTCGATTTATACGATACGCTCACCGTCGAAAACGATCCCGCCGGACGGCTTACCTTGTCGTGCGGTTGGGTGAGGCAGGATAGTGATCGGGCGTCGGACACGTCGGGCACATTGCCGGCGGACGCGGACAATTTGGCCGTCCAAGCCGTGGACTTGCTCCGTCGGCGATACGGCCCGGACCGCGGCGCGCGATTGCGGTTGTCCAAGCGGATACCGGCGGTGGCGGGATTGGGTGGTGCGTCGAGCGACGCCGCCGCCGCATTGGTTGCCGGTAATCGCGTTTGGCGGCTTGGACTTTCCGCGGCGACGCTCGCCGAGCTAGCCGCGGAGTTGGGGAGTGACGTGCCGTTTTTTTTGTACGGCGGTCCGGCGGTGTGTCGGGGCCGGGGAGAACGGATCGAACGGGTGTCGCGATTGGCGGTGTTGAATGCCGTGATTGTCCGGCCGCCAGTCGGTTTGGCAACCGCGGAGGTATATGGGCGTTGCCGACCGGCGGATTCGCCGCGATCGGTAACGGCGATCGTGGAGTCGCTTCGCCGCGGCGATTTGGCGGCGGCGGGAGCGAGTATGTTCAACCGATTGGAAGCGGCGGCGGCGAGCCTGTCGCCGTGGGTGGAGCGATTGCGAAAGGAATTTGGTGCCGCGGATTGCGTGGCGTCGCAGTTGACGGGAAGCGGGTCGTGCTACTTCGGCCTGTGCGGGTCGGCGCGACACGCTCGTCGCGTGGCGGCACGGCTGCGGTCGGCCGGATTGGGAATGGTGTTCGTCGTGCGGACGCTGAGCGAGAGTTGGGGCAGTGGCGGAGACAGTGACCGCGACTTGGATGCACGTTAAGCGGGCGAGGTGATTGTAGAGGCGAAGTGCGTGGCCCCAACGATTGGGATGATACCGTCGGCGAAAGCAACCAAGCCGGCGGACGACAACTTGGCATCAGGGACGTATTCAACGCGGATTCGAGCCGCCCTAGGACTTAGTGGCGGGGATTGCTCGAACCGCCCAGCGTTGCAGGGAGACCAGCCGTGGAAGTCACCGAGGTGCGCATCAAGCTCATGGAAGAAGATTCCGGCGAGCGACTCAAGGCGTTTTGCTCAATCACCTTCGACGACGCGTTCGTGGTGCGGGATTTGAAGATCATCGAGGGGACGAACGGGCCCTTCGTGGCGATGCCCAGCCGCAAGCTGACGTCGCATTGCCCCAACTGCGGCAGCAAGAACCATCTGCGGGCGCTGCACTGCAATCAGTGCGGTCGCCGGCTGCCGGAGAATCGCGTGGTGAAGGACGACGACGGCCGCGCGCGGCTGTACGCCGACATTGCCCACCCGATCAATTCTGAATGTCGCGAGATGATCCAGCAGCGGGTGGTGAAGGAGTTTCGCGAGGAGGTGATCCGCTCGCGGCAAGACGGTTACATTTCGCGATACGACGAATACGATTTCGACGGGGGCGAGTTCGACGATAGCGTCGCCGGCGGGCGCGAGGCGCGGACGGCCGCGGCTAGCACAGCAGCGGCTAGGACGACTGAGCCTCGGACGACGCGGGAGGGCGAACGCATTCACGTCCAAGAGGGTCCGCAGCGCACGGTGACAGGGCCGCATTCTCCGCCGGCAAGGGAGGATGCGCCGACGCTGCCGTCGCACTCACAGAGCCGGGAGAATCGCGGCGAGGCGGATTCGAGCGGGTTTGGGCAGGGCATTTTTGAGTGAGCGGTTGTTGGTAGGCTGCCGCGGACCCATTGCGTGGCGGGTCGTGTCAGTTTGTCGGTCGCCGCGTTGTGGCCGTCGGCGGATCGCCCTTGTTGGGATTTCTCGTACGGCAAATTAGCCGTCTTCATGTTCGTTTCGCCGCTTCATTACTAGGTCGCGTCGAAAAGGCTGGCGATATCCGGTGACCGAACGCGGGCTTTGGCGCGATCGACGTCGTCTTAAACTTGGCTGGTTGTCGCTGCCGCGCGTTCGATCTTGGGGCTCAGCCCCAGTCGACACAATCGCATCGTATCAACTGCGCCGGCACGATGCCCGAGTTTGACGGTCCGGGCTTCGCCGCGATCCTCGAATTGACAAAAGTCCTTCGCCGGCATAGGTTTACGCTAGAGGAAATTGGTTTCGATCTGGAGGCTTTTGCGGTTTTAGGTGCTGGCGTATTGCTTTTGCTTGCTCGGACGGAGTTCGGGTTTTGCCGAAGCTTTGGAGCGCGGGGCACCTCGAGCCGGAACAGCCAGGGTCGCCCGTTTGGTGGTCTGGTATTCCATGTCTGACGTTTTGCCTGGCGCCGTCGGGGCGGTGACTGACGAGTCGCTGCGGCGGTGCGAAGAACGTATCGGTTATTGCTTCGGCGACCGCGCGCTGCTGGTCGCGGCGCTCACCCATGCTTCGGGTGCGCAGCATCGGCTGCTTTCTAACGAGCGGCTGGAATTCTTGGGCGACGCGATCCTGGGGGCGGTGGTCTGCGAGGTGTTGTTTCACCGCTATCCCGAGTATCTCGAGGGCGACCTGACGCGGATCAAGTCGGTGGTGGTGAGCCGGCGGACATGCGCGAAGATCAGCAAGGCGCTGGAGTTGCAGGAGTTTCTGATCCTGGGGAAGGGGATGGCGACGAGTCCGACGGTTCCGCCGTCGCTGTTGGCCGACGTGTTCGAGTCGCTGCTGGCGGCGATCTATCTGGATGGCGGATCGGAGGCGGCGCGGGAATTCATCATCGGCAACATGGGCCCTGAGATCGACGACGTGGCGGCGGACAGCCACGGCGGGAATTTCAAGTCGCTGTTGCAGCAGCACGCGCAGCGCGAGGCGGGGACGACGCCGGTTTATATGTTGATCGACGAGCAAGGGCCGGACCACTCGAAGAGCTTCAAGGTGGCGGCGCGGGTGGACGAGCGGCGGTTTCATCCGGCTTGGGGACGAAACAAGAAGGAAGCCGAGCAACGGGCGGCGCGTAATGCGCTGTACGAGATCGGCGGGAAGCCGGTGCCGCATCCTTGCGACTAGTCTAGGCCAGTCGAGACGTCTGCTGGAAGCCGGAATGGGAAACACGGAGGTCTGGAGCCGCCTTCGGCCGCAGCCAAGAAACGAGTCGGTACTTTTTTAGCGCAGAGGACGCAGAGGTTTCGCAGAGGTCGCAGAGAGGACGTACGGTTTTCGCGTCCTGTCGCACCGCGTGCTTTTGGATTTCATCAAGCGTATTCTCTGCGTACTCTGCGCGCCCTTTGCGTCTCTGCGTTAAAAAACGAATCACTCAAACCTGCGCAGACGAGCACGACCTAGATGATGCCTGCATATTGAGTGGGCTCGTTGCTGCGGGCGTTCCGATATTACTCGGGCGCCGGGTCGGCTGGGGGCGCGTCGGCCGGGGGTGCGTCTTTGATGGGTGCGGGTTCGGTGGGCGTCGCTGTGCGGAGGTCGACGATGCGGAGGATGCCGTGGGTGACCGAGATGTCGTTCTCGATCTTGGTGGCGCTCGTGTAGCTGGGGACGGCCTTGGCTAGAGCGACGATTTCTTTGAGCGACTTGGCCATGGACTCGCCGTCGGCCTGAACGGGGACCATTTTGCCGTCGCGGTAAATCGTACCGTCCTCGTCCGTGTGGACCTCTTCGACGAATTCGTATCCCGTGGATGCGCTGAGGATCATCGCGCCACCGGCGATCTCGCAGACGCGGGGGACGTCGATGTAGGTGGCGGCGGCGAGCGGTTGCTGGCGATC
>JAJDEG010000652.1 GCA_029259895.1 Planctomycetota bacterium
GGCCAATGGGTTTCTGCCTCTTCAACAACATCGCCGTCGCCGCCCGCGTCGCCGTCGACGAATTCTCCCTCGACCGCGTGCTCATCGTCGATTGGGACGTCCACCACGGCAACGGCACGCAGGACATGTTCTGGCAGGACGACCGCGTCGCCTTCTTTTCGGTCCACCGCTCGCCGTTCTATCCCGGCACGGGCGCGGCGGACGAAACCGGCGGCGGCCCCGGACTGGGATTCACTAAGAACATGCCGCTCCGTTTCGGCATCGAACGCAGCGACTACCTCGCCCGCGTCACGCACGCACTAACCGCGTTCGCCGACCAGGTCCGCCCGCAACTCGTGCTAATCAGCGCCGGTTTCGACGCCCACCGCCTCGACCCGGTCGGCTCGCTCGGCCTCGAAACGGAAGACTTCATCGACCTAACGCGCACGGTCCAGGACATCGCCAACACGCACGCCAATGGTCGAATCGCCAGCCTGCTCGAAGGCGGCTACAACGTCGACGCCCTGGCCGAATCGGTCGCCGCCCACCTCGAATCGCTTCTCGAAGCCACCCCAAGCGAGACGAGCTAAGCTCGACAACGTATTCCCGCACCGCTCGGCGGAAGCACTGCATCCGCGCTTCCAAAGGCGGTTTAGGACCGCGATTCTGATATTCGAGCCATCTGTTCCCGTCGCAAGACCAGCCCGACTTAGTTTCGCCGTTTTCATCTGCCGAGCAGACAATGAACCGCAGAGGCGCGAAGACGCAGAGGAATACCAATCCGACATCTTAGGAATTGGCCTCTGCGTCTTTGCGTCTTTGCGGTTCATTTCCATCTCAAAGCAGCCCCGGTCCCGCATCTTGGTCCCGATCTATCCACGTAACCGTTAGCCTCGTTTTTGCACGATTCGCCCCCGACTTGCCTGGACTCGGTTAGGCCGTGTGGTATGCTATTGAGGATCGTATTGCTTGGATCGGTTGACGACCCGCCGCGGACACAACCGATCGCCCGCCGCGAATCGCCGACGCTTCACGCTTTGCGTACGGCATGACATGCGGCCGGGAAAGTTGGGCATCCCAGGAGCCGTTTATGGCGCAAAAGGAAGAAGCTCTCGAAGTCGAGGGCGTGGTCACGCAAGCGCTTGCCAACACGCGATTTCGCGTCGAGATCGAAGGGGGCCACCTCGTGCTGGCCCATGTCGCCGGTCGCATGCGCAAGCACTTCATCCGCATTGTCCCCGGCGACAAGGTGCGGGTGGAACTATCGCCCTACGACCTCACCAAGGGTCGTATCACGTATCGCGAGCGTTAATCGACGCGGCCCCGCTTGGCCGCGCCCGCCTGTCGGCGCTCGCCACGTTGCTCGCTGCCGTCGATTCGTCTCGCTCCCAAGGGTGTGTCTCGCTTTGCGCGCGCCGCCCGGCAGCTCGCACCCGCTCGCCTTCCTTGTACGCAAGCGCGCCGGCTATTACACTGCGTCGTTCGGCGGCTGACCGCGTCTCGCGCCCGGCGTTTTCTCCGGTTTTCTTCCGGCGAAAATCCGCCCCGTGACTAAAACTTGCCGGGCGGACCACGGGTATTGCTGTCCGACACGTGGCCGCGCTCGAATTCACACTGCCCGCAATCGCATTGTCGTTCGACCCGCCTAAATCACCCGCCTTCTTGTAATCCGCCGTCTTGGCCCATCCACACACTCAGGAGAATCCGATCGTGAGAAAAACCCTTCTTTCCACGCTAGCCGTGGCCCTGCTGCTCAGCGGCGCGTCCCGCGCGTCGGCCGAAGATTCGCAGCCCGTCATTGTGGCCTCGGCCACCAGCGTCGACCGCCTGTTGGCCAACGTCGACAAGCTCGGTGAAATCGCCGAGAGCCAGGCGCTCACCAACATCGTCAAATTCAGCGCCGCCAACTTCACCCGTGGCATCGACAAGACCAAGCCCGTTGGCGTGCTGGTCACCACCGACGGTCTCGGCTTCCGCACGATCGGCTTCGTTCCGGTCACCGATTTCAAGGCTGTGATGACCACGCTCCGCGGCGAAGACGCCGGCGACGGCGCTTACGAAGTCCGCCTCGGCCGCGGCCGCGCGTTCGCCAAGCAGAAAGGCGATTGGGCCTTCCTGAGCGACAACATCGACTCGCTCGAAGACCTGCCCGCCGATCCGGAAAAAATGCTCGCTGGCCAGGAAAAGGAATACGACATCTGCGTGCGGGCGTTGGTTCAGAATATCCCCGAGCACATGCGCGATCTCGCCCTCGGTGCCCTCAAGAGCGGCGTCCAGCAGGCCGACCGTCTCGACGGCGAAACCGAGGAAGAGTTTGAAGCCCGCATGAAAACGGCCACAGCGGCGATCGACGAAATCGTCAACCTCATCGACGATACCGAACACCTCACCGTCGGCTGGTCGGTCGACGACAAGGAAAAGAAGACGTTCATCGATCTCAATTGGGTCGCCAAGAGCGGCACCGAGACCGCTCGCAAGTTCTCGACCTACGAAGACTCCACAACCCGTTTCGCCGGCTTCATGCTTCCCGACGCCGCCGGCACGCTCAACGTTTCCGGCAAGATCAGCAAGGAAGACGCCGACCAGTCGATCGCCGCCATGAAGAGCATGCGCGACCAGGCGCTCAAGCAGATCGAGAACGAAGCCGACTTTGAAACCGACGAGCAACGGGCCGCCGTCAAGGGCGCGTTCAACAACGCCATGGACGCCCTCGAAGCCACGCTCGACAGCGGCAAGTTCGACATGGCGGCATCGGTCGTCCTGCGGCCAGACTCGCTTTCGGTCGTCGCCGGCGGTCACGTCGCCGACGCCAGTAAGATCGAAAAGGCACTCAAGGACATGGTCGAACTGGCCAAAGAACAGCCGGGTTTCCCAGGCGTTGACTTCAACGCCGATTCGCACGGCGGCGCGCGGTTCCACACGATGAGCGTGCCCGTGCCCGATCGCGAAGCGGCTCGCTTTCTCGGCAAGACGTTCGACGTCATCGTCGCGTTCGACGACACGAGCGTCTACGTCTCCGCCGGCCGCGACGCCTCGCAAACGCTCAAGGACGCGATCGACGCCTCGAAGGCCGCGGGCGAAAAGGAAGTCGCGCCCCTCGAGTTGAGCATCGCCGCCGGTCCGATCGTCAACTTCGCCGCCTCGATGCAGGAAGACAACCCCATCGCCGGCATGTTGGCCGACGAAGTCGCCAAGTTCAAGGGCAAGGACCA
>JAJDEG010000653.1 GCA_029259895.1 Planctomycetota bacterium
GCCGATTGGCCGACCAAGCGGGCGTGGGTCGATTACGCATTCGACGAGTTGGAAGCGGTCGGCTATCGCGTGTCGAGCGCGTACACGATGGTCAAAGACCCGGCCAAGGTGAACTTCAGCTATCGCGACAATCTGTGGCAAGGCTCGGACTTGCTCTGCTCCGGCGTGGCCAGTTTCGGGCATATTTCGGGCGTGCATTATCAAAACTGCGATCAATGGGCCGACTACGTCGCGGCGCTCGATCGGGGCGAGTTGCCGCTGTCGCGCGGGCTCGTGCCGACACCCCATCAGCGGCTGGTCCGCGAGATGATCTTGCAATTGAAAACCGGCCGGCTCGACGTCGCATACTTCCGCGACAAGTTTGGCGTCGACATCATCGAACACTGGGCGGACGTTTGGCGACGCTACGGCGACGATGCTTTGCTGACGTTCGACGCGGGCGAAGTGCGGCTGTCGCGGGCCGGACTGCTGCGTGCCGACGGACTCCTGCCGGCGTTCTTCGAGGCCGAACACCGCGGCGTGCGGTATACGTAGCGGGGGTTGGAGTCTGGGGGCTGGGGATTGGGGCATTTCAGTCCCGCAGATACCTGCATCCGGCTTATTCGCGGATTGGCGTGGTGCGACGGATGAACGACGAAAGCGCAATCCCCAGCCCCCAGCCGCCAACCCCCAGCCCCGGCTTCTCGTTCTGGATGGGCCAGTTCGAGGCGAAGATTCCTGCGGATCGGCTGTATGCCAAGAACCACATGTGGGCGATGGTTGAGGACAGCGTTGCGTCTCCGTCGCCCGAACTGCATCCCCCATCCCCCATCCCCCAGCCCCCAGCCCCGGCTCGCTTTCGCTTTGGCTTTTCCGCTTATGCGGTGCGCCTGCTGCAAGATGTGTATTTCCTCGATTGGCACCTCGAAGCCCCGGCGGAACTCAGCGAGCGGCAAGAATTCGGCGAAATCGAGAGCAGCAAGGCGGAAAGTGCGCTGTATGCACCGATCGCCGGCACGCTCACGGCGATCAACGGCGACTTGCTCGCCGATCCTTCGACGATTAACGTGGATAACTACGGGCGGGGCTGGCTGTTCCAGATCGAAGGACGCCACGACGGACTGCTTTCCGCCGAGGAATATCTCGTTCACCTCGAGGCGGCATGGAAGCTGGCCGAGCGGACGATCAAGGGACAGATGAACGAGGGGTGACGTTGGTGCTTGGCGACAGTTATTTGAAACAGCGAAGAACGCCGCGCGATCGCAAAGGTTTGAATTCATGTCAACCGTTTCCGCCGACGATTCTGGCCATGTGACATTGCCGATTACGGTTTCGCACGACGTAGCGGCCGAAATCGAGAGTGAGGCGGCATCGTACGGACTCAAGCCGTCGGCCTACCTCGTCCTGCTGCATGCGATTTCTTCTGGGAAGGTTCCGCGATCGTTTGGGGAAAATGTCAAGGAGATTTTTACGAAGGACCGCCGCATCCTTGAGGAACTCGCGAAGTGATGCCGGAGGACATGCCGCGATGATCGGCGTCTGCGATAACAGCCTGAGCAAGGTCGCACTTGGTGCATGGATCGCCGAGAATACGGCTCGTCGCGAGAAATGAAAAAGGTGCGGCGGAGCGCGGAAAGGCCTTGGCCTACGGCTCGTGCTCGTCGAATCACCTACACCAATTGATAAACGAGGGGTCCAGCCATGGCCAAACGCATCACCGTCGTCGTTTCACAAGGGCAGAGCCTGAACCCGGCGAAGCGCAAGTTGGAGGAAGACCTCGTTGCCGCGTTGGTGATGCAAGGCGGCGTCGATGTGACCGTCGTGCCGAATCTGTACGACCTGGCGCCCGACGGCACCGGCATGATGTGTTTGCAGGGCATCGCCGGCGAGATGATTGTGCTTTCGTGGTTGTATCCGCGGGCCGCGCGGTGGATATTGGACCGCAACGGCGTTCACGGCCAGGAAGGACAAACGTTGCTCAAGGGGGCCGATGAAGAGGACGAAGACGGCGACGAGGAAGATGCCGCGGCGGAAAAGAGCGACGACGACGGCGGCAAGGAGCGCGTGATCGATCGTCGCGAAATGCCCAAGCGGAAGATTTACTGCCTCGACCTGCGAACGCACAACGCGCCCGACCCGTACGTCGCGGAGATTCGACGGATCGCCAGCGAAGCGACGACGCAGACCGTCGACTTGCTCGGATGGATCGACGGCAAGCCGCGCGGCGATCAGTTGGAACGCTATCTCGATCCAAGCGGAGCCCATCACGGCGAAGGGAATTCATCTGAGGGAGCGGCGCAAGGTCCGGTAAAGATCGTGGCGGACGCCAGTGCGTCCGAATCAGCCACGGCTGGAAACGGCGGCAACGGCGATGGCGGCCCGTCTGGAAGCGGTCCGACGATCATCGCCGATCCAGCGGCGCGGCGTTGGTATCCGGTGATCGATTACAGCCGCTGCACGAATTGCATGGAGTGCATCGACTTTTGTTTGTTCGGCGTGTATGGCGTCGACAAGGTCGAGACGATCCTGGTCGAACAGCCCGACAATTGCCGCAAGGGTTGTCCGGCATGCAGTCGCGTTTGCCCGGAGAACGCCATTCTCTTTCCGCAGCACAAAACGCCGGCGATCGCGGGGAGCGCGGAATTTGCGGGCGGGTTGAAGATCGACTTGTCGCTGCTCTTCGGCGGCGGATCGGGTCAGGATGCACTAACCGCCGCGGTGAGCGAACGCGACGAGCAACTGTTACTGGCCGGACGTGAGGCCGTTGGCGTCGCCGTGGGCATTCCGAAACGCCAGCAAGGCAAGCCGCAGGAACCCAAGGACGAGCTCGATTCACTCATCGACGCGCTCGACGATTTTTGATCGTCGGCTCGCGATCGGCTTCCGCGCAGTCCTTTCCGGTTGAACGGCAATCCAGCGGCCCTGACGCCGAAATCGACCGCCGCATGCGACGCGGTTTGTTGCGATTCCGCCGCGTCGTCCGCCATGACCCTTATTGCTAGACCACGTTCAACCGACGATTCGACAATTCACCGACGGTTGCCTAAGCTAAGACTTAGCTCCGTGCGATGAAGCTGTTTAGATGAAGCTGTTTATTCGATGCGAGGCGGCCACGTGATCGACACAAGTTTCTTGCGGCTCTGCTTCTGCGCCCTTGTAGTCTGCCTGATCGCGACAGCGGGGTGCGGCGGCCCAACTTCATCGACCGGCCCTTCTGCCGACCCGTCCGCCGCTACGGGCTACGACGATTCACCGCTGTTCGACGACGTCACGAGCGAACTGGGTGTCGACTTCGTTCTCGATGTCGGAGACGACGAGAACCGCTACTTCATGCCACGCATCGTCGGTTCAGGCGTGGCTTTTCTCGACTTCGACGGCGACGGCCGGCTCGATCTGTACTTCTTGCAGAACGGCGGCGTGAAGTCGGACACACCCAGCCGACTCTATCGCCAGGGCGAGGATGGGAAGTTTGTCGACGTCGGTGCCGGCTCGGGGCTGGACGTGCCCGCATCGGGAATGGGGGTCGCGGTCGGCGACGTCGACAACGACGGCAAAGTCGACGTGTTCATCAGCGAGTACGGCCGCGTCCGCCTGTTTGCCAACCGCACCGTCGGTCACGAGCCGAAATTCGCAGACATCACGCAAGACGCCGGGATCCGAAATGTCTTTTGGGGCACGTCGTGTTGCTTCGTCGACTACGACCGAGACGGCTGGCTCGATCTCGTTCTCGTTAATTACATCGACTACGATCCGTCGCGGTGGTGCGCCGACGGCAGCGGACGACACGACTTTTGCGGGCCCGACAACTTTGCGGGTCGAGTGACGAAGCTTTATCGCAACTTGACTGGCGAATCCCAAGATTCCGAGGACGGCGATTCGACAAAGCGAGCGATCCGATTCGAGGACGTCACCGCCGAGGCCGGGCTGGCGGCCCATCCCGGTCCCGGCTTGGGCGTGTTCTGTGCCGATTTCAACGCCGACCGCTGGCCGGATATCTTCGTCGCCAACGACGGCCGTCCCAATCACCTTTGGATCAACCAACGCGACGGCACATTCAAGGAAGAGGCCCTGCTTTCCGGCATCGCCACCAACGCCATGGGCAAGGCCGAAGCCAACATGGGCATCGCTATCGGCGATGTTGACGGAAACGGTTTGTTCGACATCTTCGTGACTCACCTGACCACTGAAACGCACACGCTCTGGGTGCAGGAACCGAGGGGCATGTTTCAAGATCAGACGGTGGCCTCGGGCGTAACGACCGCGTGGCGAGGAACTGGCTTTGGCACCGTGATGGCCGATTTCAACAACGACGGGCTCGTCGACCTATCGATCGTCAATGGCAAAGTCGAACGTGGGACGGGGGACGCCCTTTCCGCGCCGAAGCTAGACAAGTTTTGGGCACCATACGCCGAACGAAACCAGGTATTCGTCAGCGACCAAAAGGGCGGTTTTCGCGATGTTTCCGAACAGAATCCGGCGTTCTCAAGCGAGCCGGGCATTTCCCGCGGTTTGGCCTGTGCCGACTTCGACAACGACGGCGGTCTCGACTTGGTCGTAACGCGCGTTGGAGCGCCAGCCAGCCTGTATCGCAACGTTGCCCAACGGCGGGGGCACTGGCTGATGGTCCGCGCCGTCGATCCGGCCCTAAATCGCGATGCCTATGGGGCCGAAATCCATCTCCGCGCCGGCCAATTGAAGCGTTTGGGTTGGATCAATCCGGGCTATAGTTATTTGTGCAGCAACGACCCGCGCGCCCACTTCGGCCTCGGCGCGGCCGACCGCTACGACGCCATTACGGTCATTTGGCCCGACGGCGTCGAGGAGTCCTTTTCAGGGGGTGATGCAGATCGGCAGGTCGAGTTGCGACGCGGAGAAGGAAAACTCGTCGAGCCTCCGCCGGGATAGCGCACGATGAAACCGACGTCGATGTCCCACCACGATACCAATTCGGCCCCGAAGGTAGCTGCATTGGTTTTGACGGTCGCGATCGTGTTCTCCGGTTGTGGCGAATCGCCCGCGCCCCCGCCGGAACCGCCCGTGTTGCCGGCCCGATACGCCGAGATGCTCGGCGATCCACCAGCACCGCCGAAGTTGGACCTCGCCTATGTCGACCACGCGGTCGTCGCCGCGATCGAGAAGGCGGAAGACGAAGTCCGCAAAGACAGCCAGTCCGTCGACGCCTGGGGTAAACTGGGTATGGTGCTGCTGGCCCACGAGTTCAACGAACCGGCGGCCGCCTGCCTGGCTCAAACCGAGTTCATGCAGCCGGACGATCCGCGTTGGGCTTATCTTCAGGCGACGTCCATGATTCGCCTGCGGCCGAATGACGCCGTGCCACTCTTGGAGCGGGCCGTGCGTTTGCTGCCCGCCGAAGCGCGTGGCGGTGCCACGGAAGATCGGCCGCACTCAGCCCCTAGAGACGCCGAATCGACGAACGAAGCGTCGAAGGAAGTCGACGTAGCCGCGGCCATTCGGCTGCGTCTCTTGGAGTTGTATCTCGAGCTCGATCGGCCAGCGGACGCCGAGAAGCCACTGCGTGAGTTTCTGGAAAGCGACCCACAGAATGGGCGTGCCCACTTGATTGCCGCGCGGATCGCGCTGCGGGCGGGCCGTCTCGACGAATGCTTGCGTGAAGTCGAGCTCGCGGGCTACCAGCGTCCGGCTCAGAAGCCCGTCCACGAGTTGCGAGCAGAGGTTTACAGCCGTCAACGACGAAGGGACGATGCCGAATCGGAGCGGCGCATGGCGGCCGCAGCGCCGAACGCTAGCTGGCCTGGTCCGTACGACGACGAAATCGAAAGTTTGCAAACTGGTTTGAAGATCGCGCTGAGCAAGGCAGATCGCTTGTACGTTATCGGTCGGACGGAGGCGTCCATCGATGTCCTCAAACCGACCCTCGAGGAGTATCCGCAGTCGGAGTGGGCGTGGATTCTCGTGGGGCGCGCGCAGATCCGCTTGCGGCAGCTGGACGAAGCCGAACAATCGCTCGCCAAGGCCCTCGCCATTACTCCCAATTCGGCCGATGCGATGTTTCGCATGGGCGTGGTGCAAGACCTTCGTGGCGAGACCGACGAAGCGGCCGCCTGGTTTCGCAAGGTCGTCGAACAGAAACGTGACCATCCCGTAGCGCTTTACAACCTCGGCCACTGCGCGCGTAAACTGGACGACGCGGAGCAGGCCATCGATTACTTTCGCCAAGCCCTGGAAGCCGGCCCGAATTACTTCGAGGCGATGTGCGCATTGGGCGACGTGTTGGCCGACGAGGGTCGTGTTGAGGAGGCCCGCAAGTATCTCGAGCAGGCCAAAAAGATTCGGCCGCGCGACCGCTGGGTGCTAAATCGGCTCTATCAGCTTCCCGATAAGAGCGCGGAAGAAGATGGCATCGACGATTCGAACGAGCAAAAGCCGGCCGAGACAGATCCCATGGATAAGAACCCCGGCGAGAAACCGCCGGAATAGCCAGCCGTCGCCATCCGCCAGCCGTCCTCACGGGCGTTGTCGCACGATCGTTGTCCCGTCGAGCGTCCATTCGGTTACGTCCTGGCGCGTCCCGTCCGGCCAGACGACGCGAACCGAGTCGATTGCGGTTGCCGCGCCGAGGCCGATGGTAATCGGCAACTCCACCTGCGACAGGTAGCTCCGCGTAGGCATGACTTGCCGGGCGAACACTTTGTCGTCGCGACGCACCTCGACCCAAGCCCCGATCGCATCGCGATTCGCCTTCGTTCCGACGAGCTTAAGCCGTAGCCAATGCCGGTCGAGTTGCTGGTCGTTTCGCAAGAGCAGCGGTCGACCTGCGATTTGCGTCAACAAGATGTCTAAATCGCCGTCGCCGTCGATATCGGCATACGCCGCGCCGCGACCGACGATCGGCTGTTGCAGATCGGCTCCCGACGCGGCGGCATCGACGGCGACTAACTCCGTGGCCTTCTCTGCGCCGGCGTTCCAGAAAAGCCGGGCGGGCTGACGATAGCGCTGGCTGGACTGCACCTTGGCGATTTCTTCTTCCAAATGTCCGTTGGCGCAGAACAGGTCCAGCCGACCGTCTAGATCGTAATCGAAGAAGAATGTGCCGAACGAAAGGTCGAGCCGCGTCGGTGGGCCGAAGCCCGTTGCGACCGCCTGGTCGGTAAACGCCAGCGCACCCTTCGGCGCAACGTACAGCGCCGACATCTCGTTGGCGAAGTTGCCGATCGCCACGCCCAGTGCGTCGCTGTTGCGATAGCGGGCTGCGTCGATTCCCATCGCTCCGCGGGCGTTGCCGGACGTGTCGAAACCGATGCCCGCGGTCGCGCCGACTTCGGCGAACGTGCCATTGCGCTGGTTGTGGAACAAGAAGTTTTGCACCGTGTCGTTGGCGACGAGCACGTCGATCCAGCCGTCGCGGTCGACGTCGGCGAACGTCAGGCCGAGGCTCTTGCCGACCGGTACGCCTGTCGCGCGATTGACGACGTGCAAGCCGGCGGCGGCGGAATCATCGGCGAATCGACCGTCGCCGTCGTTGCGGTACAGCGTTGGAAACGAGCCGCCGAAGCTGATGGGCGGTCCGTAGGCGCGGCCGATGCCGGTAAGATTGAACGATTGGGCCATGTCGATCTCGCGCGACCAGGCGACGTAGTTGCAGACGAACAAATCGAGATCGCCATCGTTGTCGTAGTCGAAGAACCCGCAACTCGTACTCCACGCATCACCCGCTCCGGCGACGCTGGCAGCGTCGGTCGTGTCGGCAAAACGGCCGTTGCCGAGATTGCGAAACAGCCGATTCGTCCCCACGGCCGTCAGATATACGTCGACGAAACCGTCGTTGTCGTAGTCGCCGACAGCGACGCCCATGCCGTAGCACGTCGCGTTCAATCCCGACTCGGCGGACACGTCCACAAACGTGCCGTCGCCGTCGTTGCGATACAGGGCCGTGCAGGGCGGCTCTGGCCGACTGGTTTGCGCCGGTTCGTCCCACGGCCAGCGGGAGGAATTCACGAGGAGCAAATCCTGGTCGCCGTCGTTGTCGTAATCGAAGAATGCGCAACCGCCGCCCATAGTCTCTGGAAGCAGCTTCTCGCCCGCAGCACCATTGACGTGAACGAAATCGATTCCGGCGTCGGCGGTGATATCCTTGAACTCGACCGGCTCGATCGCTTCGAGATCGACGGCACGCGCGGCCACGGGTGTTGGCTTCGAAACGCGCGTCTCCTGGGGCGGGTCGCCGCGCCCCATCCACCAGATTACGGCCGCGACAACCGTCGCCGTGGCAACAATGACGATAAGCGAACGACGAAATGCTCGGCCGACAACCGCGTCGCGGTTCGCGTCGTCAAGCTCGGTCGTGTCGTCTTCCGGCAACAAATTGTCTGACTTAATGCGCGGAGCTCTCACCTTTCACCTCCGTTCCCGTTCGCCGATGCATCGAGTAGCCCGGGCGCGCCGGGCCGATGCAACGAGTAGATTACGACCTTCTCGGCGGCTCGATCAGCGGCCGGATAGCGTTTTCTTGCTTCGGCGATCGCGACGTCGCGGGCGTTGTCGTCCGGCTTGTAACGTTCGTGGAGGCGGGCATGCTCTGCCGATTTTAGATCGTCGCCGAGCACGCGGTAAAGCAGCGACAAGTTGTAATGGGCCGAAACGTTTTCCTCGTCCAGGCGTAACGTCGACTGGAACTGGGAGACGGCGTCGTCGAGCAGCGCCTCGCGTTCGGCGGATTGCGAGGGATCGCGTTCCAGCATTTTCGCCCTGTCGAACAGCGTTTCCCCCAACAGGTTGACGACGTCGTAATCGACGCTGAAATCGAAGCCTCGTTCGATCATCTCAGGGCTACGATCTTCGAGCACACTGCGGAAGTTTCGTTCGGCTTCGGCTAGCCGTCCCTGTTGCCGATTCACAAGGCCGGAAAGCCACGCTACGGTCCACGGCGGGGCGGGGGGCTCGGCGGCCGCTGCGCGACGCAGCGCTTCGACAGCGTTGTCCAGGTCGCCTTCGGCATAGTGGACGCGGCCGAGGTTCAGCGGTCCGTCGAAGCGACCGAGTCGCTCGACTTCGGCAAACGCTTCCGCCGCCTGACGCAGTTCGGCCGTGCCCTTGAGTAGCAGACCGATGCCGTAGTCGTTCCAACGCTCCCAAACCGGCGTAGGCGGAGCCGCCGCGTCAATTGCGTCGCCATGTACGGAATCATCCGACGAAATGCGGAACTCGATGCGGTCGGTGCAGATCGTCGTTATCGGCAAGTCGTTGGCGTATGGCTGACCGCGTTTGTGTCCGCGGATTGGTGCGTCGTTCGGTCGCGACGCGTTCGTCACGAACTCCATGTAACGCGCGTCGAATTTTCGATATTGCAACTTTACGTCGACGGTCAGCGTCCCTCGGGCGTCGGCCGGCACGTCGAGCCCGAGGTGAATCGTTTGGGCCGCACCTGGGGGAATCTGGTTGTTGTAAAGCGGTACGAAGATGTCTTGTGGATTGCGCCGGTCGATACGATTTCCCTCGCGGTCGAGCATGAATACGTTGACGAAGTGCGTCCATGGGTCGACGGTTTGGCTGTCGTCGAGCGCGCCGAGGCGACCGATCACGCGATCGCCGTTCTTCACGGTGACGTCGAGCCACACTTCGTTCGAGTCGACCGTTCCCTGCGTGAATAGGTGGCCGAGCGTGAGCGTTCGCAGGACGACATCGAGCAGATACTTCTTTCCTGGCGCAAGCGCCGGCACGCGCGGCCGCAGCGGCGCGATTAATCGTCCGTCGATGTCGCCTCCTTCGCGGAGCGCAAAGATATCGACACGCAGCGCCGCTTCGAGAAACTGCTGGTGCGCCGCGACAATGTCCGGCTTATTGCGCAAATGTGCGATCGCCGTGTTTGCTGCCGGAAACAAGTGATCGTGTACCGATAGGTGCTCGGCGCCGTCGAAGTGTTTGGCGCCGAAGTCGTCGGATGCGGCGAGCGGCATGTGGCATGCCGCGCAGTTTTCTTTCGCCTTGGGGGGATAGTAGAACGCGCTCGCCTTATGGCCCGACACACCCGACAGTAGGTATGGGTCGTAGTGATTCTGGCCCCGCACGAACTTGTAGTCATTGAGCGCTTCGGGCAGATGGACCTTATGGCACGTGGAGCAGAACTCGGCCGTGCGGTGAAACGGCTTTAAGAACGACTTCTTGTGAAACTCGGGCTTGGCCTTGACCATTTGGCGATTCACCCATGCCAGCACCGGATTGTCGCTGTAGGCGAACGGATAGTGGAGCGGCTCTTCGATCGTGAAATCGGCGTTGCCGCGCGTCGAGTTGACGTTCGTGATGGCGTGGCACACGGTGCAGGTGATGCCTGCGTGGGCCGTCGGATCGGCGACGTCGTCGTAGTTCGGGTCGTCGAACGCACCGCTGAAGAACGGCACCGGGTCGTGACAACCGGCGCACCAGCGAGCCCGCTTGACGTCGCCTTGCTTCTTCAGGGAGAAATCTCGCGTCTCGCGGACACTGGCCAGGTATGCCGGATTGTTGAACGAGCTAAACCGATGGACGCTATCGGACCATTGGGCGTGAACGTCGGCGTGGCACTCCTTGCAATACGCATCGTTCATCATCGATTCCGCCGGTATGAAGCCGCCCGTCGACGTGCGGGCGAGCGACGGGAGAAAATACTGTTCGCCCTCGCTCGGACCGACGGCAAACCAAGCCCGTGGATCGGCACCGTGTGACACGAGCATCACGACGCATGCCACGCCGACGACGCCGGCGTATGCGAATCCGACGCGCCACTTGATTCGCGGCCCGGCCAGCCGGTGAAGCCAGTACAACCAACCGACGGCGAGAGGCGAGGCAACGTGGAGCCAATAGACGATTGAACGACTGAGCGGTTCGCGAAGCTGCAATAGCGCCGAATCGCCAAGGCGCATTAGCAGCAGGCCAGAGATGAGCAGGACAAGAGAGGCCGTGAGCAACGCATAACCGGCTCGCAAGGCGCGGCGGTTCTTGCGCTTTCGCGTGTTAATAACGTGGATCGTCGCGAACGCAACGAACGGTCCAATGAAAAGCAATCCCAGCGCGAGGTGCGCCAGAAACATGTACTGATAGAAATAATTCTGATAGGTTTCTCCCGTGATCGTTTCCAGCGACGTGACGCTCAGAAGGTAGACGCTGTTGGCGGCGAGAACCGCGAATAGAACTAAGACGACGGTCAACAGCCACCGCAATCGCGGCCCGACGGCGGGCACGTACGTTGCTCGCGGCCGAGGTGAAGTAGGTCGATCCAAAGCCGAGGCCATAATCAGCTCTAAGCGGGAAATGCCGTCCAGCGTTATCGTTTGTGCCGTATCGCCGGCGAAGATCGAGTGACCTTCGTTTCCGCCGACAATGCACGGCGTTTTCCTAGTATACTATCCGTCCGCGAACGACCCACCGGACCGATTTTGAGTTTCGCTCGATGCTCGACCGCTACTATGCCGCCGCTTGCCAGTTCGATTTTCCCAATCCGGCTTCGCGCGACCAGATTGCCGAGCGCGTGAGCCGGGTGCTGGCCGTCATCGATCAGGCCGTACAGGGCTACTCGCCGTTTTTCGATGTAAAGCTGCTGGTTTTTCCGGAATTCACGCACGCCGCGCCGATCTACGCCACGGCCGAAGAAATTGCCGCTCGATTGGCGGTGTCGATTCCGAATGAGCATACCGACCGCTATGCCGCAAAGGCGCGCGAATTGGGCGTGTACATTCAAACCGGCACATTCCTCGAAACCGACACCCGTTGGCCAGGACACGTTTTCAACACGACGTGCCTGATCGGTCCGGACGGTTTGCTGTCGCGCTATCGCAAGGTCCATCCGTGGGTTCCGTGGGAGGTGCATACCAGCCCGCACGACTTGGACGGCTACGACGAACCGTTGTTTCCCGTCGTCGAGACGGAGATCGGAATCTTGGGCGCGGCAATTTGTTACGATTGGCTGTTCCCCGAGGCGATTCGGCAGCTTGGTCTGGCCGGTGCGGAAGTGTTGCTCCGCGTCTCGGCATATATGGACCCATGGGGAACGGCCGCGCCGCTGGATTGGTGGACCTTGGCGAACCGTATGCGAGCGATCGAAAATATGGCGTTCGTCGTGGCGGCGAATCAGGCCGCCAGCCGTCACCACTATCCGCCGTTTAGTTGGCCCGGCGGCAGCATGATCGTCGATTTCGATGGCCGCATTCTCTCGCAAGCCGACAGCGGCCCGGTGGACAAGATCGTGGTTGGCCCGATCGACCTGGCCGCGCTGCGGCACGAGCGCGAACGACGCCGCGGCCACCACCTCGTGGCACATCTTCGCAACGAAGCTTATTCGGGGTATCGACAACCTCTCTATCCGAGCGGCAGCGCGACGGACCATCCGCCGAACGCCAAATCGAACGCCGACGTCCACGGGCGAGCTGTCCGTGCCCTGGCGGATTTTGGCAAGCGGCCTGACGACCGGGTCGATGTCGATCGCCCTTAGTTTGTGGCGCGACATATCGGTCGGCGGCGTTTGCCGGCGGGCGAATCTTTGCAGAAATGGCGATGAATGGCGTGCTGGGAACGGAAAACCCCGCCGGCGCGTCGACAAACGATACGATTTGTTACAGAATTGACTTATCAGGCAATGGTGCTTGAGATTCACATTTCTCGCGGGCGCTGTACCGATGAGCTTTCTGAGCGACCGTCGCTCGATCGGACTCGTTACCGGCGCGGCAACGCTTGCCGCGGCGGTGCTTGCGCTCGATTTGCAGTTGGATCTAGGGTTGGCCGGCCTACTGTACGTCGGGTCGGTGTTCATGGCATTGAGAATGCCGTGGAAGAACTCGGCGGTGGCGGCCGCGGCTGGCTGTTCTGCGCTCGTGCTGTTGGGTTTTGTTGTGAGTCTCGCGGGAAGCGATCCCGGCGATTTCGCTTCGGCACTGGCGACGCGCGGGCTGTCGCTCGTTGCGGTTTGGGCGGCGGCGCTGGTGGGTGTGCAGCGGATGCATTCGTCCGAAGCGCTCCGGCAAGCACAGCAGGAGTTGGAACAGCGTGTCGCCCGGCGGACGGCCGAGTTGGCTATGGCCAACGAACGTTTGAAGGAACAGATGGCCGAACGCGTACGGGCAGAGCAAGAAGTGCTCGAGTTCAAGGCGATGTACAACTCGCTGATGGAAACGCTGCCGCTGAACGTGTTTCGCAAGGATCTCGAAGGCCGCGTCTTGTTGGCCAACAAGCGGTGTTGCGAAACGTACGCGATGTCGCTGAAGAATCTAATCGGCAAAACGGACTTCGACCTCTTTCCGCGCGAATTGGCGGAGAAGTATCATCGCGACGACGCGAAGGTGATCGCCTCGGGCAAGATGTTTGAAGACATCGAGCAGCATCGCCGCCCGGACGGCGAGCAACTCTACGTGCAGGTGTTCAAGGCCCCGGTCTGCGACGCGGCGGGCAACGTCGTCGGCGTGCAAGGGATGTTCTGGGACGTGACGGCCCGACGGCGGGCGGAAGTTTCGCTGCTGCAAGAGCGGCACTTGCTGCGCGGATTGATGGACAACGTGCCGGACTCGATGTATTTCAAGGACCGCAACGGCCGCTATCTGCGAATCAACAAGGCGCTGGCGAGCGTTTTTCGTTTGGCGGACCCTAGCTATGCGGAAGGCAAGACGGACTTCGATTTCTATTCGAAGGAATACGCGATCGCGGCGGCGGAGGAAGAAAAGGCCGTATTGAAGACCGACAAGGGCGTGGTGAATCAGGAGCTGCGCGAAGTTGGCGAGGACGGCACGGTGCGTTGGTTGTCGACGACCAGAATGCCATGGCACGACAAGGAAGGTCGAATCGTCGGAACGGTGGGCATCACGCGCGACATCACGGATCGCAAGCAGGCCGAGGAAGCGATTCGCCAGAACGCCGAACAGACGCGGATGATTATCGACACGGCGAACGATGCGTTCGTGGCGATGGACGACGGCGGAAAGATCGTCGACTGGAATCCGCGAGCCGAGGAAGTCTTCGGTTGGCGGCGCGATGAAGCGTTGGGGCGGTCGTTGGCCGAAACGATCGTACCGCCGCGCTTTCGCGACGCGCATACGGAAGGGCTAGCTAAGTTTCTCGAAACCGGGGAAGGCCCGGTGATCGATAAGCGGCTGGAGATCGCGGCCATGCGGCGCGATGGCAGCGAATTCGTCGTGGAGTTTACGGTGACGCCGATTCGCCGCGGTGCGTCGTGGGTATTCAACGCGTTTCTCCACGATATCACGAGCCGCAAGGAGCACGAACAACAACTGCAGCGGGCCAAGGAGGCGGCCGAGGCGGCGAGCGGCGCGAAGAGCCTGTTTTTGGCGAACATGAGCCACGAAATTCGTACGCCGATGAATGCGATTCTCGGCATGACCGATCTGGTGCTGGGAACGGACCTGACGCCGCTGCAAAGCGACTATCTGGCCGTGGTGCAGGAATCGGGCGAATCGCTGCTGCTGATCATCGACGACATCCTGGACTTCTCGAAGATCGAAGCTGGTCGATTGGACCTGAACGCCGAGAAGTTCGAGTTGGCGGAAAGCATCGGCGATATGATGAAGCTGCTGGCGCTGCGCGCACACAGCAAGGGATTGGAGCTTGGGTTTCGAGTCGCGCCGGACGTGCCGGAGGTCGTCGTGGGCGATCGGGCGCGTTTGCGACAGATTATCGTCAATTTGGCCGGCAACGCGGTTAAGTTCACCGACCACGGCGAAATCGTGTTGGATGTGTCGTTGGACACGGCGGACGAAGTACCCACAGTCGGAGAGGTGGCGGGCGGAGAGGTGGCGGGCGGAGCGACTGCGATTGGCGAGACGGCGATTGGCGAGACGGCGATTGGCGAGAACGAGGTGGTGGTGCGGTTTTCGCTGAACGATACGGGCATGGGCATTCCGAAAGAAGATCGCGGGCGAATTTTCGACGCCTTCGAGCAGGCGGATAATACGAACACGCGAAAATTTGGCGGGGCCGGCCTGGGACTGGCGATCTCGTCTCGATTGGTCAAGCTGCTGGGCGGGCGGATCTGGGTCGATAGCGAGTTCGGCCGCGGCAGTACGTTTCATTTCACCGCACGATTCGAGAAGGCCCAAGACGAGACGGCTCAAGAGGGCGCGGCGGCCAGCGACGCCGTTTCGATCGAGGGTCGTCGCTTGTTGATCGTCGACGACAACGCGACGACGCGGCGGACTCTGGAAGAAGCGTTGCGCCACGCCGGTGCGGCGGTGACCGTGGCGTCGGGGGCGTATGAGGCGATTAGTCTGGTCGACAAGGCGCGGCGTAAAGCGGCACAGTTCGACGTGGTGCTGACTGACGCCAACATGCCCAACGCCGATGGTTTCATGCTGTTTCAGCAGCTTCGTAAGAGCGGACACGATATGCCGCTCGTGATGATGCTCAGTTCCGGAGATCGACTGGGGGACGTCGCCCGTTGCGAGTCGATCGACGCCAGGTACTACTTGATCAAGCCGGTAAAGAAATCGGAGCTCGTTGCCACATTGGCGGCGGCCGTGCGTGGCGATGAAATGCCGTTGCGAACTGCGTCGACGCATACTGGTTCCAGGCGATCGAATGCTTCGGCGACTGCTTCGGTGGCGGCTTCGTCGATGGGGGGAAACACCGGATTTGCTCCGTCGTCGGCGCTGTCGTCGGCCGCGCGCACGGGCAGCGCAAGGCGCGGCGAGGCTCCTCCGTCGTTGCGGCCGCTTAATATCTTGTTGGCCGAAGACAGCCTGGTGAATCAGAAGCTGGCGACCGGATTGATGCGCAATCACGGGCACCGTGTGACCGTGGCGAATAACGGTCAGGAAGCGCTTGCGGCGTTGGAGTTGGACGGCGATTTCGACCTCGTGCTGATGGACGTGCAGATGCCCATCATGGATGGGTTGTCGGCGACGCGGGCCATTCGTGAGCGCGAAAAGACGTCCGGTGCGCACTTACCGATCATTGCGCTGACCGCGCACGCGATGAAGGGTGATCGCGAACTGTGTTTGTCGTCTGGCATGGACGACTATGTGACCAAGCCAGTCCGTGCCGGTGAATTGTTCCAAGCGATCGAGTCGATTCTCGGTGAGCGGGCAGCCGTGCTGGGCGAGAGGGCAACGCCTGCCGAATCGCAAATGGTTGCATCGTCGTCCGTAAATAGGGAGGTCGTCGACGCCATGTCATCTAATTCCAGACCGACGAAGGCAAGCCCGGCGTCGGCCGGCGCGAATGGCACGCCGCTGGACCTTTCCGTGGCGATGGAAGCGGTACAGGGAGACCGGTCGCTGCTGAAGGAGCTGATTCAAGCGTTTCTCGAGGAATGTCCGGGGTTGATCGAGGACATTAGCGGCGCGATCGACCGCCGAGACGGCGACGCGCTGCGATTGTCGGCCCATCGGCTAAAAGGCTCGATGCGGTATTTCGGTGCTACGCGCGCGTTCGATCAAGCCTATATACTGGAGTCGCTTGGCCGCGACGGCAGTCTGGACGGCGACATAAAGGCGGCGGACGAGCCGTTGTCCGCCGTGCGGCAAGAGATCGCTGGACTGCAGCCGGCGCTGGAAGCGTATGTGGCGTCGCTGAATTAACGCGACCGACGGGTGGCACGGTCGGGAGACCGTGCCACAACAAGGGTCGGGCGACCGTGCCACAACAAGGGTCGGGCGACCGTGCCACAACAGGGGACGTTCGCCGAATCGTCGAAACTCAATCCCGCGGAGTTTGTCGTATGCCTTCGGTACTCGTTGTCGACGACTCGGCCATGGATCGCAAGTTGGCCGGTGCGTTTTTGGCAAAGGACGCTCAGTTCGAGGTGAGCTATGCCGGGCATGGGGCCGACGCGATGTCGTCGATGGAGAAGTCGACGCCCGATCTGGTCGTCACCGATCTGATTATGCCGGAGATGGACGGATTGCAGCTCGTGTCGGCGGTTCGCGAGAAGTTTCCGCTGGTGCCGGTGATCTTGATGACGTCGCTGGGGAGCGAGGAAATCGCGGTCAAGGCGCTGCAGCAGGGCGCGGCCAGTTACGTGCCGAAGAAGTTTTTGGGTCGCGATCTGTTGGACACCGCTCGCCGCGTGCTGGCGGTGACGGGGCACAAGCTGTCGCAAGTGAAGTTGATGGAGTGCCTGACGGACTCCACGGCGCGATTCGTGCTGCATAACGACAGGGCGTTGATACCGGCGCTCGTCGGGCATTTGCAAGACCGCGTGACGCAGATTGGTCTGGGCGACGACGTCGACCGGATGCAGATCGGCGTGGCGCTCGAGGAAGCGCTGACGAATTCTTTGTATCACGGAAATCTCGAGATAAGCTCCGATCTGCGAGAGGAAGATTTTGGTACGTATTACGCGACGTATGAGGGACGGGCCAAAGAAGCTCCGTATGCCGAGCGGCGGATCTACGTCGACGCGCGTATTTCTCGCGATGAGGCCGAATTTCTGATTCGCGACGAAGGGCCGGGATTCGACCCGGCGACGCTACCGGACCCGACTGATCCGGCGAATCTGGAACGGCTGAGCGGACGCGGCGTGCTGCTGATGCGGACGTTCATGGACGAAGTCGCCTACAACGGAACGGGGAATGAGGTGCGAATGGTGAAGCGACGGCGTGCGACCGGCGGCGTCGCGAGCACCTAGAGGCTATCCGGAAAGAATCGTCGGGAATCGAGACTGAAGGAGGCAAATCCCTTCGCCGAAGCGTCGGTTTGCGGTCCAATCGGCGAAGGGATTCGCCTCCTACAGTTCTGTGATAGGCGTCTAAAGCAGCGCGTCGAGCTCGTCGACGAGCCGGCCGAAGTGGACGAGGGCGGTTTCGACCGGTTCGGGACGGGTCATGTCGACGCCGGCGCCGCGGAGCAGGTCGAGCGGTTCCTTGGACGATCCGCCGGAGAGGAAGCCGAGGTAGTCGGCGAGTTCTTGCTTTCCGCCGGCAGTGACGCGGTCGGCAAGCGCGACGGCGGCGGAAAGGCCCGTGGCGTATTTGTAGACGTAGTACGCGCGGTAGAAGTGCGGGATGCGGAAGCATTCGAGCGACAATTCGTCGTCGAGGGCGAAGTCGGGACCGAAGTAGGTTTCAAGCAAGCCGCGGTAGATGGTCTTGAAGCTTTCGACGGTGAGCGGCTCGCCGGCTTCGACGTGGGCGTGGGCGATCTTCTCGAATTCGGCGAACATCGTTTGGCGGACGACGGTGGCGCGAATGGCGTCGATGTCGCGGTTGATGAGGTACGCGCGGTGGCGGTCGTCCTTGGCCTGCGATTGGAGGTGGCGGCTGAGAAGTTGTTCGTTGAACGTG
>JAJDEG010000654.1 GCA_029259895.1 Planctomycetota bacterium
TCTTGGTGCCCGCCGACGAGGTTGTAGGCTTGCCACTTGCGGTTCCATTGGGCGAGATAGAGCGTGCCGCTGGGCGACGGTCGCTCAATCCAGGCGAAGGCGGCGGCGGTGCGTCGCATGGTATGTCGCAAGTGGAGTGGCTAATACGGCCGCGGATTCACGAACGGCGGCCACCGCGAGTCGGGCGGCGGCTCGACCGGCTTCGTAATGGTGAGCGTTACGAACACAACGAAGGCGATCGCGACGATGCCGATGATCAGCAAGGTCACCGTGGCGATCGACATCCATTTCCAGAAATTCCCGCCCGATATGGTCGCAAGGATGAGGTTCCGCGGCGATCGCGTGAGCCTAAACACGCTAAGCCGCTCGGCGTAGTCGTATAGCAAAATGGCGGCGAACGCGTAGAGCATCGCCACGACGATGCCGCCCACCAACGATCCGACCGCTCGGCCGTGGGCCTCGGGCGTTTGCGCGTCGGACAAAGTCGATGCGACGACGGCCACCGCCACGATCTGAAGCGCCATCATCGCCAACAGAATCCAGAAGTATAGCACGACCGATCTTCGCGTGGATGACATCGACTGCGTCAACTCGCGAAACTCCGCCGGCGACATGGAAAACGCCGGGCTTCCTGGATGGCGATGAAGTTGCGCCGCGTACCCCGGCAACTCTGAGTTGGGGGAAACGTTCTTGCCGTGTATCGCGGACGAGGATGCGAACGATTCGCGCGACTCGTCTTCCGTCGCTGGCGACTCGACGGGCGTAAAGTCAATGTCGTCCAGTCCGTCGAGAGAATCGGTCGACTCGACCGTGTCCACGCCCAATTCAGACGCCGTCGACGGCGGATTCTCCACGACTTCCGCGTCGACTACGTCGGCGGTTACGTCGACGGCGAGAACTTCGGCGGTCAGCACTTCGGCATCCACGGGTTCGTCGGCGTCGGGAATGAGCAAGCGAGCGCCGCAGCAAAGGCACCGCGTAATCGTCCCTTCTGCGGACGCGGGCAGCCGCGTGACGTGACCGCATTGGGGGCACTGAAACTCGAATCGCATACGGCCTCTGCGTTTCGCCCGAGTGTAAAGAGGTACGAAGGAAAACGTGGCGTCAAAGAGGCATCCGAACCGCGCGTCCGTCGGCTATAATGACAGTTTGGCCAATCTTTCGACCCCGCTCGACCGCAGGCCGATTATCGCTTATGCCGCGCGACGAATCCATTACGCACTGGATCGGCCAGGTGAAAGCTGGCGCGGATGGCGCTGCGCAGCGGGAGTTGTGGGATCGGTATTTTCGGCGGTTGGCAGGGCTGGCGCGGAAGCTGCTGCGCGGCGCGCCGCAGCGGGCCGAGGACGAAGAGGACGTGGCCCTCTGTGCGCTCGACAGCTTCTTTCGCGGCGCGGAAGCCGGGCGGTTTCCCGATCTTTGCGACCGGACCGATCTGTGGCCGCTGCTGGTGAAAATCACCGCGCACAAAGCATACAATCAACTCGAAAAGCAACGCGCCCAGAAACGCGGCGGCGGGCAGGTCCGTGGAGAGTCGGTGTTTCTCGATGGCGGCGCCGACAGCAACGCCGCCGGCATCGAGCAGATCGTCGGCACCGATCCGACGCCGGAATTCGCGGCACAGGTGACCGAGCAGTGCGAGCGGTTGCTGGCGCGGCTCGACGAATCGTTGCGGCCGATCGCGCGCATGAAGCTCGAAGGGTATACGAACACCGAAATCTCGCAGAAGCTAGGCGTCGTCGAGCGGACCGTCGAACGGCGGCTGAACTTGATCCGACGCATCTGGGCGGAAGACGGCGAGGCGTAAGGCTTGAGGCTTGAGGGTGGCGGTAATGAGTCAATCATCCAGCGCCGACCGACGGCCTGACATTGCGGTCGAGATGTGTATCGACCGGTGTTGCGGCGGTTTTGAGGAGGCCTGGGGCGCGGGTGAGACGCCGGACATTCAGGCCGTATTGGACGGCTCGCAACTGAGCGCCACGGACATCGACGCGCGGCGGTTGCTTCTCGTGGAGTTGGTGCTGATCGATCTGGAGTATCGCTGGCGGGCAGGTGGTGATGCGTCGAATGGACGCCGGCGGATTGAGGACTACGCCGCTAAGTGGCCGGATCTGCTCGACGACGGCGGAAGTCCGCCCGTCGAACTTCTGCGACAGGAATTTCGCGTGCGGCGGTTGGCGGGCGATACGCCGGATCGCGAGGAGTATCAGGCACGATTTCCTGGCATCGCCGACGTCGACGCGGCGCTGTCGGCGGTCGAACGGCGGACGCCGGCGTGGATGCAGGCGATCGGCGGGCCTTCGCGGCGGGGCGAATCGCAGGCGGCGTCGACGGGGCTTTCCGTGCGCTGTCCGCATTGCCGCGACGCCGTGACCGTGGTGGCCGATTCGTCGCTGGCCGATATTGCCTGCGAATCGTGCGGCAGGCAGTTCAGTCTGGTCGGCGACGACCGCGACGGCAACGACGCGCCGCCGCTGGCCTCGGTGGCGCACTTTGAGTTTCTCGAACGGCTGGGCGTGGGCGGTTTCGGCACGGTGTGGCGAGCGCGGGATACGCGGCTCGATCGGCTGGTGGCCGTGAAGATTCCACGCCGGGGCGATCTGAATTCGGCCGAGGCGCAGCAGTTTTTGCGCGAGGCCCGCTCGGCGGCGCAATTGCGCCATCCGCACATCGTCAGCGTTCACGAAGTCGGCCGCGAGGGCGAGACGGTCTACATCGTTAGCGACTACGTGCGCGGGCAGCCGCTTTCCAAGCGATTGGGTGCGGGGGCGATGTCGCAGCGCGACGCCGCGACGTTGGCGGCGAAGTTGGCCGATGCGCTGGCTCATGCGCACGCGATGGGCGTCGTGCATCGGGATTTGAAGCCGGCCAACATCATGCTCGACGAGGCGGGCGAGCCGCACGTGATGGACTTCGGGTTGGCCAAACGCGATGCCGGCGACGTGACGATGACCGTCGACGGAAACATTCTCGGCACGCCGGCGTACATGCCGCCGGAGCAGGCCCGCGGCGAGGGACATGCGGCCGATCGGCGGAGCGACGTCTATTCGCTCGGCGTAATCCTGTTCGAGATGCTCACCGGCGAGTTGCCGTTTCGCGGCAGCACGCAGATGTTGATCGCGCAGATTTTGGGCGATGAACCGCCGAGCCCGCGGAAGTTGGATCGGAATTTGTCGCGCGATCTGGAGACGATGTGCCTAAAGTGCTTGGAGAAGGAGCCGGCGCGGCGGTACCAAGCGGCCGACGAGTTGGTGGAGGAACTGCGGCGGTACTTGCGGGGCGAGCCAATCTTGGCGCGGCCGGTTGGACGCGGCGAGCGGGCGTGGCGATGGTGTCGTCGTCGTCCGTTGGTGGCCGGCTTGGGCGGGACGCTGGCGGCGGTCGTGCTGGCCGTGGCGATCGTCGCGCCGATCGTGGCTGCGTATCAAAGTGAGCTGCGGTCCGACGCCGAAGACCTGGCCGGCGACCTCGACGTTTCGCTCGGCGAGGCCGAATCGCTAAACAACGATCTAAAGAAGGCGATCGACGAGAAAGATCGCCAGTTCCGCAGGGCAGACGCACTGCGATTGGCGGCGCAGGCGAAATCGTTGGTCGAAGAGTTTCCGCAGCTTAGCGTGTTGCTGGCGGCCGCGGCGCTTAAGAACAGCGTCGCGTCCGATGCGTCGGAAACCGAAACGCGGCAGTCGCTCTACGATGTGCTGGCGGCGGTGTCGGGCAGGGGAGTGAAGGGGCACTCCGCCGCGATCACGGCCGTCGACGCGTCGCCGGACGGTCACTGGTGCGCCTCGGGCGATCGCGCTGGCAACGTGCGACTGTGGCAGTGCGCGGCGGAGTTCGATGCGGCGATCGCGTCGGCAACGGCGCTGGAAGGATTCGACGCAGATGTCGTCGATGTGCGGTTCGCGAGGGACGGGAAGCGACTCGTCGCGGCGGCGAGCGATGGGATCGTGCGCGTGTTCGACGTCGAGGGCGAAGATGTCAAGCGGCCGATACGGGAATGGAGGTCTGAGTCGGAACTGCGCGGCATGGATGTTGTTGGCGGTCGGCAGGTCGCGGTCGCGTGCGAAGACGGTCGCGTGCGGCTGTGGCAGTTCGCGACCGAGAGCAACGCCGAGCCGCGCATCTTTGCTTGTGGAGACAGGCCGCTGCGGACGGTCGCGTTCGAGCCGAGCGGCGAATCACTGGCAGCGGCCGGCGACGACGGCAAGCTCTACGTTTGGAAACTGACGACGCCGGGCGAAAGCACGCCCATCGAACTGGCCGCTCACGAGGACGTTGTCCAGCAGTTGCGGTTTAGTCCCGACGGGCGTTGGTTGTGCAGTTCCGGCAACGATCGAACCGTGCGGCTGTGGGCCGTGGATGCGATGGGCGGCAGCGATGACGTGGCGAGTATGCCTACGTTGCTTGCGGGGCATGGCGGAGCCGTCCGCGATGCGGCGTTCAGCGCCGACAGCCAGA
>JAJDEG010000655.1 GCA_029259895.1 Planctomycetota bacterium
CGTTGGCAACTGGACTTGCCCCGGTTGCCCTGGATGCCGTAACTTTCGCGGATTGTCGGCGACGGATCGGCCGAACGTTTTCTCCTGCGCTAAGGATGGCGCGATGCGCTTTCGATTTCAGCGGCTTACGACGGTTTATCCCGAATTCGCCCAGCGATTCCTCGCCGGCATGCGGGATGTCGACGGGTTGAGCTATGCGGCCATCTACGCGCGGCTGGCGGCGGCGCGGTTCGCGGAGTCGGACTATCACGCTCGGCACATGCAGGCGCTGGGTCACGAGGCCGAGAACTGCTTCTTGTCGCTCGAACCGATGCAGCGACGGTGGGCGGCGGAGAACGGCGCTTCGTTTCGCGACAAGCATTGGATTGCCGATATCGCCGTCGAGCAAGTGCGGGCGTTTCAACCGGACGTCTTGTTTCTCGACGATCTTTATGTCCTCGATCGGCCGCTGCGTAATCGGCTGCGTCGTGCCTGCCAATCGCGGCCGCTGATGATCGGCTGGCGGGCCGCGCCGACCGACGATTTTTCCGGGTTCGACGACCTCGACCTGGTGCTCACGTCGATTCGCGGCATGGCCGAGTCGTTTCGACGGGCCGGGGCGAACGCGGCGACGTTGCATCACGGTTTCGAGGCCGGCGTGCTCGACGAGTTCACTCCGCCGCCAACGCGGGACATCGACTTTTCGTTCGCCGGCGGCTTGAGCAACTTGCATCCCGAGCGGGCCGATATGGTCACGACGCTGCTCGCGCGCACACCGCTGGAGATTTGGGGGGCGAATCCGCACGTGCGGTTCAAGGACCGATTGCGGTGGCTGCTCGGCCGGGCGGGAATGCCGCTGCGGCCGAAGTATCGCATGCGCACTTTGCCGCTGGCGTATCCCGGGCGGATTCACCCGGCGGCGTTCGGCTTGGATTATTACGACGTGTTGGCGCGGTCGAAGATCGTGCTCAATCGGCACATCGGCTGTGCGGGGAGCGATGCGTCGAACATGCGGATGTTCGAGGCCACCGGCATGGGGGCGTGTCTGCTCACGGACAATAAGCGGAATCTGGGCGAACTGTTCGAGCCGGGCGTGGAAGTCGTCACCTACGACAGCGTCGAGGATGCGATCGAGAAGGTCGGCTACTTGTTGCGACACGACGACAAACGCGAGGCGATCGCGACCGCCGGGCAGCGGCGAACGTTGGCCGAGCATTCGTTTGCGGGCCGCGTTAAGACGCTCGCCGGTATTATCGCGGAGCAGTTCTGTCGCAAGGCGGCGTGAGCAGGGGCTGGGGACTGGGGAATCGAGTATGACGATGCTAAAGCGGCTTGTACGGCGATGGCGGCATGATGCCGGCGGGGCCCATTATGAATATGTGCCGGAGGGTTGGGCGCGCGAGACGACCGATTCGCTCGTGAAGGGCTGGAATGTGGCGGCGGTGGTGGATACGCAGCTTGCTCGGCTCGATGCCTGGCGGAAGTCGTTTGCTGGAAATGCGCCGCTGGGAATGAGCGACGCCAGCCGCGCGGCAAGCGGCGGCGAGTTGACGACGCACAACACGGCGGTGACGTTCGCCTACGTCGCGGCGCTGGCCGCGCGGAACAAGGACCGGCTGTCGATGCTCGATTGGGGCGGCGGCGTCGGGCAGTATTGCTTCGCCGCCGAAGCCGCCGTGCCGGGCATCGCGATCGACTATCACTGCAAGGAAGTGCCGGTGCAGTGCAACCACGGCCGCCGCGTGCTGCCCTCGGCGACGTTTTACACCGAGGACGTGCAGTTCGCCGGTCGGAAGTTCGACCTCGTCTTCGCCAGCGGCGCGCTGCATTACGCCAAAGATTGGCAGAGCGTCCTCGGTCGGCTTGCGACGGCCACTGGAGAATACCTGTTCATCACGCGGCTGCCGGTCGTGTTCGAGGCCGAGTCGTTCGTTTATTTGCAACGAGCCTACGCCCACGGCTACGACACGGAGTACCTAGGCTGGGCGCTCAATCGCAATGAGTTCCTAGCGGCGGCCCAATCGCAAGGCCTCACGCTAGCGCGAGAATTCCTAGTCTCCGAGTCCGCCCACATCGCCGCCGCGCCCGAAGACTGCCAATCCCGCGGCTTCCTATTCGAGCGTTCATCTCCCCAGCCCCTAGTCCCCAGCCCCTAGTCCCCGTTCATGCTCGAAACCATCGAAAACAACGGCACGCGGTACGCCGAGATCATCTGGGCCGATACGCGCGTCGAGCAGACGACGTTCTTCTCGCCGGCCGAGTCGTCGTTTCAGTTCGGCTTGCTGGCCCACAAGGCCGGATTCGTCGAGCCGCCGCACTACCATCAGCCGTTTGCCCGGCAGATCGACGACTTGCAGCAGATGTTCGTCGTGCAGCGCGGCGTGGTGGCCGTCGACTTGTTCGGCGACGACGGCGGGCTGCTGCGCGAGATCACACTGCGGGCCGGTGACGCGATCGTGTTGATCCACGGCGTGCATGCGATTCGGGTGATCGAGGACATGCAGTGCATCACGGTCAAGCAAGGCCCGTTCCTGGGTGCGGAAAAAGACAAAGTATTCGTAGAGGTGGCGCGATGATTCCCGTGTTTGAACCGTCCTTGGGACAAGAAGAAGTCGACGCCGTCGTGATGGCGCTCGGCCGGGGAGAAATCTCCGGCTCGTTCGGCCAGTCGATCACCGATTTCGAGACGCAGTTCGCAGCCTATTGCGGTGCGAAGCATGGCGTGGCCTGCACGAGCGGCTCGACGGCGCTGCATCTTGCCGTGGCCGCGGCGAACATCGGCGTGGGCGACGAAGTGTTGGTCAGCGCGAGCACGAACATCGCCACGGCGCTGGCGGTTCATCATCATGGCGCGACCGTGGTGCCGGTCGATTCGGAAAACGTGACGTGGAATCTCGATCTGGACCTCCTCGAATCGCTGATCACGCCGCGGACCAAGGCGATTATCCCGGTCCATCTTTACGGCCATCCGGTTGACATGGACCGGCTCAATGCCATCGCGCGGCGGCACGATCTCCTGGTCATCGAGGACGCCGCCGAGGCCCATGGCGCGTCGTGCCGCGGCCGCACGACGGGCGGACTGGGCGACATGGCCTGTTTTAGCTTCTACGCCAACAAGATCATCACCACCGGCGAAGGCGGGATGATCACGACCAACAACGACGCGCTGGCCGAGCGATTGCGGCTGCTGCGCAATCTTGGCTTCACGACGCCGCGGTTTCGGCACGAAGTGGCCGGCTACAACTTTCGCATGACCGGTTATCAGGCGGCGATGGGCGTGGCGCAACTCGCGAAGATCGAGCACTTTATCGACGAGAAGCGGCGGATCGCGGCGACGTACAACCGGCAGTTGCGCGACGTGTTTGGATTGCAACTGCCGGTCGAGCTGCCGTGGGCGAGAAACGTCTATTGGATGTACGCGGTCGCCGTGCAGCCGGAGTTTGGCCTATCACGCGACTCCCTGGCCGCGCGGCTCCGCGATCAGGGGGTCGATACGCGCACGTTCTTCTGCCCTATGAATCAGCAGCCGTGTTTGCAGAAGGTCGGGCGACGGATGCCGCCTTGTCCGGTCGCGGATCGGTTGTGGGAACGCGGGTTGTATCTGCCGTCGAGCACGAGCCTCGGCGATGAGACGATCGCGTCGATCGCCGGAAAAATCAAGGCGGCCTGGGCGGGAGCGGGTCTATCTCGCCGCGCCGCCTGATCGTTGAGCCTTTCACCTAGTCGCGCTATCTTGTGCGCCGAGTTCTCATGTCGTCGTATCTAGGCCGCCACGCCGAGCTTTACGATCTGTTCTACGCGGAAAAGCCCTACGCCGATGAAGCGGCGTTTTTAGACGGCATCTTTCGCGACC
>JAJDEG010000656.1 GCA_029259895.1 Planctomycetota bacterium
CATCGACGCCGCGTCGTCGTTCTACGGCTTCTCTTCAAAGTCTCCAGCGAACGGCTTGCCGTCGACTGCACCGCTGATCGTGCCCTCGAATTCGCGCACGATACCAAGGTTTTCATGTTGGCCAACGAATCGGGAGGATGAGCCAGCGGCTTCTCCGTCTTCGGGCTGTGCGGAGAGATCGACTTGACATGCTGGATCGTTGATGCTCAACAGCAACTTGGCGGCCTTGATCGGTGCGGCAGACTTGCCGTCACTCCCCAAGACGTATATCGTCGCCTGCTTCTTGCCGTGATCAACCGTAAACTCGACGTGATAGTTTCCGTCGCCCCATTCGGCAACGGCCCCGCCATGCGGACCGGAACCGTGATCGTGCTCAACGGCATCCTTTTTGGCTACGGGCTTGCCGCCGTCGTCCTTTTTCTCCTCTGCCTTCTTGTCGTCGCCTTTGCCGCAACCCACGGCGATAAGCGTCATCAAAACCGCCACCAGGTGAACCCATTTCTTGCCTTGCATTGTCGTACTCCTTGGTATGAGAAAGAACTGTCTCAAGTCGTATTTAGTGGGGCACCGTCCGTCTCGCGCGGCGAATCCTCAGCGAGGTGATCATCAGAATCCTGTGATTGTACGAGCCGTTCCGCGTCGCGGCCGCTAAACTTCCAAAACAGCCCCGGGTGAATCAGGAATTCGCAAAACGTCGAGGTGACAAGCCCGCCCAAAATCACGGTCGCCACTGGGTAAAGAATTTCTCGCCCCGGCTCCTGTCCGCCAACCACGAGCGGCACAAGTCCGATACCCGCGGTAAGCGCCGTCATGAGCACTGGCGACAGCCTCTCCAAGCTCCCGCGAAGCAGCATTTGCTGCGTGAAGCCTTCGCCTTCTTCCTTCATCAAGTGAAAGTAATGCGTCACCAACAAGATGCCATTGCGGACCGCGATGCCGCCCAACGAAATGAATCCGACAAGGCTAGCCACCGTTAACGTTTGACCGGTAAGCACGAGGCCCAAGACGCCGCCGATAAATGCCGTCGGAAGCGCGTTGAGAATCTGCAATACGATTCGCACCGACGGAAAGAGCAGCATCAAAACCACAAACATGCCTACGACGGAAACGCCCGCCAGCAGGGCAATCAACGTTGTAGCCCGTTCCTGGCTCTCGAATTGCCCGCCGTATTCGATGAAATAGCCTTCTGGCAGGGCAACGCCCGTGCTGACACGCTGGCGAATCTCGGCGACGGCGCTGGCCAAGTCGCGATCCTGGGTGTTGCAGCGAATGACGATCCTTCTCCGCGCGTTTTCGCGGTTGACGGCATTCGGCCCGGTCCCCTCGCTGATGTCCGCTACCTTCGCCAGTTCGATCTGCCCCCGGTTATTCGGCAAGTCGATGCGCAGGCGTCCGAGGTTGGCATAATCTGTGCGATACGCCTCTTCGAGACGCACCAGTAGATCGAAGCGGCGTTGGCCTTCAAGAACTTGCGAGGTCACTTCGCCTTGCAGGGCCGTTTGGACGACCTTCGCCACGTAGGCCCGCGTAACCCCGTAGCGTGCTAAATCGTCAGGCCGCAACTTGATGTGCAACTCCGCCGATTGTTGGATCGGTTCCACGACGGGGGACGTGACGCCGGGCACGCCTTGGATTACGTTTTTGACTCGCTCGGCGGTCGCCACCAGTGTATCGAGGTCATCTCCGTGAACTTTGATAGCGATTTGAGCGTAAACGCCGGAGACCATGTGGCTGATCAGATGCGCAAGCGGCTGCTCGACCTCAATGTCCACTCCGGGAACTTCTTCCTTCAACTCTTTGAGCAGCTTGGCGATCAGCTCTTCGCGATTATGTTGTGCTGCCGGATTGATGCTCACGATGTACTCGCCAGCGTTGACCGGTGCGGCGTGTTCATCCATTTCCGCACGGCCAGTGCGACGCACAAAATGCAACACTTCGCCGTCAGGGTTCTCCGGCGACTGTTGCAACGCCTTAAATTTGGCGTCGATCAAGCGCGACGCTTGGTTCGACGCTTCAAGCGACGAACCGGGCGGCAGTGTCACGTTTACCAATACACTCCCCTCGTCGAATTGCGGCAAGAAGTTGCGGCCGAGATGGGCAAGCTGCCAGCCAGCGACGGCGACCATTAGCCATGTTGCCGCGAGCAACAAGCCGGGTTGCGCCATGCTGAACCGAATAAGGTAGCTGGCCCCTCGTTTTAGCACGCGCAACAATGACCCGTCCCCCTCGTGATGCGTGGCCTTTGATTGCGGCAGCAAGTAGTAGCTCAGCACGGGCGTGACCGTAAGCGACACAAGCAAGGACGCCAGGATCGAAACGATGTAGGCGATGCCGAGAGGCACGAACAAACGTCCCTCGACGCCCGATAGGGCAAATAGCGGCAGGAACACGAGAATCACCACAGCCGTGCCGAACACAATCGCGCTGCGAATCTCCTTGCTTGCTTCATACACGACACGCAGCGCGGGTCGTGGCTCGCCGGCCGCGTTGTTTTCTTTGAGGCGACGAAAGATGTTCTCCACGTCGACGATGGCGTCGTCAACCAACTCACCCATCGCCACGGCGATGCCGCCGAGCGTCATGACATTGATCGAAAGCTGAGTGCCGGTGAAATAGCTAATTAGGCGAAAAACGAGCGTCGTGATGACGAGCGACAGGGGAATGGCCGTAAGTGTAATGAACGTCGTGCGAAAGTTGAGTAAAAAAATGAACAAGATGATGAGTACGAGGAATGCGCCGATCACGAGTGCTTCGCCGACGTTGAAAATGCCACGATCGATAAAGTTCTTGAGGCGGAACAATTCGGAGTTGATCACGACGTCGGCGGGCAAAGACGCCTCAGCTTCAGCAAGCGCTTGTTCGATTTTGTCGGTTAGAGCTCGGGTATCGACATGTGGCTGCTTGGCCAACGTGAAGACGACGCCCGATTGGCCATTTATGCTGCCATCGCCGCGTTTGAACTGCGGGCCTTCCACGACGCGTGCTACATGCCTTAGTAGCACAGGGCGCTCTTGATTGTTCTTCACTGGCACTAGACGCAAGTCCTCCAGCACCCGTTGCCCGTCCGGTCCCAGTCGGCCGAGCACGCGAATCGGACGTTCCGTTTCGCCGGCGACGGCATATCCGCCGCTGGTGTTGATGTTGCTTTCCTTGAGAGCGGCCTCGACTTGTTGCAGCGTAACGTCGTATTCGATCAGTGCCGCAGGATCGACGAGAATCTGATACTGCTTGCGGTCGCCCCCTTGGATAAATACTTCCGCAATACCAGGAATCTTGAGCAGCCGAGGCCGCACGACCCAATCGGCCGTTGTGCGTAAGGCCATTTGCTGTTCTACCCACGGCATGAAGACCACTTCGTGCGTCGTTCCGGCGACGCTGATCAACGCCTTGCGAACTACGGCTCGATCATCAGCCAGTCGTGCGTCGTCGGACTCCTCCCATTCCACGCGGTCAACAACTACGGATTCCCACGTTTCGGGACGATGACGATCGACGGGCCGCCAGACCGCAAGCCGAGACTCCTTGTTCTCCGCTTCCAGGAGTTCCGCGACCATTCCGGTCTTGCCGATCGCGGCCAGCTCGCCGCCGCCAGGGCCTTGCTGGCGATACATGCCGGCGATCACGATCTGGCCCATGATCGAGGCGGTTGGCGTCATTTGTGGCAAGATGCCCTCAGGCAAAACGCCGCCCAGCGTGGTCAGGCGCTCTTGCACTGTTTGTCGAGCGGCGCGAACATCAGTCGTCCAGTCGAACTCGACGTATATCACCGTCACCCCAGCAGTCGTGTGGCTGCGGACATCCTGCACGCCGTTCGCGCCGAGCAACGACACTTCGATCGGTTGTGTTACCAGTGTCTCGACTTCCTCGGTGGCCAAGCCGGGGCATTCGGTGATGATAACGACGCGGGGGCGGTCCAAGTCCGGAAACACATCAATCGGCAGTGTCGTCGCTAAATACGACCCATAGACGAGCAGCACTAAGCTGACAACGACGACCAGCATGCGGAAGCGCAGGGAAAACCGGATTACTGCGTTGAGCATGGTCAATCTCCTTAATGTGCGCCATGCACGGTGCCATCAGCGTGAACGTGCACTTTTGCGGGCGCTCCACTGGCAGCCTGCGCTTTTAGCACGCGGTTGAGCGACGCCGCCGCGTTTTGTGCGACGTATAATCCTGGTCGGACGCTCCCGTCGTTAGCCAGGACAGCGCTCAGTCGGTCCTCGTGCAGAACGTGAACCGGTTTGCGGTCGAACAAATCGCCGTTCTGCTGAAACACGTAGGCTTCTGGTCCCTCGCGCACGACGGACTGCTTGGGCACGACGAACACGCTGTCGAGCTTGTCAACAGCGGTGCGGAGTCGGACTCGGTCGCCGGGTCGGAACCGCCAAAGTAAACGCGTCTGCCCTTGTCGCTCGTAAGATTGCCATGAGTTTTCCAAGACTAGGTAGAACGCGAACGTGCGGCTTTCCGAGTCGATCGTGTTCGCGACGTGATGGATTTGCAGCTTTTCGGGAGCGGCAGGCCATTCACCTGACGACGGCTGGTCGAATTCAATCTCGACGTCCCAGCCCTTTTTCGCCGCCTCCTGGACGAGCGGCATGTCGTCCTTGAAACCCCGGCCTTCGATCAAGAGAGTTCGATGGTCCGCTAATCCGCAAAGTAATTCTCCGGCCTGCACCTGTTGACCCAATTCGACGTTCAGTTCATGCAACTCGAAGGCAAACGGAATTCGCCGAGGCTCAGCTTCGTTGGCTTCGGCCTGATTGAGGCTAGCGAAGCGAACTGCCTGCTCGCCTGGGGCGTTCACGGTGATTTCGGCAGCGAACTCCCCGCGCGCGGCACTGGCAGTGCTCTCGGCCGATAAGCCCCGGGCCCGCAGGTCTTGCTGATACGCTTGCACCGTCGCATCGAGCAGCTTGATTTGGTTCTCGATTTCGATCACGCGAGATCGGGGAAGCGCGCCCGATTCAGCCGCGTCTCCGATCCGCCGCAACTGAGCTTTGGCAAGTTCTATTTCGCGCGTGGCTTTAAAGAGCTCCAGTTGCGACGCGTGCAACGACTCGCTCACCAGCCGAATCGAACACAGCGGCGAGTCTGGCTCGACGGTGTCGCCAGGGTAGGCGTGAATCCGCGTCACGATTCCAGTTACCGGGGCGACGACGCCTCGGTCGCTCACCCCCGGCCGGTCGACGATCGCCCCCGGCACGTCGATTTTGCGCCAGTATGTGGTCAGTTCGAGCGGCTTGGCTACGAGGGAGAGGTTTTTCTGCGCCTGC
>JAJDEG010000657.1 GCA_029259895.1 Planctomycetota bacterium
GGCGTCTGCTTTCTAGCCAATGGCGATCTGATCACGACGAGCGAATACAACGCGACCTACGGCTCGTCGGCATCGGCCTATCCGACGTTCCGCTACTCGCGACTGGCCGACGTTCCGGCACAGCTGGCATTTCAAGACGGCATCGACGGCTACGCGGGCACGGCGGACACGTATCTCTGGTCGTTGTCGGCCGAGCAGGGTAACGCCAAAGGCAGCGACACCACATTCGTCGCCGACTACAACAGCGGCACGGACGAACGTTACGGCTTGTTGAAGTTCGATCTGGCGAGCATCCCGTCGAACGCCACGATCGTCGGTTGCGACCTGTACTTGTACATCGACACTGAAGGCCAGTTCTTTGAACTTCGGAAGATGTATCAGGCCTGGAGCGAGGCGAGCACGTACACGTCGCTCGGCGGCCTGCCGGCATTCGACGACGTCGACGCCGCCAGCGTGGCCGATGCGCGGCACGGCAACTACGACACGATCACCGGCGCGGTGCAGATCAAGGTTCCGATCGCCACGATCCAGGATTGGGTCGACGGCGCGGTGACCAACGAGGGCTGGGTCGTTTACGGCACGACCAACTCGGACGGTTTGCAGTTCCGTAGCCGCGACCATGCTACCGCGGCCGACCGTCCCAAACTGGTCGTGCGGTATACGCTGCCGCGAAAAGCGTTGCAACTTTCCGTCGCCAGCAATCAGTATCTCAGCCGCGCTCACGACCCGGCGTGGGATCTGTCGGCGGCGAGCGGGTTTACAGCATGCGGTTGGATTTATCGCGACACGAATGGCACGGCTTACTTCGCGGGTAAGCACGCGGGCATCGGCACGCGGGAGTGGGCGCTGTACAGCGGATCGTCGAGCTTTCTGACAGCGCGCCTGTGCGCCGACGGTACGTCGCCGACCGTGTTCAATTCCGTACTGAGCGTCGCGGCGACGGGACAATGGCGCTTTGTCGCGCTGCGTTTCGATCCGTCGCAGTCCGGCGCGGAGTTCATCTTGAACGTCGATGGCCTGCAAGAAGCCACGGCGCACGCCGGCGGTCTGTTCAGCGGTACGGCGGCGGTGCGGTTGGGAGCCAGTGACATTGCGATTAGCAATTCGCACAACGGTCGCATGGATGCCTGGGGTTTTTGGAATCGGCCGCTGTCGGACGCCGAACTGGCGGCGATTCGCAACGGCGGGCGGGGCGTCGAATATCGGAATCTGACGGCAGCGCAGCGGAGTGGGTTGATCGCGTTCTACGACCTGGGTGAAGCGAGCGGCGTTCGCGCGGACTATGGCGGCAACGGCCAACATTTGAGTCCGATCAATGGCCCGACGAACGCCAATGGCTTGGTGACGTAACACGACGAGAAAGCAATGGCCGACGCCTACGTTCTATCCGAAACCGACGTTCGCACGCTGCGCCGCATGGCCCAGCGCGAGCGTGGCGATCCGATCAATCATCAGCCGCCGCTGCAGGGACAATCCCACCCTGGCCGGATTCCCGTCGTCCGTCTTGGCATCGCTTACGGTACGCTGCCGGCGGCCCAATACGACGGCGGCGGGACGTTGGTTCAGCCCGGCAAAGGCGAGTGCAAAATGCATCGCCTCCGCGCCGACGGTTCTGACGTCATCGACCTGGACGACTTGCCGACGCCAGCGTACAGCATCATGCCGTTTGAAGTGGCCGATGGCAAGGAATTGGTGTTGCTCCGCGATCAGACGCTCGAAGGCAGCGATCCGAACGTGGCCGAGCCAGGCTACGTCGCGCTGCGGTGGGAACCGAGTACGACCGAATCGCCCGAACGGCTATTGTACGTCTGCGGCTCCCCGGCCCAGTTGGTTGCCAACGACGCCAACTGGCATCAACTGCCGCTCACGTCGGTGGACAACTTCGATACCAGCACGTTCGGCATCCATTCCGGCAACCAGTTGATCGAACTCAAACGCGACGGCGTTTACGAAATCTTCCATTCCTGGCATCTGGGTTTATCGACCGGCGCGTCGCCGGGCGTGGCGAAGGTCGATGCCGTCGTCCGCTCCGGCACAATGGTACCCCTGACGAGCAACGTGCCATGCAGCGGTTTGACGTTGGCCTTGAACCTGGACGACGAAGTCGAACACGACGAGGCCGACGCGTCGTGCATGTTCTGGCTGCGGCGGACGTCGACGGCGGCGCAGTGGATCGACTTCGCGTTCAAGCGGATCATCTACGTCGCTTATCCGGAAATCTATCTCACCACGGCGCGGATTCGGTATCTGGGCGACTTGCCTGGGCCGACCGTGCAGTACTTTGAAGGGCCGTGATTCGCGTGGCTTGGACGCGATATCTTGGAGCGTCGTTGGACCGGTTCCTGGCCCTCCGCGGCTTGTTCGCCCGTCTTCCCGGCGGCGGCGAAAGTCGTGATGTCTGGATGATCGGGCCGGCCTGCGTCAAGCGCTGGTCGCCGCGGCTTTCGCCGGCCGAAGTCCGCCTGCGGTGCCGCGTTTCCCGCGAAAATCCGGTCTGCAATTCGATGTGGTACGTGCCGTGGCTGCATTGGACGGTGGCGCGGTGGGTCGTCGGTGAGCCGGCGACGCACGAGGTGTGCAATCGGCTGTTGGCGCGGTTTCCGAGGCTGCGGGACTTGCATCCGGGGAATGTGATGGCGACACGGGGCTGAGCGGTTGCCATCGACTTCATGCTGAATCCACGACACTTCCTAGCGTGCTCAGTTTTGCGCAAGGAGCGTGGCTGGATGCGTTGCTAGTCGCGTGGCGGAACGCCTTGCCGGTCGACAGCATCGCATCCACGTCACGCAGCTTGCGAATGATCTGTTCCGGCTGGTGCTTCTTGCCTTTCATCGAGAGTCCTCCATGCCCAAATTCGGGCGGTTAGACTCTCATAACACATGGACCAGGCTTCGGGGAGCAGGCCACCGCTCCACGGCTGCATCTCGGTCGGCATTACCGCCACCACTCGGCCGTGTCCATGCGGCGCGGCTGGTCCGGCAGACCAACGCCGCGCGGTCTCGCCGTTACCATCGGTTCAAGCTGACCGTAAACCCATAACTGTGGTCAAGGCGACCGTGTAAAGTCACGCAAGAAGATTGACTTGCGATACGTGTATTGCAGGCGACGGCAAGACATTCTGTGTCTTCCGAGGCCTTCCCGACGTCGCGATTTGCTCACAGCTTGCTCGCAGGGCGGCAGCGCTGGCCGGTAAACGGGCGGTTAATCCGTACTCCTTGAGTTCTGTTGGGGCATCGTCTTCGATTAAGAACAGCGGCGTCAGCCCAGCCCAACTGGCCTGGTGCGTTTCTAGGCTTAGAGTCTTCGCGCTCAGGCAGTTTACCACCATCCCTCCGGACATTTTTCCGCTACCAGCTTTATGCGGAATGGTCTCGATCCCCAGAGAAGCAAGTAGCACAGGCATCCAGTCCGCCTGCCCGCCGGAAAGGTCGTAATACAGGAGACGTTGCACGTGCCCGCCGTTATCCTGTACAAGACGGTCGGAACCAACTTTATCATTCGGCGACTTCCAAGATTTGGTGAGCTGCTCAATGTCTGCTCGTGTCTGCTCGATCAATGGCACGAGGTTTGTAAGCTGATGTCGTAGAAGCACTTGCCGTGGCGGCGGTTCAATCTGATCCCACGACATCCAACGGCCCACGGCAATGTCACCGATGAAGACCGCGAGCTTGATCAACTCGGCTCGGCTACTGGTTGGCTCCTCAAGCCGCGCAATGGACTCGTAGCTTTCCGCGACGTAGCGAAGCGGGCCACACACGCCGTTGGGGATATTCCACTTGGACAGCACGCGGCTCAGCGCCGCTGAGTGGCTCTCGGGAAATACGTGGGATTCGAGTTCGCTCAAGGAGACGTGCCGTTCAGAACAGACTTGAATTAGTGCCTGGTACTCGTTTTGAAACGCGCTACCGAGAAGGAGACGGCCGAGTGAGTGCAAGAATGCGCACAGCGTCGTTCCGTCATTCAGGACACGTTGCTCACGCATTTCCCGCAACCGTTCCAACGCGATGCTTGTGGCAAGGCTACGAGCTTGGCCGATGTCGGTATCCAGCCAAGGTACGATGCAGCAGCGAAACGCCGACAAGGCGTTCAATGCCAGCGCGATCTCGCCAATTCTCTGATAGCCGATCCGCCGCACGGCTTCTTCAACATCGATCGTCGGGCAGTTGTTTCGTCTGTAAAAGGAACTGTTCGCCAGACGAAGAACATCGGCCGTCAGAGCCGCATCCCGCAGCAGGGCGCTTGCGATCTCGCCAGGGTTAGTCTCTTCGCTCGTCGTCAGCGAAAACACTTCGGAGGCGGCGGACGAAAGTGGAAAAATGTGTTCAACACTTGCAAGGCGACGTTCGTATTCGGCCCGGCTGATCGGACGGACTGGGCAATGAATGTCTTGTAACGCCGGCGTTTCCGGTGGTGCCGACTCCTGGACTTCAGCACGCCGCACATCGGGGGCACCAGGGGCCACGGCAATCGCTTGCGCTTTCGCCTTGTTCCGCCGCTGCACCAGGGCATTCATTTTCACAGCAAAGGCCGCATAATTCGTCGGCTTGCATATGACGTCATCGACACCCTGCGCCATCAGATCCTTCGTCAGCCTCGGGTCATCAAGGCTTGAATGGATGACAATGATCGGGCGATTCTCGCGCGCAAGAAGCTCCACGGCTAAAGCGTGCCCATGCTTATGTGGCATGCGCAAGTCGGTGACGACCAGATCGACCTGTCCAGTGTTCATCCACTTTAAGGCATCATCGCCGTTGATGGCATACGCGCAATTGAAGTCTTCTTGCTCTAGGGCGTAACCGACGGTCTTGCGGGCGATTGGATCGTCGTCGACGACCAGCGCCTTAAACTTTTGAGTGAGCATGCGTACCCCCTTTTGTCACAACGGTAAGTTGTTGGTGTCGTGCGGCAGGTGGTGGCCGTGCCACGAAGATGTTCTGCGACTGGCAACGCCCGACAAACTGATGTCCAACGACGGATGCAAGCGATCGAGCCCGTTCTCGATGAACCGCGACCGAGTAGTCAGGAATGCTTCTTCCACCTGGAGGAACGCATCGACGATGGTCGGGTCAAAATGCGCCCCCCTCTCCGCCACGATCGTGGCCCTTGTCTCCTCATGGCTCCCCGCATTCTTATACACGCGTTTCGATGTGAGCGCATCGTACACGTCGGCCAGCGCGACAATGCGACCACACAGGGGGATTTCGTCACCGACCAGTCCGCGAGGGTAGCCGCGACCGTCATAGCGCTCGTGATGGCAGAGCGCGATATCGTGCGCCATGCGCAGAAACTCGGCATTCGGAAACTCGGTCATGGCGGCAGCCAGAGTCTGCGCTCCATGCACGGTGTGCGTTTTCATCACGTCGAATTCGGCGGCCGACAGTTTTCCCGGCTTGAGCAGGATGGCATCCGGAATCGCTACTTTGCCGATGTCGTGGAGCGGGCTGGTTTCGTAAATGAGGCGAACGTAATCGTCGTCGATCACGTCGTGGAACTTAGGACAACATCGCAACTCTTGTGCTAGAAGTCGGCAGTAGCTCCGCACCCGTTCCAGATGGGTTCCGGTCTCGGAGTCACGGGATTCGGCCAGTTTGGCCAGGGCAAAGATCGTCATGTCGCGAGACTCGGCGCGAATGATGCGGCGGCCAGTGTTGACCCGCAGAATCAGTTCAGCGGGATTGAACGGCTTCGTCACGTAATCGTCCGCGCCTGCTTCCAGTCCGTCGAGCGTATCCTGGGGGCGATTGTGGCTCGTCAGCATCAGGATGTAGACGTACCGACGCAGAATCGTCGAGCGGATCGCGCGGCAAAGTTCCAGGCCATTCATGCCGGGCATGCTCCAGTCGCACACGACCAACTGGTGGGTTTCCTGGGTCAGTCGCGTCAACGCGTCTTCGCCGTTGCAGGCAACGGAGGCACGGTAGCCGGCCGACTTCAACGACTGTACGACCGCGACACGCGAAATCGGCTCGTCGTCAACGACTAGTACGTCCATCGTCTGCCCCCGCCCATTGTTCACCGGGCAAATGACTAGTGCCGTTGTGTTTCGGTCCGAACGGTTGGGATATAAGCCAGGCAACGATCCATTTCGCTGCACAAATCGCGGACCAAGTCCAATAGGAGAGAAGCCTCGCCGTCACGGCCTGCCGCCTCAATCTCGGCCGCCTTCCCACGCAGCGGCTCAGCGACGATGATCGCCGCCGCCCCCTTGAGCGAATGGGCTGCCTCTGCCACCGCGTACAGATCGTCATTCGCTACATGCCGGACAATTGCGTCCATCTGCTGTTTCCCATTAGCCTCCAGTTCGCTCAGGAGCGTGAGGGCAAACGCAACATTGCCCATGCAACGCGCGAAAAGTGCCTCTGTGTCAATCGGCGCTGCCGTAGAGGCAGCGTTTTGAAGCCCGCCTTGGTGGCGGGTTGCTAACGTGACTGTCTTCATGGGAAATCTCCGTTGTTCACAAACGCGACTGCATAAAGCTACGTTGCAAAACGGCGGAGCGTCCCGGCGAGGGGAATGAGTACCACGCGAGCCCCGGAACAGGAAACACCGACACTGCCGCTTGGTCGGATCGTAGGGGGGGGCGAGTGGGCAAATCGCGCCGGAGTCAGCTGCGGCAGACAGGCACCATCCGACCGGCAGGCGATTCCGAGGCTGCGGAGGCAGATCGCATTCAGATCTCTTCGCTGCGCGTGGGCAGTGGTGGAGTTGCCCGGTCGAGGAATTCTCCCAGGACGGATTTCAATAGCCCGCCCTCCACAGGCTTGGTGACGTACTCGTCCATCCCCGCCTCAAGGCACCGTTCACGATCCTCCTTGAAGGAATTGGCCGTCAGGGCCACGATCGGACGCCTGCCGGCGAGTTGGCCATCAGCTTCCCGACTGCGGATTTCCCGCGTGGCAGCGAACCCGTCCATCTCGGGCATCTGGCAATCCATGAGAATCAGGTCGTAATGCCTCCGCCCTGCCGCGTCCAATGCCGCTTCGCCATTGTCTACCACGTCGCAAGTGCAACCGAAGAATCTGAGCAACTCCACGACGTAAAGCTGATTGATCCGGTTGTCCTCCGCCACCAGGACGTGTCCCACAAGCGTTCCACCTGTCGCGCGGACCACAGATTCCTGGCGCAAAGGCTGCCGTGATCGATCAAGTACGTCCTTCGTATCGATAAGCTCGACCGGAATCTCGAACCAGAAAAGCGAGCCTATCCCAACCTGGCTTTCGACTCCGATCTGCCCGCCCATCAATTCGACTAGTTGCTTGCAGATCGACAACCCCAGGCCCGATCCTCCGTAATGCCGCGTGGTCGAATCGTCGACTTGCGAAAAAACTTTGAAAAGTCGATCGAGTCGCTCTGCGGGAATTCCCACGCCCGTATCCGATACGGCGAACCGCAGACGCGCGGTTTGATCCCGCTGAGCGATTCGATCTACAGTTACGGTGATGCCTCCGGAGGAAGTGAACTTGATGGCGTTGCCGACCAGATTCACCAGGACTTGGCGCAGCCGATTGTCGTCGCACAGGCCAACCACGCAGGCCTCGGGAGCAACGACATGATCTATGGCGAGCCCTTTTTCGCCGGCCGCATAAGACATCATTTCCACGACATCGTAGGCGAGCGTGTCCAGCTCGCATTCGCGTACATCGAGGTCCAACTTGCCGGCTTCGATTTTGGAAAGATCGAGAATGTCATTGATGAGCTGTCTCAACACTTTGCCGCTGGAATTGCACGCCTGGACGTATTGCCGCTGCTGGTCGTCTAACTCGGTCGTTAGCAGCAGATCGCTCATCCCCAGAACACCGTTGAGCGGCGTGCGAAGTTCATGGCTCATGGTCGCCAGGAAGTCGCTCTTGGCGCGGCTGGCGGTTTCCGCGACCTCTTTGGCGAGGCGGAAGGAGTCCGCCTGTTTCCGCTCGATAAACTGACCGATCTGACTGCCGATCGACGAACACATATCGAGCAGGTCGCTGTCCGGGGCACGGATTTCATCACTGAAGAACTCAATGACCCCGAACACCTCGTCCTGCAAACGAACTGGGAACGCAAATGCCCCCCGCAGCCCTTCCGCAGAGGCGACAGATGCTCGCGGGAAATTGCCGTCGCACGTAACATCGTTGATCCACGCAGACTCTCTGCTCGCCCAGACGCGGCCGGGAAGGCCAATCCCGCGGCCAAAAGTGATCTTCCGCGTTAACTCGGCGAATCCAGTGGCTTCCAAACCTGGCCGATGCCAGAGATCGACGCAGGACAACAATTCGGCGTCACGAGAAACCTGCCAGAAGGCAGCAACGTCCCACGCCAGACTGCTGCACATGGCCTGTAATACCCTCGGCACCGCGTCCTCAAGGCTGGTCGACTCTGACAGGGCGCGGGCCACTTCGTGCTCCGCATGGCGGCGTTGCGCTAATCGAACGCTCGTTGTGATGTCGCGCACGGCGGCCGCCAACAATTGACCATCTTCGCCTTCCATCGCGTTGAGACTGATTTCTACAAGAAATATGGACCCATCCTTCCGAATTCCCCTCAGGTCTTTGCGCCCACTGCCCATGTATCGGGGTGAGGGGGATTCGGCGTATCCTCGGCGTAGCTCGACATGGCCCACACGGTCTTCCGGCGGCACCAGCACTTCAATAGCTTGCCCCAGCAACTCTGAAGGCTTCCAGCCGAACATGATTTCGGTCTGACGGTTCGCCTGGACAATGATGCCGTTGGAGTTGATCAATACGATGGCATCGGAAGCGAACTCGAATAGATCGGAATAGCGGCGTGCCAATTGCTGGCGTTCCGTTTCCGCCGCAACCGACGTCGCGAACAACTGAACGACAGTTTCGATATCATCTGGGGCGCGGAACGGCTTGCGGCTCATCACCACCAAATGGCCGAAGCACTTCCCGGCGCTATTCCTCATCTGCGCGCCTAAATACGCATCAATCTGTTTGTCGCTGAGGAAGGTATCGTCGGGGTATTGCTGTTGCACCTGGCTGGGGATGATGTAGATACCGTGGTCAATGACTTCCTCGCAAGGAGTGCCGGCCACGTCATAGGTCAGCTCAGGTTGGATTGCGCCATCCTCGCACAACGCCAACGTCACCAGCCGGCCAGGCTCGTTTGCGTGCAAGCGACAGATGCCGACAATCTCGCATTCCACTAATTCGGCCAGTTGAACGGCGACCGTTTCGTAAAACGCCGCGCCGCTCAACGTGGCCAGATCCGACGAGAGCAATCGCAACGCCCGCTCTGTTCGCATTTGGCGAGTAACGTCCGTGAGCGTGCGGACATATCCCGTGACCTCGCCCAGCGAATTGGTGATTTCCTCTGCCTCACAGACGACCCAGGCCGTATGCCCGTTGTTAGGGCGGAGGCGATGCTGGGAATGGAATGGCCGTCCATCCTGGAGAGTCGAGGTCCATTGCCGAGTGACTCGCTCGCGGTCTTCCCGGTGCACGGCCCCCTGCCAGCCGTCCCCGAGAGCGTCGTCGCGTCGGATGCCGGTCAATTCGTGCCAGCGGTGGTTGACGTCGATGCATTTTCCCGCGGTGTCCATCAGCATGATCCCTACCGGAGAGACTCGGGCGAGCGATTCGTACCTGGCGTCGCTAACGTCACGCTGCTTCTGAGCCCGCATTATCGCGGTGATGTTCTCGTGCGCCACGACCACATCCGGCGCCCCGCCCAACAGGCTGTGGAGGCTCTCGTCGACACCTGTCTCCTCCTCGGCTGAAAGCTCGCGCGCCCAATTCAGCAGGCTTCGGAGCAGGCTTTGATGAGTAATCGTTCCCAGATACTCGCCGTTTTCCTCCTGGACGACAACGAAGTCGCGTGATTCCTCCTCGAAGATTCGAGCGACATCGTCCAGTCGAGTCTCAGCCGAGACAACGCATGGCGGTGCGGATTTACTTAGCAAATCCGCAAAAATCCTCTCCGGCTGCGAAAACGCGATGCTGCGTATCTCGACGACGCCGCGAAAACGGTTTCCCGCGAAGACGGCAACGTGCGTTGCTTGTGACGTTTCAACGATCGACTGAACGTTGGCCGGACGCTCTTCATCCTGGACGGGGATCACACGGTCGCTGATCACATCCGCTGCACTACGTGATTTCATATCTGATCTTCCGAGAATACCTCAGCGGCGATTTCGAGATGCAGACACTCCGTGGCGTCCATCATCGGTTTGAAGCGTCGGAGCACCAATTCCACAAACTTGTCCCTGTCGACCTTCTTCAGCACGCTCGTGCGGATCAAGATGTCGCCGACGACATCGTCCACGTCGGCCAACTCAATGTGCTCGAAATCCGTCGGTTGTAGGATCTTAAGCGCTCTCCGCATTGCTTCGCAGCCGATCGGCGACCGTTTGCCAAGAACGATCGCATCGCGGATAGGCGGCATGGCAAACTCTTGGCACTTGACGCGCACAGTCACGGTAGGGTCGTTTTGAGGCGAAGGCTTGACACCCATTTGAAGCTCCTTCGGGAAACGAAAGCGACGGTGGAACGGCGAAGCCTGACCACTCGACCCGAGATGCTACGCTTGGCCGCTTCGCGAAGCGGCTCCCTACTTAAGGGGTTACATTTTCGGAAGGATTCTACCATTTACGGTGATTCGGGTACATGGCTTCTCGTCGGCCGCAGCAAGCCAGGAATGCAATCAGAGGGCAGGCTCCTGCGTGACTTCCGCCAGCGGCCGCGCCGCCATTATCAACCGCCGTCAACAGCCCGTGGGAACCACGCGAATTAGAGCCGGTACGGAATGAAAAGGATGCGTTAGAGGCCGTTTCGGAATACGTTCGGCGATGGCACGCCGAGGGCGATGAGTTGATCGCGGACAGCGGCTGGGGGCCAATAACGAAATGCCGGAGTACCCCCAATGATCGGAAGTGCGCCTGCTAGCGTCGTCTGCTTTGCACGCGAACCGCTCGGCAAGGTGCCCTGCCCAGCCCCGGCTCCGCACATCGACGGATTCGCAGTGGCGACGACCTCGGGCGTTAAGAACGGCGCGGCTTTTTGTCGTATTTCGATACGGGTTCAATCGTTCGGCCGACTGCAAGGTTCTCGAACTCCGCGACTCGTTCGGCCACCGTCGTTTACAGCACGGCGGAACGCGCGCATTGTTTCGAGGAGGGTTCCGCACGGGGAGCTAAAACGGTTTGCGGAATTTCCGCCGACCGTCCGGTTAACGCAAAACGCCGAGAGCGAGAGCCCTCGGCGTTTCGTCTTTTCCCGTTGTCCCGCAAGGACTTACGGCGAGTAGCCCTCTCGCCCCGCGCTCTCTGCCCGGTGCCGTAGCGGTCCGCCCGGCCGCCCTCTGGCCCAACCCCCCGCCCAAACTCTCGCGCTCTCCGTTTAACAGGGGCCTTCCGGTTAACAACCTGGTTGCGTTCGGACCCCGGAAGCAACCGGACTTAACCCGGATTATTCATTGGTCGCGATCTTGCGGTTGTTTTTTGGGGAGCGTTCGTGTTGATTTGGGGAACGGGGCGGTTTGGCCGGCGAGTGGGCGTAGTGCCCCCTTTCCCCCGGCGGGCCGATTAGCCTCCGAGGCGGCGCGTGGCGGCGGTGGGCCAGGCGTCATGTGGCCGGCATCGGGCCGCAGCGGAAATGTTGCACCGCTCGCGTGACCTTCGCCAGTTGCGACCAGAATGGCCATGCCGTCGAGATCAGCACGCGAACGCGACGCGACGTGACGGCAATCCGCGCGCCGACCTTGATCAACTGCGTGCGCCACGTACTGGCGTGACCTTCACCGAGTGGATCGGCCTGACGACGGCGGTTGAACTCGCGGCGCTTCTCGCGCGGCCCTCGCGCTTCCGGCGGCAAGTCGTCCGGCGACGGCAGCGGCGCGGGTGGATCGGCGACCAACCGTCGCAACCGCGCCAGCAAGTTGCACGCCAGCGTGTGCATCATCAAGCGAAACAGATTCGCCATGTAGCGATGATCGCTGAGTCGATCGGCCTTCAACTCGCACTTGAGTTCCTTGTTGCGATTCTCGCTCTCACCGCGATCGGCGTACTCGTCGTAGGCGCCTTGCGGCGACACCCGCGCGCCGGGCCGATTCGTCGCCACAGCGCGACGATTCGTGCCTTGCGCGTTCGTCTCGCACTTGACGACGACCCACCGCGGCGTCGGCCACGTGGCGGCTTGATACTCGAACGCCGCGAAGCGCCGTTGCGGCTCGCCCGTCTGTTCCCACGCGGAAACGGCCGCGGCAAGCGTCTCGTCGGAATACCGCTTGAGCGCGGCATTCATCCCCACGCCCACGGTGAACTGCACGGCCAACTCGTCGCACGCTTGGTGAATCTTCGGCGAACCGAAACCGGAATCCGCCCGCACATGAATTCGCACGTCGGGAAACGCCGCTCGCAGTCGCACGATCACGCGCCGCAGATCTTCGAGCGTTGCCGTCGCTGCGTGCGCCGTGCCGTACAGCAACACGGGCAACGCGACCTGATCGTTTTCGGCGCACGTGATGACGACTGGCTGATATTGATATTGGCTGTAGTATCCGTGGAAGAACGTGAGTTGCTGCGCGCCGTGCGTCGGATCGTCGAAGGCGTCGATGTCGAGCGTCAGTTCCCGCGGCGGTTCGGCGAACGACGCGATGAACTCGTCGATGAACCAATCTTCGAGTTGCAATAGTTCGCTCGCCGTGACCGCGTTCTCCAACCGCGAGAGCGTCGGTTGACTGGCGAGGTCGTGGCCATCCGGTCGGCGGCCGGCGACGATCTTGAACACCGCATCGCCGCGGAGCGTGTCGTGGTCGTTCTGGTCCTCGTAGCCGGCCAGAACGCCGAACACGCGCTGCCGTACCATCTCGACGACGGTGTGCAGCGGAGCCACCCGACTGTCATGCATCCGCGCCGCAAAGCCCGCAGTCCACCCCAGCCGCTCGTCCAAGTCGCGGATCGGCAACAGCCCCGCGTCGCTCGTAATCTGCTCGTTGACGGGCAAGATTTCCACCGCCGTCCGCCGCAGCAAGTCATACTCAAACGCCAATTCACCCTGTAAACTCATCTTCGGCCTCGTTGCGTGGTCAGAAGTCGTTGTTGCACAACTTCTTAAACGCAACGAAGGCCGCTCTTATTCCTAATGCGATGAATAATCCGGGTTAAGACCGGTCGCCGGGGTTCCAAGAGAAATGCCGACCCACGACTTTGTAGCGTCGAGGATCGTGGCGATGTGGACGACGCGCGATAGAGAATGATGTACAGTTGTGAATTCGACCTACTCACCCACGCGGGATTTTCGCTTGCGTGCCTTGGGGACGGGATCGAAAAGGTCCATCTGGCCTGCAGCGGTGAGTTCGGCGTATTGCTCGAATAGGAAGCAGACACGTCCGAGTTCAGTGTCGAAAGGCTGCGTGCGGTAGCAGGCGTCGACAGCCTTGTCGAGCGCGGCGTGGGCCTTGCGGATCGCTTCGGGCATCACGTCCGCGTCGTAAAGTGCGGCCAGCGTCTGGCCATTTTGGGCGACGCGGGCATCGAGGAGGGCTCGGGCCGCGGCGCGGACGGCCGCCTGCTGCTTGTCGGTCGGGGCCTGCGGCCACGGGAAGTTGTTGTAGACGATCTCGTTGCTGTAGCGGTAGTCGCTTTTGATTCTGCCGCACACAACGCGGACCCAAGCCATGTGCATGGTCGATTGAAGGACGCCGAAGATGTAAAGGTCATCCGACGGCACGAAGACGCACGCGTCTCCCGCGATGATGTCGGGGCCAACCATGCCCATCGGAATGAACTGTCGATTCTCCGAGGAATGCCGCGGGATCACGATGAACGGTTTATCCGGCTGGCGAATCTCGCCGAACAGCCACGGCGTCTCAGCGAGTTTCCGCGTCGCCTCGCGGTTGCTCGCAGCGCGGTTTTGCTTGACGACCTGGATGCGCTTCATCACCTCGGGCATCGCACGCAGTTCGCCTGGCGAGATGCCGACCATCCACAGGCACCATCGCTCCCGTCCGTTGATGAACTCGTCGGAACCAATGAACGGCCTTATCCACTTGGCCGCGCTCGGTTCGGCTTCGATGAGCGAGTCCTTCTCCTCTTTGCTCAGTAAAAGCTGATCGCTTGTGCGCCGCACGATCTCATCTTCGTTGACCTTGCCTTCCAATTCCTTGCGTTTGGGGGCGGCATGGTTGGGCATGCTGCCGAAAATGATAGCCGTCACGCTACACAGAGGAGTGCGGCGGGCGGTGACGAAAAGATCGCCGGCGTCCACCAGATACGGATTGATATTCTTGACATCGCGAAGTTGCGGCTCCGCCTTGGGGTTCTCGTAGTCGAAGAGTAGACGCTTCGCGGGCTCGTGGAGACTCCAGCCGATGACGACGCAGTAGACGCTCGCCTCGCCCGGAGCGTCGTTGCTCCACTGGAATGTGCGGTGCGCGAAATGGAAGCGCAGGCCTGCACGAATCAGGCGGGGCCAGAGAATCGATACCTGCTCGCCCTGCGTGATCGAGTTGGTAGAGACGAACGACACGGGAACGTCTCTGTCCTTGATGAAGTCGGCGGCCTTCTTGTACCACGCCGTGACATAGTCCAATTCCGCATGGCCATCCCAATCTCCGAACACCAAGTCCATGTCCTCAGCTTGTTCCTTTGAACGGGCCTTCTTGCCAATGAACGGCGGGTTGCCAACGATGGCGGCGAGTTTGTCCAGCGGAGCGATCCTGGCCCAGTCCGTTCGCAGCGCGTTGCCGTGCGTGATGTGCGGGGCCTCCTTGAGCGGTAGGCGGATGAAGTCCTCTCCGAACTCCTCCGACGCCTTCATGTTCATCACATGGTCGATGAGATAGAGCGCAGTTTCGGCAACGCGGCACGGGAACTCCTCGACTTCGATTCCGTACATTTGATCGACGTTGAGGCCCTGCATGAACACGACGGAAAGGAGCTGCTCGCTCGTTCGCTTGCGCATCTGCTGGAGTTTGCGGTAGATGTCGATCTCGATCTGGCGTAGCTCGCGGTAGGCGATGACGAGGAAGTTGCCACAGCCGCAGGCCGGGTCCAGCACGGCCATGTCGGCGATCTTTGAAAACAAAGCTTTCAAGGCCCGTTCCGTCGTCGCCTTGCCAAAATCTTCGCGCAGCGGGTCGATGAGGAGTGGTCCGATGCACTTAAGGATATTCTTCTCACTGGTGTAGTGTGCCCCAATCTTGCGCCGCTTGCCTTGCTCTTCCTCCATGACCATCTGGAACATGGAGCCGAAGATGGCCGGACTGACAGCGGACCAGTCGAAGGCCAAGCACTTGAGAAGCGTGTGACGGGCAGCCTTGTCGAAGGCGGGCGGATCAAAACGATCCTTGAAGAGCAGGCCGTTGACGTAACGGAACGAGGCCAAGTCCTCGTCGAGGTTCTTCTGCCGCTTCTTTTCCGGCGTGTCCAGTACAGAGAAAACCTGCTGGATCATGGGGCCGACGTCGACGCCCGATTCATCAGTCTTCGTCTCGATTACCTGCCGGAATAGGCCACGGGGAAAGAGGCCGGTCCAGTCGGCGAACATGCAGAACATGAGCCGGACCATGAGCACGGCGAGGGGATGGTCGACGTAGCCGTTCTTCTTGAGCGCATCGTGTAATGGTCTGAAACGCTACCTCGCTGAGGCGTAGACTGGGGGTTGGTTTTGCTGACCCTTTTGTGTTCGTCTCAGCGGAGGTAGCTATGAGCGTTTTGGCGGTTGGTTGGGATGTGCATCGTCGGTTCAGTCAGGTC
>JAJDEG010000658.1 GCA_029259895.1 Planctomycetota bacterium
ACGTAGTCCCAATCGCCGCTGAGTACTTTCGAGATGTTCACCACCATGTCGAGTTCTTGGCAACCGTCGCCAACCGCCCGCTCGGCTTCGGCCCGCTTGATGTCGGTCGTGTGGCCGCCGTGCGGAAATCCGATCGTCGTCGAAGCCTGCACGTCGCTGTCCGCCAATCGCTCCGCGCACCGCGAAAGGTAATACGGCAAGATGCAAACGCTCGCCACATCGTAGTCCAGCGCAAGCTGAATCCCAGCCTCCAAGTCGTCGACCGCCAGCGTCGGATTGAGCAGCGAATGATCGATCGTCTTCGCCACATCAAGATACGTGTAGTCCATGTCTGCTTTCGGCGTAAGCTTTACTTGAAAACGTAGAGCGAAAACGTAGGGTGGGTCGAACGAAGTGAGGCCCACCAAAATTCGCCCTCCAGCGCGGCGGGCCGCACTCCATTCCACCCACCCAACACGGCTGAGGAAACCAACGCACGCGTCGCGGCGTCTCGAATAGCGATGTCTTCTCTGCGAACCTCCGCGAAATCTCCGCGCCCTCTGCGTTAAAAAAACAGCCAATGCATTCGTCGCACGCAGCCAATCGCCGCAAGCGCCGCCCGGCTCATCCATCCAGCCCGCTTCGAGCCGGTAAGAAATTCCGCAGGAACGTGCAACTTTGCCGCAGCGCCAGCCGCCGCGACTCCGCCGTATCCTCGAAAGTCCGATCCTCCACCTCCACGCACACCGGCCCGCGATAACCCACGTCGCCAAGCACCGAGACAAACTTCCCCCAATTCACCTCGCCCATGCCGGGCAGCTTCGGCGTGTGATACCGCAGCGGCGTCGCCAGAATCCCCTCGTCGTCGAGCCGATGCCGATCCACGCGGACGTCCTTGGCGTGAATGTGAAACAGCCGGTCAGAAAAATCGCGCAGCGGCGCGAGATAGTCCATCTGCTGCCAGACCATGTGCGACGGATCGTAGTTCAGCCCGAACGACGCGCTTGCAATCGCCGCAAACATCCGCCGCCAGATCGCCGGACTCGTCGCCAGGTTCTTTCCACCCGGCCATTCGTCGTCGGTGAACAACATCGGGCAGTTCTCGATGCCGATGCGAACGCGATGCTGCTCGGCGAACTCGACCAGCGGCGTCCACGTGTCCAAAAAACGCTGCCAGTTGGCGTCGACCGACTTCGTCCAATCCCGGCCCACGAACGAGTTGATCCCGCCCAGTCCCAGCGTCGCGGCGGCGGCGATCACCCGGCGAAGGTGCTCCGCGGCTTGCTCCGCCTCTTGCCGGTCCGGCGAAAGCGGATTCGGATAATAGCCCAGCGCGCTAATCGCCACACCGTGCTTCTCGACCAGTTCGTTCACGCGTGCGGCTTGCTTCGCATCAAAGGCCGTCACGTCGACGTGCGTCACGCCGGCATAGCGCCGCTCCGCCTTTCCCACCGGCCAGCACATCGCCTCGACGCAGTCGTAGCCCAACGAATTCGCGGTGGAAAGAACGTCTTCCAGCGAATCGTCGGGCAGAATGGCGCTGACGAATCCGAGTTGCATCACGTAATTGCTCGCGGCTGGCTGGATTTTGCATGAAACGACCGCATCACGCCCGAATCGCGTCGACCGCCGCCATCTTCCGCTTTTCCGGGCCAAGCCGACCGGGCACATCCATCGCCGCCAGCATCGTGTTATACACGTCGAGTCCCTCGGCATTCACGTCCGCAATCTGGCCCGTCTTGAACCGCCCGCCAGCACCGCTGATGGCGTGAAACACGCCCGACAGCTCGCGCTTGATATCGTTGTGGCGGCCATCGCCCGACTCGGTCGAGATCGTCAGCAGCGCGTTGTCGAGAATCGTCTTGCCGTTGGCGTCCACGGCGTCCTTGCCGTCGAGCAGGCTGAGGAAGTATGCGATCTCGCGCATCTTCATGTGGGCGTGGGCCCGAAGCTGCTCGTTCTTCTTCTTCTCGTTGAAGTCGTGCCACCACTCGTGGCTGCACGCGTTCGAGCCCGATTTCTTCCGCTGCCCCGCGTCGTCGAAGTCGAACACCTTGCGGCCGTCGTATTCGTACTTGCCCTTCAAACGAATCCGCTCGCCCGCAGCCAGGAACGTGATCGAACCAAACCGCGTCCGATCCGTCTGAATCGCCAGCGCATACAACTCGGCCAACAGCCGCCACTCCGCCGTCAACGCTTCGAGCGTGATGTCGATGCCCTCGCCGCCGGGATCGGCCGCGCCGCCGTGCAACAGCTTCGACTCAACCGGCGCAGCCGGAGCCGAATCGACGAGTCCTTTCACGGCAAACGCCCGCTGTTCGAACTCGCGAATCCGCTCCAAATGCTCGTTCACGCGGGCCTTCGACGTCGCCCCCAGCGGCGAATGCGGCCCGGTGTAAAACTTATACTGATCGAGCACGGTATCGAGCACGCTCCGCCGCAAACGCTGCCGCCGCACATCGGTCGAATCGCTCTCCGCCGCCACCGTGCCGAACACTCGCTCGAACACGGCCCGCGGCTTCTCCTGCATCGTCGCGGCGACCGTGCCGTCGGGATTGAAGCTGTGGATGTAGCGGCTCAAACGGCTGCGGCGAAAGTAAGTACCGGCCACCAGCGTCGGTACCATGCCGCGCGGAAGTCCGTCGGGATAGTGCGCGTGGCGGATCATCTGGTCGATCGAAGGGCCGCCGGCCTTGGCCTCGCCTTGCGGCGGTTCGGCCGTGAACGCCGCCGACGCACCGTCGTAATGGGCGTTGATCCCCTTCTCGTCGCACCGCACATGGTCGACGCCCCGCATGATCAGCAGCTTATCGCCCAGCGGCTTGAGCGGTTCCAATACACCGTCGAAGCCTTCCTTCTGCAGCGGCGAGGGAATGCCGAGGCCGAAGAACACGTTGAACGCGCGGACGGGCACCGCCGCTTGCTCGGCGGCTTTGCCGGCCCCAAGTGCGCGCGTCACCAGCATCTCTTCGAGAAACGGCAAGCCGATCGTCACACCGCCCAATCCCTTAAGCACCGTCCGCCGGGAAATCGCTCGACTGGTCATTCGGTTTTCTCCGTGCGTTTCTTCTGCACCAGATCGCTCATCACGATCGCCGTAATCAAGCTCGCATACGTTCCGCCGTTTTGCTCGGCCGTTTTATGAATGTCAGCCACACTCGCCGCGTCGGCCGCCGCCAACGGCCGCCCCAAGGCGAATTGCGTCACCTTCCACGTCAAGCTCTCGCGCACCCGCTGACTGTCGGCCAGCAACTTCATCAGTTCCGCCGACGACTTGTACTTAATCGGTTTCGCGTCGCCGGGAAACAGCACTTCGCCGTCGTCGCGCAGCTCGTTTCCGTGGTCGTCCCGCTCGTGATACGCGCCGACGCCGTCGAACTTCTCCAGCCCGTACGCCAGCGGCTCGAACCGCACGTGACAGACGCCACAGTTTACGTTCGCGACCCGCGACTCGGCAATGCCGCGATGCGTCAGCCCGGCTTTGGTCGGCGGCGGCGTCGTATTGACGCACGGCGGCGGCGCATTGATCGTACCCCGCATCAGTTCGTGCAGCACGAACAGCCCACGCGAAACCATCGACGCATCGTCGCCGCCAACCGTCAGCACGCTGCCGTGCGTAAGAATACCGCCCCGGGCCGGCACCTTGGAAAGATCGTACCGCGCCAGCCCATCGCCCGCCGGTTTCAAGCCGTAATGCGCGGCCAATTGCGGCGTGGCGAACGTCACCTGCGCGTCGAGCAGGTCGCCCAACGGGCGTTTCTGCTTCCAAACGATCTCCGTGAAGAATGCCAGCGTTTCCTCGCGCATGTCGGCCGCCAGCCGAGCATCCCACTTCGGAAATCGCTTGGCGTCGGGCCGCAAGTTGTCGAGCCGGCCGAGATTCAGCCACTCGGAGATGAATTGCCGCGATCGCTCGATCGTCCGCGGGTCGTCGAGCATCCGCTTCACCTGGGCCGCGAGCTTTTCGCGATCCGCCAACTCACCGCGTTCGGCGGCACGAAACAATGCTTCGTCCGGCGGCGCGCCCCACACGATATAGCTCATCCGCGAGGCCAGCTCGTACGGATTCGCCCGCCGCGGCGAGCCGTCGCCACGCTGATCCTCGACGCGATACACGAATCGCGGCGACTGAAGCATCGCTTCGACGATATACCGCACGGCCTCATCGTAGTCGCCGCCCGCCCCGATAACCGTCGACGCCACGCCGCGATAGACGTTGATCTCCTCGTCGTCGAGCGGCCCACGCAGCAGCCACTTGCCCATCGCCGCCACGAGGTCGGCCAGCTTGTCGGCGTCCAGACTCCGCTGTTTCGAGAATCGCCCGGCGAACTTCGACGCGTCCATCCGCCCGACGATGATCTCAGCCAACCGGCCATAGGCTTCGATGTGTTTAAGGTCGACGCCCAGGTTATATGCCGTGTTGCTGAAGCCGTCGGCCCGCAAATCCGGCGGCAGCAACTCGCCAGCCTCCTTGGCAATGTCGACGCCGACCGTGCTGCGGACCGTTTCCACATATTCCGTCACCGTCAGCCGCTGCACCCACACGTCGCCGGCATGCCCCGCATGGACGTAGTTCGCCGGATCGATGCGATCGAGCGGCCAGACCGCGCCGGCTTCCAACCAACCGCGCAGCGCCGCCTTCTCGTCGCTCGAAAGCGGCGCGCGATCCTTAGGCATGTCGTCCGCCTCGATCGCGTCCCACAAAACGCCATCCGCTTTGCCCGCCTCAAACGCCTTGCCGCTCTCGCCGCCAGCGAGCGCCGCGTCTTTGCGAGACAAATCCAATCCGCCCTTGGCCAGCGCAGAGTCGTGGCACTCCAAACAATGCCGAGCAAACAGCGGCGCGATCTTCGCCTCGAACACCGCGTTCTTTGCCGCCACGGCGTCGGCCGCCTTATCGGTCGAACCCGACGACGCGCCCGCGGAAAAATTCCGCCGAACTTCGCTCTCCGTAAGTGCCCGATCGTACACCGCGACGAGATGGTACGTGCCCAGCCACGGACGTTCCCCGGTCACTTCATTTCCCAGCGTCAAACGATGCTTGCCGTCCCAATTGCCGAAGTCGCCCGGCACTTTCTTCTTAGCCACCGACTTGCCGTCGATATAGATGGTCGCCGCGCCCGATGGGTCGCGCGTGAACGCGACGTGGGTACGCCGCGGCCCGAGCGATTTCCGCGGGCTGCTCGTCGATGGCAAACCGTTGTTGTCGCCACCGGTCGATCGCAGCCGCACGTCGTACAGTTCTTTGTCCTGCCCCAGCGTGAAATTCCGCTGGACTGCACTGGCCGACAACGAGACGATCCGCGCCGGTCCGCTCTGCGTAACGTTCGCCGGCGTAATCCAAGCCTCGATGGTGATTGCGTTCGACTTCTTAATCGCCTCGACGACTTTGCGAGCCGGCCCTGACGAAGCGATCAGCGTTGGCGACTCGACCGAGAGCGTTCCTTTAGACTGTCGCACGCGGCCACCGTCTTGAATCGTCAGGTCGAGCGGCTCGCCCACGCCGGAGCGGTCGCGAACGGTCGCTGCGTTGTTTTCCGCAAAATCGTAGAGCACGATCAGTCCATCGCGGACGCGCTGCGGCTTGTCGTCCGCGGCGATCGTCGAAAGCGACGACAACAACCCGACGGCCAAGCCGAGCAGCGCCGTCGCGAAACAGGTTGTCCGAACGTACCGCATCGAATCTCCGGCGTTCGTTGGTTTGGGCCACTGTGCCGTCGGCAACTCGCATCGCCACATTACCACAACCGTTACTTTAGTCTCGCGCCAGCAACACTGGCAACTCCTGCGGCCACGTCGCCGAATCCGCCTTGACACAATCCGCCGATTCGCCAAAATCCCCTTCGCCGTCGAGCCACGCTCGGCGTGCGGCCCGGCGCGAACGATATTCCACATGCACACGGATGTGCTGTCTCGGTTCGGGCATCGACGGCGGTCGATAGACACGTCCAAACGTCGCGGCGGCATGGAGGCCAACGAGCGATGCGGGAAGACGGACGAGAGAACCACGGCGTCAGTCTGGGCGCTTTGCTGCCCACGTCGATCATGATCGGCAGCGGCGACGTGCTGGCCACATCCTGCACGTGCGAACCGCGGTCGGTATTGCCCGGCGACGTGTTCGCGGCATTGGTTCAACCGGACCGCGACGGCCACGACGACGCTCGCGAAGCCGTCGCTCGCGGAGCCAAGGCGATCCTCTGCGAACGCTTCGTACCCGTTCCAAACATTCCGCAATGCGTGGTGGCCGACTCGCGACATGCCTACGCCCGGCTCTGTCAGGCGCTGGCTGGCGATCCCAGTCGCCGCGTCAAAGTCATCGGCGTCACCGGCACGCACGGAAAAACGACCACGTCCTGCCTGATCGCCGCCGTGCTCGAAGCGGCCGGCGTCCGCGCCTCGATCATGGGCACCTTCGGCTACAGCGACGGTCTCGACGTCGACTCGCATAGCGAAACCACGCCGCCGCCGCACGTGCTGGCCAAGTGGCTGGCCCGCAGCGAAGCGGCCGGCTGCACCCACGCCGTGATGGAAGTTTCCAGTCGTGCGCTAGCCCAACGCCGCCTCGCCGGCATCGAGTTGGACGTCGCCTGCATCACCAACATTCGTCGCAATCATCTCGACTTCCACGGCTCGCCGGCCAACTATCGCAAGGCCAAAGCGCGGATCCTCCGATACCTTTCCAGCGATGGCTTCGCCGTGCTCAACGCCGACGATCCGGCGTGCGTTGGCTTGTTGGCCGACATGCACGGCCCGGCGCTGACCGTTGGCCTAAAAACGCGCGGCGAAATCACCGCCACCATCGTCGAGCAGTTGCGCAGCGAGCAGACGTTCCTGCTGCAAGTTGGCGACGAAACGGCCGCCGTGCGAACGCCGCTCGTCGGCGACCACAACGTGTACAACTGCTTGAATGCCGCGGCCATCGGAGCGGCCTTCGGTATCGAACTGACCACAATCTGCCGCGGTATCGAATCGGTCCAGCGCATTCCCGGCCGTATGGATCGCGTCGAGTGCGGCCAGTCGTTCGGCGTGTTCGTCGATCATGCCCGCACCGGCGATGCACTCGCGTGCGTGCTCAAGTCGCTGCGGCAAGTGACCGATGGCAAGCTGATTTGCGTATTCGGCGCGTCCGGCGATTCCGACCGACCGCAGCGTCCGGCACTGGCCAGCGCCGTCGAACGTGGCGCGGATGTGGCAATTGTCACCAGCGACAGTCCGCGCGACGAAGACCCCGAACAGATCTTCGCCGACGTCGTCGGCGGATTTTCGCGGCCGCAGCGAACGCACCTCATGAGCGATCGCGCCGAAGCGATAGCCTGGGCGCTCGGCACCGCCGAACCGGGCGATTGCGTGCTCATCGCCGGCCGCGGCCACGAACCGCACCAGCAATTCGGCAAACACCGCGTCGAATTCGACGACCGACAGTTCGCCCGCGGCTGGCTGTACGAACACGCCGCCCCCACGATCTCCGCCAAGGCGGGCTAGTATTCGCAACTCGCCGAACCGCACGTCCCAGACCCAGACCCAAACCGAACCCAACCCCGCGATCCACCGACCATGCAAGCCGTCTCTTCAAACTGCGCCGTCCACCTCACCGATCTCGCCTTGGGCGATCTCGTCGACATCGTCGGCGGTTCGCTACGGCTCTCGTCGATGCCGCCGCGCGACGGCGACATGACGCCGATCGAGCGGATCGTCACCGACCCACGCCACGTCCAGAGCGGCGATGTCTATTGGGCGATACCCACCGATGCGAGTGCCGATTGCCCGGGCAACCAAGCCGACGCCGCGTGCGAAGCCCTCATGCGCGGTGCGTCGGGCGTCGTCTCCAACCAACGCGTCGAACCGTTCGCCGGTCGATGGGCCATCGAAGTCGCCGACTCGCTCGTCGCCCTCTGGGAACTAGCCCGCTGGCGGCGCGACCGCTTTTGCGGAAGTGTAATCGCCATCTGCGGCGACGAACGAGACACAGCCACGGCAATGATCGATTGCGTCCTCCGCAGCCGCTTGGCCGGCACGTCGACAAGTGCGAGCTTTGCATCGAGCAACGAGACGGACGTCGACGATTGCGTCGCGACGCCGCTGGCCCTGCTGGGAATCGACGCCGCGGACGACTACGCGCTCGTCGAGCTTTCGGCCGGTTGCCCGGAACGAGCCGAAGCGTCGGCCCTCTTGTGCCGGCCGCGAATTGCCGTCGTTGCCAGCGCCGATGAATCGGCCAGCGCCGCACGAAATACACTGTCGAAACTATCGGCCGATGGATTCGCCGTTCTTTGCGGAGACGACGCCGCGGTCCGCCGCATGGCTTCGGCGACGGTCGCCAGCGTGCGCACGTTCGGCCGCCGCGGCGACTGCGATGTATCGGCGTCGAACGTCGAGTATCGCGACGGCTGCCTGCGATTCGACGTCGACGGAATCACGATTCGAACGCGCGTGTGGGGACGTCATCACCTGCACGCCGCGCTGGCCGCGTATGCCGTGGGCCGGATACTCGAATTCTCGGCGCACGAAATCGCCGCCGCGCTAGCCGCGTTCGTGCCGCCGCCGGGACGCTGCGACATCTCACAGGCCGACGGCCTGACGATCATCAGCGACCCGCCGCCGCCGAGCAAACACTCGCTCGTGGGACTGGAGTTGCTGCGCGAAACCGCCGCCCAGGGGCGTCGCATCGTCGTCTGCGGCGAAGAGGATGAACTCGGCCGCGAAAGCGTCGCTTCCTCGTCAACAAATCACGCACACCGGAAGTTCGGCGAGCTCGTCGTCTCGCGAGCCGGGGCCGACCGACTCGTGGCGTTCGGCCGCGAAGCCGGCGAGATCGTTCATCGAGCACGCGATGCCGGCATGCCGCGAGCGCACGCCGTCGCCTGCCCAACGCTCGAAGACGCAGCAAACTACGTCGAGCAAGAATCGCGCCAAGGCGACGTCCTGTTATTCCAAGGCGCACGCCGCCAAGCCGTAGAAAAAATCCTCGGCGGCAACGCACCGCAGCGCACCCGCCGCCACGCCGCCTAAAAGCGCGCCTTGAGCCTTAGGTCTTAGACCTAATTTGAACCTTTGATACTTGAACCTTGAATTAAACCTCATCCCGCCCTCGTCCTCACATAACTCGATCAACAGGAACCAAGAGCTTCCCTGATGTAGCCTCATCGCGAGTGTCTGGTTTGCGGGAACTTGGACACCACCCTCCCTCCTGGGTTGGAGCATGAAGCTTGCCGGCCGGCGGTTACTGGGTCAACTGCTCCGGTAAGTGCTTCACGATGAGGCTTCACGACTGAGCGCCGGAGCGACGCACCGCGTCGCTCCGGCCGCTCAGGGAACACGACGCGCGGCTCGGCGATTGCCCAAACGGCGAACGTCGAGCCGCGCGTTTTTTCATGCGCCCGCGGCAACGTTCAGAGTCATCGTTCGGCGGTGGCGACGGTTGCGACGATTCTGCGGGCGCCCGGCGAACCCTCTCGCCGAACAAACGAAAGCAGCGGCTCGCGCGAGCACCGTCATGCTACACTTTCGCGGTTCGTATTCCGCAACCGACTGACCACTCACGTCACGATGGTCTGGATCTTCTACACGCTGCTGGTCATCGCCAATCTCGCCGGGGGCTACGCGCTCGGCCGCTGGTGGCTGCGCAGCCGCGCGCTCGATTAAACCGTAGAGCCAGCCGTAGGGTGGGTCGAACGAAGTGAGGCCCACCAATCGCCTAGCCACTGGCCAGTCGCGCTAAATCATCGAAAAACTCCGGATACGTCTTAGCCGTGCAATCCGGGTCGTTGATCGTCACGCCCCGCGTGGCCAAGCCGGCGACGGCGAAGCTCAT
>JAJDEG010000659.1 GCA_029259895.1 Planctomycetota bacterium
ACGGACGGAGTGGCGGATGACCTTTTGTTTGGGCGTAAAAGTGGCCGACGGACTCGTCGGTCTGGCCGATACCCGGATCACATCCGGAGCCGAATGCATTACCGCCCGCAAGGCGACCATAATTCATCATGGCGGGCATTCGATGTTCCTCATGACGTCCGGTCTGCGAAGCGTCCGCGACAAAGTCCTCACGTACTTCAACGAATCCCTGGAAGACTCGGAAGTCAGCTTCGACCGCCTCTACAAGGCCGTGAACGCGTTGGCCGGTCAACTTCGCCGCGTCGCCGACGAGGACAAAGCCGCCCTCAAGGAAGACAATCTCCACTTCAACAGCCACGCGCTGGTCGGCGGACAGCTCGAACACGATCGCGAACATAAGCTCTACCTGCTCTATCCGCAGGGAAACTGGGTCGAAGTCGGACCCGGCACGCCGTACAGCATCATCGGCGAGACGGGCTACGGAAAGCCGATTCTCGACCGCACGCTCAAGTACACCGATTCGATGGAACTCGCGCTCCGCGTCGGCGTGCTGGCGTTCGACTCCACGCGCATCAGCAGCACGACCGTCGATTTCCCAATTGACGTCGTCGTCTACGACCGCCGCACGCGCGAGATGATCCAGCATCGTTTCGAGAAGGAAGACCTCGCCGAGAGTTCCCTGTGGTGGCAAGAACGCCTCCGCGCCAACCTCTCCGAATTGCCGTCGGAATGGGTCAACAAGGTCTTCGGCCAACTCGAAGCTAGCGGAAACGACAACACCATTCCAATGCCGGCCAAGACTGTGTCGCCATAAGTCCCCGACTCCCGATCCCTGACCCCGGCCCTCGATGTTCTTCAACGTCAAACACGTCACGCGCTACGCCTACAGCGGGCCCGTGTTCTGCGAACCGCTCACGATTCGCCTGCGGCCGCGGTGCGACGCGGCCCAGCGTCTGTTGCGGTGGCGCATACACGTCGATCCTCTGCCGGCCGGGATGTCGGAAATCGTCGAAGCCGACGGCCACACTTCGCTGCGGTTGTGGTTCAACAGCTTAACGTGCGACCTCGCCGTCACCGCGACCAGCCTTGTCGAAACGCTCCGCACCAACCCGTTCGACTACCTCCTCGAAGCGCGGTCCGCGGAGCTTCCCGTCGCGTACGCCGACGACCTCGCCGCCACGTTATCTCCCTACCGAACGCCGGAAGACACGGCGCCTTCGGTAGTCGACTTCGCCGACAAGTTGCGTCGCGATGCCTCGGACGAAACGACGGAATTCTTGCGGATCGCCACGCAACGGATTCACGAGTCGATCCGCCGCGAGGAACGGCTCGACGGCGCGCCGTACGCCGCATCCGAGACGTTAAAGCTCGGCGCCGGTTCGTGCCGCGACTTCGCCGTGCTGTTCGTCGAATTGTGTCGCCACGTTGGGCTGGCCGCCCGATTCACTAGCGGCTACGAAGCCGGCGCGGACGACGGTAGCGAACATCACCTGCACGCTTGGGCGGAGGTTTACGTGCCCGGCGGCGGATGGCGCGGATACGATCCGACGGTCGGCTTGGCGGTGGCCGATCGCCACGTGGCGGTGGCCGCTGCCAGACTCCCGGCGGCCGCTGCGCCAACGACCGGCGCGTTTCGCTCATCGGTCGCAAAGTCGCGTTTGGAAACGCAAATCGTGCTGCGAACCTACATCGATCCGCCCGCCGATGCGACGCCCGATGCACTCGTCTCGCAGTCTCAGTCGCAGTCGCAGTCGCAGAAATAGCCTACGCCGCCGAACGCAATCTATCCCAGTCGCATCGCCGCTACCGCAAGATGCCTGCGAATCTTCGCGGCAAAAGATGAACGGGCCGCCATCAAGCAACGCAACGACGGTTTGAATCGATGCCCGCCGCTGCCCGACTGCGATAAAGCACGTCGTGGTGCGACAACTCGGCGGCGACGTCGTAACGCGGCGCGAGAAAGTCGTCGACGTCCTGCCGATACCGAGCTTCGACGAGCATCCAACGCGGCGCGTGGCGATCGAAATCGATGCCGGCGAGCGCCGATAGCTCGAATCCTTCCACGTCCAGCGACAGCAGGTCGACCCGCTCGACGCCGTGTTTGTCGAGAATCGCCGATAGCGTCCGCGCCGGCACATCGACCGCGTAGGTATCGAGATTCTGGCAGGCACGACCGCGACGAAGATGCTCTGCCTCTTCCTCGGCGGATTTCATTGCCCCTTTGACTTGCGACATCAAATTACAGAAGGTCATCTCGATCGACTTGCCGACGAAATCCGCTGGCACAAGCGCAGCATGCTCGACGAGGCACTTTGGCCGATTCGCACGGCAACGCTTGGCTAGCTCCGCGATCGGCTCCACGAGCAAACCGCGCCAGCCGTGATCGCGCTCCAGCAACAGCGTGTTGCTCTGCGTCACCCCGTCGTTCGCGCCAGCCTCGACGAAAAACCCGCCGCCGGCCAGTGCGTCATCCTCGGCCAGACATCGCGCCAGCTTCAAATCCAACTCGTCGAGCGCGAACGACGGCCGAGAGAGGTCCACGCGGTCGCGGCGCCGTCGCCACCATTTCGCCAGCACTGTTCGCCTCCATGATTGCAGAGTCGGCCCCATCCTCGCGCTCGAGCCGTCGACCGTAAGCGGAGCATACGGCATGTGGAGCATAACGACGCTCCGCGGCTAAGAAAATGGCAAATTTCGGCACTCTGCCGTTTGAGCCGCGCATACCGCGCCGCTCGAAGATTCGCCAATCGCCAAAGTACTTTCGGCGCACCGCGCAATTGCCAACGCTACGGCCGCGGCTGCGGTGGCGGAAAGGCCGCCGCATCGTTCGCGTCCGGCGGAGCAGCCCCCCCGCGATCGACGCGCAATTCCACGCCCCGCTTCGGCATACCGATGTCGGCGACCATGTAACCCGACCAGAAGAACGGATGCTCGGCCGTCACCATGCCGTCGTTGGCCGCCAGTTTCAGCCGCGGCTCGCGCGTGGCATTCAGTGGCGATTGCATAGCCAGATGAACGCAGCGCTGCCACGCCGCCGCCGCCGAACTGTGGGGCAGTTCGAGAGCAAACTCGCGCGTCAGATCGTAAGCCGACTCACCCCCCACGCGCCATCGGCTCAGCATCACCGTCCGCGCCCCATTCGCCATCAGCCCGCACGTCGACAAGAACATATCCTGGCCGTCGCCGCTGCCCGGCATTTTCGTCTTCAAGCCCGACTCCGCCGCCGTGCGAAAGCCTGGCAGTAACACCCGCTCCGGCCCGCCGAACGGATACAAAAACCAATTATCCAAATCGCCCACGCCGGTCGCCCGGTCGAGTTGCGTCGGCGACCAATCGTACGGCCCCTTCGTGCTCGGCTGAAGCTCGTCGAGCACCACGAGATCGTCGAACAACGACGCCAGCACGGGCGAAGGCGACGGCGCGAAACTATCGAACACCGCCATCGATCCCAGTGCCGGCCGATATCGGTCCGCCGCGGCCACGGCCACCGATGCGTCGTCGCGCGGCGCGAGCTTGCCCGCTCGCACGGCAACGGTCCCCTTTCCAAACGGCACGTCGACCGCCCGATAGGGCACGACCAGCGACGAAAACGGTAGATACCGCAATGGGTTCTTGGCCACCAGCGGCCCAGCATCCGGCTTCAAACCGGCCGGCAACACCTCGAACGGCAAGTACCACAACTGCCCGTCCGGCACGACGATCAATTCCCGGCCGATCGCCGAAAGATCGGCCTTCGAACCGCGCAGCAACAGCGTCTCGATCTCGCGAGCGTGGCTGCGCCAAGCTTCACTCTTCAGTTGCGAACTCGTGATCTCGTTGTTCTGTCCGTAGTTGCCCAACTCGCGCAACAACAGCGCCAACTCCTTCGAGAGCTTCGCCGGATCGGCGACGCGCCAATAATCGTAATCCTTGTTCGTCAGCATGAACGAATAAAGACTCTGCCGCGTGGCGTAGAACACCCACAGCGCATGGCCGTCGGGTAGCGCCGCTTGCACGTCCTTGTACCGACGAATCGGCGGAAACAGAAATTCCGTCGGCTCGCGCCGCACGGCCATCTCGTGCAGAATCACTTCCTGCTGCCCGCTCACCTTCGCCAGTTGTTCGAGCAACCCGCGCTGTTTCTGCTGCGCGGCCTGTTCGGTCGGCGCGAGCGGTTCGCGCTTGAGCGTGTCGCGAAGCTGCCGCGCTTTCTTAGATAGCTCCGCGTATTTCGGATAGCGAACGAACAAGTCCTGCCGCCGCGCGACCGCCGATTCCGTCAGCACGTCGTCCGGCCCTTCGAGAATCCATCGCAATGCCATCGTCCGACCGCCCAGCGGCAACGACGAGAAGAATCGATGCCGCCGTGCAAGCTCCGCGATCTCGACTGCCTCCTCCGGCAGCTTCTCGTCGTAAGCGATCTCGAACCAGTTATCGAACGAATCGCTCCGCGGTTCCGACAAAACCGTCAATGCGTCGAGCGGATCGACCGACCACTCCGTCGCCGTCGTCTCGGCCATCACCTTCGCATACAGCGTCAACGCCAACCGCGGCGAAATCGTCTTGGCGATCCGATCCGTCCCAGCTATCTGGTACAAACGATTCGACGCCATCCGCTGAAACTTCATCGCCTCAGCCAGCGCCGTATCCGCTCCGGCCCGCACGTTGTTCTGGTACTGAAGCTGCGCGGAAAGTTGCAGCCAGCGAGCGCCGATGCGGCTGTGCTGCATGTCGCGATTGCCCATCCGCGTCCGCGCTTCGTCCAGCCATTTGCGGGCCTGCGGCAATTGTCCGGAGATCGAAAGGCACTCTGCCATCGAGATCGCCAGCGAAACTTCCAACTCCCGCTGCCGATTTACGCGAGCCCAATTGTACGCCTGCTCGAGCGGCGGATAGACGCCCCGACCGCCACTGAGCAAATACGTCATCTGCCCATAACGCAACGATTCCTCAAGCACCATCATGTCCGGGTATTGAAACGCGACGATGCTGGCTTCGAGAAAGTGGTTGGCCGCCTCGTCGAGCTTGCCGGCTTCCAGATGCAATCGACCCAGCGTCAACAACGCAATGGCCGCGGGACCGTGATCGAGTTTGCCGCCGAGCAGCAGCGAACGATTGAGCGTCTCGATCGCCTGATTCGGCTGATCCGCGTTGGCGTGCGTCATGCCCATTTCCAGCATCACCCACGATTCCGACCAATGCCGCGCCGGCGTCAACGCTTCCTGAAACGCCCGCGTGAGTTGCGCCGTCAGCGGGTCGTACTTACAAACCGGACCGAGAATCTCCCACCGGCGATACAAACACCAGGCCGTGCAACGCACCACTTCGGGCACCACCACCACGCGGTAAGTCGGTGCCCGCACCACGCCGCCCCGCCGCACCACGTCCGAATTGTCGATCTGCCCGTCGGCGATCGACATCTTCTCTTGATAATGGGCCGGTTTGGCCCCGCGACGGCTCGTTCCCCAAGGGCACGCCCGATTCTGCGTCGCGTGCAGCGACACGGTCACGTCCGAGAACTGCACGCGCAGCATGTAATTGCGCCAGCGGATAAACAGCAGCGCCGCCTGATTGAAATTCTCCATCGCCTCGGCTGTCTTGCCTTGGCGATACTGCGCCTCGCCGATCATCGTGTAGTGGCAGATCGAATCGATCCAGCGGCCGTCGACTCCGCGGAACGCACCCCGCCACAAGCTCTTGAAACCCTTCTCGGCATCGACGTACTGACCGTCGTCGAGCAGCCCATACCGCACGCGGAAGTAATCGCTATGCGGCAGTGTCCGCTCGCGCATCGATTTCCCGTTCGACCCGCCCGGTATGACGACCGGGCCCGCTTGGGGCTGCGTCACCTGCTGGCCGACCGCCGACGAAGTAGCAACCGCTCCTAATGCCGCGAAAACGAGGCATCCAAAACCAACGAGCGGCCATCGGCCAAATGCCAGACGCAATCGAAGCAATTGCTGATACGGCGTCATGACGCTGTTCCTCGCTAAGTCAAAAGACAGATGCCCGCGAGCCCGACCCCACCAACGGAGCGCACCCCTAGCGGTGGTGTCGCAACCACCGTTCTACCGCAAACGGCCGGAATATTCCGCCAAAACACCAACGCGACGTCGCCAAACGACCCCGCCGCCCAGGAAAACACTGCACTTAGCGTGACGTTTCAACTTGCGCTCGCGATCGACGCGAGCGGGCCATCCGCCTGCAATCATACTCAATTCCGGGGCGTTCAGGGCGGAAAATCGCTGGATTGGACGCACCTAAGGATCGCGAAGTTCCGTGCCATCGGCACATCGAACGCTGCCGCCGGCGTACGTCCCGGTGCGGATATCGATATTGCTTTCAAATTCCTGATCTAACTCGCCATCCGATCTGAACAAGAATCCCCTGACCTTTTCCAGCTTGAGCCGCTTGATCCGTGCCGGTTGGTCCCAAATGTGTTCGGCGTCGTAGTAATCGTGGATGTCGATAATCTCGCTATACACGCACCGCCCATCGGCGTTGTACCCAATCAACACGGCCGTGGATTTCACGCGTGGAACAGCCATACGTAGTCACAAACGTCGTGTGGTGCTGGTGAGAACTGTCGGATACCTCAAATACTAAGCAATGCGGACGGGTGCCCGTGCATCTTCTTATGTAGACCAGTCGTCAGTTTTCAGCCCGACAATCGGTCGAAAATCGCGACGGTTGCGCGTTATCAACGTGCCACCGTGCTCCATAGAATTCGCCGCGATACGAAGGTCCATGAATTTCACGCCCAGCTTCTTTGCCTTCATCTGCTCGAATCGCGCAATGGAAGGTTCCGTAAACGACAGAATCCGGAACCGACTTAACAGCGCGACGGAATCCGCCAGTCGCTGGTAAGCGCGAGCAAGTTGGGCCGCGTCCTTCGCCCGCCGCAATAGCGTATACCAACCAGATAGCACCTCTTCGACTGTAATTACGCTGATCGCCAATTCGTCGATGCCGAACGACAACAAACGCCGGCACACGGCCTCGTGGCCTTCCTGAAACAAGACCAAAATGTCGGTGTCTAACACAAACGAACTCATGGCGAATCCGCGTCCACGTCACGGCTGTCGCGATATTCCGCCATCGCCTTCTTCCAAGGCTCAGCCAGCGGATCATCGTGGAGCATGCCCGCGAACGCCGCCAACGGATGCGACGACGTTTCCACGGCAAGCGCGATCACCTCCGCTCCAGCCGCCACGCGCCGTTCAATCAGTTTACGAAGTTTCTGCAGCGCTTCCTCTCGCGTCGGAGCTTCGGCTTCCAAACGCAGCGGCTCACCGCTGATCGCGCGGAAGCCAAACCCGTTGTTCGGCAACGGTTCCACCAACACCGTAATGTCCATTAAGGCCCGTCCATTTCTGTTTTGATCTTGCCCCCATTGCGGCCGACCCACTTTCATTATCTTTGACCCGCGATCGCAGTGCCACTTCGTAGCCGCTGCAACCCTCAGTATTCCGAACTCGTTGGCTTCAAAACACGGCCGAGACAAATCCGCGGCGTCAGTCTACCCACACTTCCCAGACCGCCTGCTCATGCCTCGCATCGCCCATACATACGACCCAACCACTCAAAAAAACGAGGTTGTGTCAATTAATTCCCTCGCTCGCGGATCGATTCCCGCAATATAAGTATAAGCATCGCGACGTCTCGACCATCCAACCGAAGCTATCACATCGGCGGCCCGAATTCCACCAAGTTTCAGGCCAGCGCCCCAAAAAAACGAGCAGCGCCGCGGCACACCTCTGACCGCCATCTCTGCCCGCCGTTCACTTGCCGCTCTGCCCCGCCCGTCATGTCATCCGCAATTCCCGACCTTCCCGCCGAATAGGCAAAAGTTGCCTGCCGCCGCAGACGATAACGATGGTGCCGGTTATGCCGGTTTTGCGGACGCCGTTTGGCCCCGGGATGACCGACCGGGCGTTTTCGCCCTGCCAACTTCGCGAGATTTG
>JAJDEG010000660.1 GCA_029259895.1 Planctomycetota bacterium
ACGATCAGCTCGACCAGCCGATCCACATCGATCCGCCCGCTGCGAACGTCGTCCCTGATTTGCTCAACGTCCATGCCCCAATTACATAACCAGTTCGGCCAAATCACGCAGCGCCAGCTTCAGAGAATGGACAGCTACGATCGGCGGCCCGATCGGTTTCCCAGTGGTCGCATCCCAAAGCCGCATAACTGCCTTTGTGGCGTCGTGGTCCGCATAAGACTCATCGCCGGTTACAAGCAGCGTGCCCGCGTGATTCACTATGACTTTGCCGATGGGCGTCGATTGCACGATTGGCGCGGAAAGTCGTTCGTTGGTGTCGACGTTCCAGACTGAGTTGGACCGTTTGTCGGCCGATCTTGTCACCGCTCGTGGGCCGACCGGGCCGTAGGCGATGGCGACGATTTCTTCGTCGGTGGTGAAGCATTTGCGGGGGCAGTTGCGGCCGATGGCGGCGTAGAGGAGGTGGTCGCGGATGGAGCGTTCCAGCCGGCGGGCTTCGGCAACTACGCCTGGCTCGACGCGGCCGGATTCGGTGGCCCTGTCGTCGGCAGCACGGAGAACAGCGGCCCGGTTGGGGTCGTCGGGGTTTGAGCCATTTGCGTTTGAGCCATTGCGGCTCTCTCCGTGCGCTTCGCCGTCCCGCCGCATGTTTTCCAGATCCGCGATCGAGCTGGCCCAGTGCGCCAAGGCCACGGCCGCGTTGCCCTGTTCGTATTTGAGCCAGCCTTGCTCGAATTTCACCCGCGCGGCCTGCAACTGTGAACGTTGCCGCTGGTCGCGTTCCTCTTGGGCGAGCGTAAGATTCGCGGCGGCCGTTTCGCTTTCGCGATGGCGGGCGGCGTTTTCGCCGACGGCGAACAGCGCGGAGACCGTGGCCCCAATCGCCAGCACGGTCGCCACCGAAGCACATAGTCCCGCCACCACCGGCTCGCGCTTGCTCCATCGCCACAGACGTTCTGCCCGCCCGACAGGTCGGGCGAGAATCGGCACGCCGGCCAGATACCGCCGCAGGTCGGCCGACAGATCGGCCGCCGAGGCGTAGCGGCGGTCCGGGTCTTTTTCGAGACATTTCAGCGCGATCGTTTCCAGGTCGCGGGGGACGGCGTCGTTGAGCCGTCGCGGCCGCGGCGGCTCGTCGCGGAGAATTTGCACCACGAGCATCTGCTGATTGCCGCGAAACGGCAGTTCGCCGGTGAGCAGTTGAAACAAGACGACGCCCAACGAATAGACGTCGCTGCGGCGGTCGGCGGCGTGCCCTTCGCCGCGGGCCTGTTCCGGCGGCATGTAGGCCGGCGTGCCGAGGACGCGGCCTTCCAACGTGATCGTGATTTCGGCCGCCTCGCGCTTGGCGAGGCCGAAGTCCATGACGTGCGGACGACCGCCGAGGTCCAACATGATGTTGCCGGGCTTGACGTCGCGGTGAACGACGCCCTGTTCGTGAGCGCAGTGGAGCGCGTCGGCGACGGTCGCGCACAGTTCGGCCGCTTCCCGCGGCGTCGGCGGATTGGATTCGATCCACTCGGCCAGATTCGCGCCGCTGATGAAGTCGCTGACGATGTACACCGTGTTGTCGTCGCGGCCGACTTCATGGACGGCGACAATGTTCGGATGGCGAAGGCGGGCCGCCGCGCGGGCTTCGCGCATGAAGTACTCGGATTCCTCCGAACCGGTCAGCGCTTGACGTGGGATTTTCACCGCGACGATGCGGTCCAGTTCCGTATCACGAGCCTTCCAAACGGTGCCGAACGCGCCCTGCCCGACGCTTTCCAATAGCTCGAAGTGTCCGATCTGCGTGCCGGCGCCCCGTTGCGTCACCGTCGGCGTTTCGCTGGCCAGATTGAAGTTGCTGCCGCAGGACGGGCAGTTGACATCGGCGAATTGCGCGTCGTCGACCACTTCGACCGGGTTGTGGCAATGCGGACAGCGAATTTTCAGCGCGTGGTCGGCACCCGGTGCCCGATGCCGTTGGTCCACGTCAGCAAGGGCGGACGAAAGTTCGTCAGTTAGGTGCGGGAATCGCTGCCGATATTCGTCGTGTCCTGGTCGGTCGCCCCATCGCTGGCGAACCTGATATTCGTGGGCGACGATTTCGATGGATAAATCCGCGACCGACGCCAGGTCGGGATAGCGTTCGACGTAGTCCTCCAGCCGCGGCCTGGCTAGCCACGGCATCGGCGCGACAGGCGTGTCGTGAACGACGGTTTCCTGGTTCGCGCTGTCCGCCTGGGCGTGCTTCCAGCGGCATTCCACGTCGACCATCATCAGTTCGACTAGGAACTCCCGCCGGCGTGCCGCGTGTCCCGAATCGTCACTAGCCGGCGGCAGGAAGTCACTGATTTCCGGCGGCGTGCCCGACTGCCACGACCGGTCGAAGCGGAACAGTTCTTCGTCCAAGAAATCGTCTTCGGGAAATGGTTTGCTCATCGTGCTGGAGCGATTCGGAGGTGGAGACGTACGGAAATAGCCCAGTAGCCACAGGTAGATTGCATCCGCGACGGGAGGACGCCGCGCTATTCTTGGGAAATCCTCCGAAGTCGGCGTCCTGCTATTTCGCCCCGCCCGGCGGCAGGTACTTGGCGTCTCCGCCCAGCCGCTTGGTCAGGTCATCCTGAATCTGCTTGAGCGTTCGCTGGACCGTCCGTTCGGCACAGTCTACCTCCTTGGCAATCTCCGCGATCGAACTTCCGCGCAGATGGAAATGCATGATCTGCCGCTTGGCCGGCGACAGCTTGGACATGACGCCTTCCAGCGTCTCCCGCAGGGCGGCTTCGTCGTCAGCCGACGGTGCGGCCAGCAGACGGCCCAGTGGCACGCCGTACACGCTGCCATCGGCGTCCGTGCTATCTTCAGCTTTGATGGTCCGTTTGTCGGCTAGATGAAAGCGTTTCCTCTCCTTCACCTTGTTCGCCGCCATCGCGACCAGCAACCGCCACAGGGCACCGCTTTCTTCCAGGTTGTATTGGCCGTCGCGGAGGCGGACGAAGAAGCTGCCCATCACCGACTGGGCGACGTCTTCCGGGTCAAAACGTCGGCCGAACTTGCCGTCTAGTTTCATGCGAACGAATCCGACCAAACGAACATCTGACGCTGGCTCTCTCCACGCTCCTGATCCGCAGGCAGGCTCGTGCGACGCCATTTCAGGCTGCCGCGACATTGACCTTGCGCCTCTAGACTCCACCGCCGTCAGCAAGGTTCCTAAGCAATTCGGGCCGCAGTCTGTTTTTCAATCCGATCCAACGTCGCGATACGGTTTTTTCGCGGCGTACAGTTCTCGTCGATCGCGAAGTTTCTTCGCCATCGCGTCATCGCCTGCGGCCTCGGCGGCGGCGATGCCGCGATCGATCGCCGCCACCGCATCGCCGAAGCGCCCCGCCTCGGCATAAGCGGCAGACAAAGTGGCTAGCGCCGACGCCGGCGGCATCGTCATCCCCTCGCACATCCTCTCGGCCACTCGCACCGCTTCGTCGCCATTGCGATGTTGCGCGTCGCCGTGCGTGGCAAGCATCCATGCCAAATTGTTGGCGGCCGCGTGCAGCTTCGGATCCAGCGAAACGGCCGCCCGAAATTGCTCCAGCGCCTCCCCAATACGACCCGTCCGGCGATACATTTCGCCCAATTGCAACCGAAGTTCCGCGCTCTTCGGCTGCCGCTCGACGAGCAGAGCCAAATACTTTGCCGCCGGTTCCAGATCGTTCGTCGTCACATGCACGCCGATCAAGTGGCGGATCGTTTGCACGTCGTCGGGCTTGATTCGCAGGGCATGGCGAAACTGCTCGCCCGCCTCCACGTATTTCCACTGCCCCAGCAGCAACTCGCCCCAACTGCTTCGAATGCGAAAGTCATCGCCGTTGTAAGACGCCGCGGTGGCATAGGCCGCCAGCGCTTCGTCCGCTTGGCCGTGCCCCGTGAGCAACACGGCCAGCACAAAATACACGTCTCCCAATTGCCTCGCCGCGGCGCTGCCGGCTTGCCCTCCCTCGGTCGACTCGCCATAGCGCCGGAGATAGTCGATCGCGCCCGGAATGTCCGCCGTGTCGACGAATCGCGTCGAAACGCGCAGCGGATTGGCCGCCGGCGGGTCGGTGCTCCACTTGCCCTCGAACGGCAATCCGGCCATCCGCCGCCGCTCCGGCGTGGCCGTGAGCAGTCGCGCGTCGTCGATCAACTGCGCGACGTCCACCGGTCCCTTATAAATCGCCACCACGCGTCCCTGGCGATCGATCAAAAAACTGCTCGGAATCGGCAGCGGTCGCCATTGATCGAGCATCGACTGCTGAAACGTATCCAGTCGCTGCACCGCCAGCGCCGTCGCCCAGCCCGTTGCGAACGGAAAATTCGCCCGCTGCAATATCGCCTCCGCCGCGCCGCGACTACCAGACTTTTTGTCCAAGTCGTCGACGCTCAGCGCCAAGATGCTCACGCCCGCGTCGCGGATACGTTTCTCGTTATCCGCCCACGTGTGCAGTTCCTCCAGACACGGCTGACACCAACTGGCCCACAGATTGACCAACGTCGGCCCATGGCCCGGCGGCAACAAGGGCTGTTCGTCGCCACTTCGATCGACGTATTGCACCAGCGGTGCAGGCAGCAGTGCCGGAAGCACGATTCTCGCCCGCAACGAAGACTCGGCTGGCTTCGGCTCGCTTACCGCAAGCGCCGCCGACGACCCAGCCGGCGCCCACACAACGGCGTCGCCGTTCTGATAGACGAGATACCGACGATCGACGCTCAAACCGCGAATCGTCTCTGCCTCGCCCCCCGGCCAGCGAACGACCAACCGGTCGATCGTCGTGCGATCCCCGAGCCCGAAATGCAGCCAATTGCTCGACTGCGATAGAAATCCGTCCCCGGCGTGCAACGTTTTGACGAGCGTCACCGGCTTCGCGCCCCCCACATGCAGCTCGACGCGCGCTCCGATCGCATCGACGTTGGTCCCGGCCAGCGTGCCGCGCAACTTAACGGCAAGATAATGACTGCCCAGCGGATTGTCGTTGCGCAGCAGCCGCAACCGCGGCGCAGTGCGATTCGTGACCCACAGATCGAGGTCGCCGTCGCGGTCCCAGTCCACGCACGCCACCGCCCGTCCGTCGTCGTCGAAGTCGAATCCCGTCGCCGCCGATACGTCCGCAAATCGGCCATCGCCAAGATTCAGAAACGCGCAGTTGCGTTCCTGACCGCTAAACGATCGATCTTCGTGCAGCAACTTGTTCAGCGCGTTCCAACCCTGACGATAACGCAGCACCGCGGCGGGCGAAAAATCCTCGATCGGCGATTGCGACACGACCTGCCGCCAATAAACGCTTCACAAGTCGTCGGTATCCGCCGAGGAAATAAATCCGTTCGCCACCACCAGATCGTCAAGCGAGTCGTTGTTCAGGTCGACCCACTTCGAGCCCCACGCCCAGCGACCCATCGTCACGCCTGCCGAAACGCTCACGTCGCGAAACGCGCCGCCCGTATTCTGAAACAGCGTGTTGCCGCGGGCGTGCCGCTGAAACACCTGGCGAACTTTGTCGTCGACGCCCTCCTTGAATTGCCGTTGATAAGCGATGCGGTTGCCGGCCGCCGAGAACATATTGCTCACGTACAAGTCCATCCAACCGTCGTGGTTGAAGTCGGCCCAACTGGCGCTCATGCCGGACGACATGTCCTCGACGCCCAGCGCCCCCGCCACGTCCACGAACTTGCCGCCGTCGTTGCGATACAGATTGTTCCGCCCATAATCGTTGGCCACGTACAGGTCGAGATCGCCGTCGTTGTCGTAGTCTTCCCAAGCGGCGGCGAAACTGAACCGCGTATTGTTCTCCCCCAGCCCGACGCGCTCCGCCACGTCATCGTAATTCCAATTGCCAACGCTCCGCAGCAGCATGTTCCGCCCGCCGTTGTTGGCGTCGTGATACGGCATCGGCTCGCCCATCGCCCCGCCACGCACCGCGCCCACCGTCGGGTTGTAGCCGCAAGCATACACGTCCAGCCGGCCGTCGGCGTCGTAGTCCGCCGCTGCGATCGAAAACGTCTGGGCGTGCGTGCCTAAACCAAATTCGAGGCGAAACCTGCCGCGTCCGTCGTTCGACATGAACAACAACCGAAGCTCGTGCGCGACCACCAGATCGCGGTCGCCGTCGTTATCGAGGTCCACCAGCAAGGCGCTCGCGGTGTAGTCCAGCCAGTCCGCGCCACTTTCGGACGTCGCGTCCCGGAGCGTTCCGTCCGGCTGCTGAATGTACAACCGGTTGGGAAGCCCGCCTTGCTGGCAAATGTAAAGGTCGTCCAACTCGTCGCCGTTGACGTCGCCCACCGCCAGGCCATGATTGGCCACCACATCGAGCCCGTGGTCGCGAGCCAACCGCGCTCGCCAATGATCCGTCGAGTGCAACAACTGCACACGATAAGACGCGTTCGCGCCCAGCACCGACTCGGTGCAGTCGACCAGCAGCCGACCGCTAGCGCCACGTTGCACGGCCTCTTCGTGCGCCAGCACTTCGATCGCGGCGAGCCGAGGCTCCGTCGACTCGACGTCCGTCCAGCGGCACCGCCAAGTGGCATTCATCTGCAAACGACCATCGTCCGTCGTCCCGTCGGCCTGAAATAGCACCGACGTGTCGATTCCACCGCCGACGCGTTCGACCTTGAACAGCTTGAGCTTCGTATGGACATCGACGCTGCCCGCAAACGGCTCAATTAGCCGGTTCAAGGCCGTGGCCGATTCGATCCGTGCCGGCGGCGTTCGCTGGCCCGCTGCAAGTCGATGCACCACGAACGTCTTATCGCTGAATACCTGCTCCAGCGGCGCGGGGCGAAGAGGCGTACTGGCGAACTGTCGGTCGGCCAATGCCGCGACCGCCTCCGGATCCAGCGGCTTCCCCGTGGCCAGCAGCTTGCCGAGTCGCTTAAGCTGCGCCGTGGCGTGGCCGCTAAAAGCCTCGGTCGGCCAGCCATCCTCCGTCGGGTCGATCCGCCGGTAGGCGTCCTCCAGCGGCGCCACATCTCGGCGCTCACCCAGGCCCGGTGCCGAAACCATGCCCTCGACCATTGATGCGCCATCGGCCGATGACGATGGAGAATCGGTGGAATCGCCACGCGGCTCGCGTTGCGACCACCATACCGCGATCCCGCCCACGATCGCCACGCACAATACGCCCGCGGTCCATATTGCCCGTCGCGACGAACCGTTCGTTTGGCTCGCGGCATGGCGACTCACGTGCGGCAAGCGAGGTGATTGTCGCTTCGTCATCGATATTCGGCCCAATCGAAACCGGTCGCGCCCCATCTATCGGCCGACGACCGGCGATACATACTTTCGCCACATTCGATTATACCGCAAGACGGCGCACGACGACCGCAAGACAACGTCGCCGCCGATTCTTTCGCGGCGTCGTTCGCCGAGTCGTTCGCTGCAACCTCATTCGCGTGGCAAACGCTTCCTGTACGAGTATACGCCTCAACCGGAGCGAACAAAAAAGGGCCGCGCTCGCGCGCGGCCCTTCTAGATTCAACTTATCGTTGGCAATTAGCAAGCACGCCGACGACGGCGGGCAGCCAGACCGACGCCCAACAGGCCCAGCCCCGCCAGCACAAAGCTGCTCGGTTCCGGAACCGGAAGCGCTTCGCCAAGCGCGACGCCGCCTAGACCCAGGAAGTAGACGTCGCCGATTTCTTCGGGTGTCAACACGCGGCCCCACATTGCCACGTCGTCGATTTCGCCCCACCACTCGCGATTGTTCGCGCCCGTGTCCGGATTGCCGCCGATATTCAACATGCCGTGAGGATCGCTTATCGTTGGGGCGGCACCGGTTGCCACCAGCGCGCCGTCGACCCAAATCCGCATGCTGACACCGGCCTCGCTGACGCCCACGATGTGGTGCCAGCCCGTGCCGGCGGAAATGTCGGGGCCAATGGCCGAGCCGGGAATGTCGCCCGCGCCCATCGCGATCGCCGCAACGGAATCGCCACCGCGTCGCGCCATCCGCCAATTGTTTTGTTCGCCGTGCGAAATCAGCGTCTGCCAACTGCTATCAAATCCCGCGGTCTGAAACCACATCGAGACGGTCAGATCGCCGGGTACGCCGTTGTGGGTGTCCGCGCTCGGTACGACGGCAACGACGCCGTCATTCTCTTGGCCGGCCGCGCCGCCACCGGCACCGTTTTGCTCGATGCCCGCTCCGCCAAATAGGCCCGGGCCGTAGCCGATACCGTCGGTGCCGTTTGCTCCGGCAAACGTGCCGTTGTCGGCGACGGTACTAGCATTGCCGACGTAGATGCCGGCCGAGTCGCTTAGATTCTGGTCGAAATTCCAGTAGTTGATCAAGCCGTCGCCAAGATCGGCCCGTGCCGAACCGGCGAGACAAAGCATCGCGCCCAGCGCGACTGCAATCGTCGTGTTTCTCATTAGTCGATTCTCCTCGCGGTGACAAAACGTAAACGCCGCACAGCCGTAGATTACCAGACTTTCATTCTGGAACGCACGTCGAAAACGGCACAACCAACACAGTACGCAAAATTGGGATTACCCACCCAACACCGCTTCAGCATAGTCAAATCAATTCGCTTTTCAACCTTTGCCCGCCGATTTTTCCATTTTTTTTGCGACCTGCCGCCAGAGGGGTGCGACAGATCGAGTTCATAAAAAAGAAAAATCGCAAAAAACACCCAATTGAGCGGTTTAGATCGACGGTAACGGTTATTCTAATAGGGACGCTGGAACGTTTCGCTCGCCTTGTGCCTCGTCCGCGGAATTTTTTGGGTGACTTCTGCGGGAAACCGACGCCGGGCAGCGCAGTTCGCGTGCCCTTGGGTCGATTTGGTCACGCGCGACGCCTGCGTCCACGAGTTAGAAACGGGGCTCGTACGCGAGTAGGGTGCCGGCGAGCGGGCACTTTAGACGCAGCGAAGCCATCGGAACCATCGGCAAGGCCGCTTGCCGCCGGTCCGTTGGCCCGGCCGTCGCCCAAATCATTTCGCAAAGCGCCGCGCAAAGCCCGTGGATGCAACTGTCTTGCCCTATCGCATTTCCTTTTTCGACGTCGCTCCCTCAGGCCGCCTGCGCCTAAGCCGGCCGGCGTGCCAGCGACGATCTGCAACGACAGCTTCGCCACACGAATTCCACGCAACGAACACGACGCAAACGATCATCTGAATGAACGCGCCTTCTCGATAAGTCCGCGTTCGCCCCAGACCTTTGAACAGGAACTGACATGAATCTCTTCCGACGAAACGCTCAACCACGCAAGACGCGCAACAAGTCGCGCCGTTTCCGGATGGAATCGCTCGAGCCACGTTTGGTCCTCGATAGCACGGTCGTCTTCAACGAGGTCATGTACAACCCGCTCGGCGATACCGACGATACGCTCGAATATGTCGAATTCTTCAACCAGTTGTCGGTCGACATGGACGTCTCCAATTGGACCATCGAAGGCGGCATCGACTATTCGTTCCCGCAAGGAACCATAGTTCCCGGCCGCGGATACGTGGTCGTCGCGGCAAATCCGGCGGCGCTACAGGCGGCGAGTGGATTCGCCGGCGCATTAGGGCCGTTTTCGGGAAGGCTCGATAACGACGGCGAAACGCTTCGCCTATTCGACATCGACGACCGGCGAATGAACGAGTTCGAGTACGACGACCGCGGCGACTTTCCCGTCAGCCCGGATGGCGGCGGTCCGTCGCTGGCAAAGATCGACGCCTTCGGCGCCTCCGAAGAAAAGCTCAACTGGAACGTGAGTTCGACGCTCGGCGGAACCCCCGGCGCGGCAAATACAACCGGTAGCAATAGTCCGCTCGTCATCAACGAAGTGCCCTCGTCTCTCGACGACGACTTCTGGGTCGAGATCGCCAACCTCGGCCCGACGTCGGTCAATCTCTCCGGCAACGTCCTAGCAACCACGTTGGTCGCAAACGGCGAATTGGGCGCTCAGTACACATTTCCGTCGCAATCCCTCGGCGCCGGCCAGACGCTCGTCGTGACCGAGGCGGAGCTTGGCTTCAGTGTCACCGCCAGCGAAAAGCTCTTCTTGTTCAGCCCTGGCCTCAATAGCCTGCTCGATGGCCAGATCATGACCGAACAACTCCGCGGTCGCTCCGCCGCGCACGACGGCCGCTGGCTGTTCCCAGATGTCGAAACACCAGGGGCCGCCAACAGCTTCGCGTTTCACAACGAAATCGTGATCACCGAGATCATGTATTCCCACCGCCCCTTCCTGGCGACCGCTCCGGGCGAAGTCTACGCCGACTCGGACGAAGAGTGGATCGAGTTGTACAACCGCGGCGCGACTCCGATCGACCTCGGCGGCTGGACGTTCGACGATGCAATGCGATATGAATTCGCCCCAGGCACCGTGATCAATCCCGGTGAATACCTCGTCGTCTCGAATGACGCGGTCGCTCTTTCGGCCAAATATCCCCTCATCAATATCGTCGGCGATTTCTCGCAATCGCTTTCCAACCACGACGACTGGATTCGACTTTTCGACGCCTCCGGCAATCCGGCCGACGACGTCCACTATTACGATGGCGGTCAATGGCCGGAACTCGCCGATGCCGGCGGGTCGAGCCTCGAATTGCGTGACATCGACGCGGACAACAGCAAAGGCGCAGCCTGGGCCGCCAGCGACGAAGCGTCCAAGTCCACGTGGACCACGTTCAACTTCACCGCCAACGGCGACGAGCCGCTCAACTGCTGCACCACGCGCAACGAGTTCATCTTCGGCCTTCTCGACGCCGGCGAGTTTCTCATCGACGACCTCAGCGTCCGCAACAGCAGCGGCCAAGAGATCCTTCAAAACGGGAACTTCCAATCGGACACGGTCGGCGGCCTGCCTTCGTCGTGGCAGCAAATCGGCAATCACGACACGGGCCGCATCGCGCTCGATCCCGACGACCCAACCAACAAAGTGCTGCACGTCGAAGCCCAAGGCACACAAGCGCACGTTCACGACCATATCAAAACCACGGTTATCGGCAGCCTCAACAACAACGATTATCAGTTCAGCTTCCGCGCCCGCTGGCTAGGCGGCTCGCGTCAGATCAACAGCCGGCTGTTCTTCACGCGCGCATCGCACACGTCCATAATGGACGCGCCGCTCTTGAACGGCACACCCGGCGCCGCGAACTCGACGGCTGCTGCCAACGTCGGACCGACCTACGAAGGCATGGTCCACGGGCCGGTCTCGCCCAATGCCGGCCAAGCGGTCAACGTTTCCATTCAAGTCGACGATTCAGACGGAGTCGCCACCGCGCGACTCTGGTACTCCGTCAACGGCGGCGCTTGGTCGAGCACGGCAATGAGCGCCGGAGCGGGCAATCTCTACACGGGTACGATACCCGGACAATCGTCGAACCAGGTCGTGCAGTTCTACGTCGAAGGCACCGACGGCCTCGGCGCGACATCGACCTACCCCAAGGATGGTCGCGACTCACGCGCTATGTATCAAGTCAACGCCGGCGTCCAAGCCGCGCCGGTCGACACGGTCCGCGTCATCATGCTCGGCAGCGACCACAGCGCGCTGATCGCCAACCAGATGAGCAACGACACGTTCGGCGGCACGTTCGTCCGCAACAACACGGAAGTGTTTTACGACGTCGACGTTCGCCTGATCGGATCTCGGTACATCCGCCCCAACAGCGGTTACAAGGTCAGCTTCAATCCAGAGCAACTCTACTTTGGCGTTCACGACTCGATTCGGTTGGACATCGATTTAGTCGACGAGTATCTATACACCCAGTTGCTCAGTGCCGCGGGCGGAAGCGAGGCCAGCTTCTATGTCGACGTGGTCCATTCGTTTTCGCCCCAATACGGCAGCCGCCGAATCGTACTCAACCTCGCGCGCTACGAAAACATTTATCTCGACGAACAGTTCGAGAACGGCAGCGACGGCACCAAGTTCGAGTTGGACGACATCACCTATCCTGGAAACGGTAGTGTCGGTACCGACGTCAGCGCCCAAGACATGTTCTATCGCGGCGCCAGCCCCGAGTTCTATCGCGGCCAACTGCTGATCAAGAGCAATCGTGCCAAGGACGATTACTTGCCGCTCGTCGAGTTCACGCGCGTGCTGCACAACGGCGACGGCCTCGCCAACGACGCCTGGAACGACCAACTCGACACGGTCATGGACGTCGACATTTGGATGCGGCACTACGCCACTCAGGCGTATCTGGGCAACTGGGATACCTACGGCTTCAACCGACCGAAAAACCTGCGGCTTTACACCCGACCGGAAGATGGCAAGATTCTGCCGCTGTACTGGGACGCCGACCGCGCCAATTTGACTGAACCGCTGATCTACAACGGCGGTCAATCTAGGCTCGACGAAGTCCGCAACATCCCGGCCAACACCCGCTTGTTCTGGGGACACATGTGGGACTTGATGAACCGCACGTTCAATCCGCAGTACGCCGCCCATTGGCGGTCGAACTTCTCCGCCCTCGGCGTCAGCACGAGAGACCTAACCGCCCGCACCAATCAGGCCCGCGCGCAGGCGATCTCCACGATTCCGATGATTGCCTTCAACATCACCTCTCCCAATGCCACGGTCAACGACGTGATCGCCACCGTCTCCGGCGATGGCTGGATCGACGTCCGCGAAATCCGCCTCGCCGGCAACAACGATCCGCTGCCCGTCCGATGGACCGACAACAACAGTTGGCAAGTCACCGTGCCAGTCGCTTTCGGCGCCAATACGCTCACGCTTGAAGCCTACGACTTCGAAGGCAACCTGATCGGCACCGACACGACTTCGATCAGCAGCACCATCGAGTCGCGACCGCTGCGAGACTCGCTCCGCATCACCGAAATTCATTACAACCCAGCAGGCAGCGGCGACGCCACCGAGTTTATCGAATTGATGAACATCGCCGCGCCGGGCACGCCCACACTCAACATCGCCGACGCCCGATTCACCAACGGCATCGCCTTCGATTTCAGCACCGCCAGCATCACCACGATGGCGGCCGGCGAACGCATCGTCCTCGTGCGAGACCTGGCGGCCTTCCAAGCCGAGTATGGCATAGATGTCCCTGTCGCTGGCGTCTACGTCGGTTCGGCGCTCAACAACGGCGGCGAAGGCATCACACTGGTCGACGAAAACAACATTCCGATCCACGACTTTTCCTACAACGACAACTGGTATCCCACGACCGACGGCGGCGGGTTTTCGCTCACCGTCGTCGATCCGCTCGGCGACCTCAATGCATGGGATACGAAGGAGGGTTGGCGCCCCAGCGAACACCTCGGCGGCTCGCCGGGTACCGACGATGGCGGCGTGATTCCCGGTTCGATCGTCATCAACGAAATCGTCACCAACGGCACCGGCCCCGACGGCGATTGGGTCGAACTGTTAAACCGAACCGATGACCCCATCGACCTTAGCAACTGGTATCTCAGCGACGACGAGCTTGTCGCTCAAAAGTATCAATTCCCCATCGGCACGACGATCGCCGCCAACAGCTTCCTCGTGCTGACGCAAACGACCGACTTCGGCAATGCCGGCAATCCGGCAAGCCTCGTCCAGTTCGAGCTAAACCAACTCGGCGGCGGAATCTATTTGCGTTCGGGCGACGATCAACAGATGGTCACCGGTTATCTCGCATCGACCGCCGTCGATGGCTCGGAGCCGGATGCTAGCTTCGGTCGCTACGCAACCTCCGACGGATTCGACTTCACCGAACTGCAATCGGCCACTCCCGCCGCCGCCAACACTCTGCCGGTCTTTGGCCCCGTGATCGTCAACGAGTTAATGTACAACCCGGTAACGGGCGGCGTCGAGTTCATTGAATTGCGTAACACCTCGGCGAGTCTGATCGATTTGACCGGCTGGAGTTTCATCAACGGCATCGACTACACGTTCGCTGCCGGAGCCTCCATTGCCGCCGGCGGTTATACCGTCCTCATCGAGGGCGCGGACGGTGGAAATGCCGCCGCCGAAGCAGCCGCGTTTCGAGCGGCCAACGGCGTCCCCGCGTCGGTCGGCATCCACGTTTACACACAAGCCCTCAACGGCGTGTTGGATAACGCGGGCGAGAAACTAGAACTCGCTCGTCCAGGCACACTGGTCGCCGCACCGGTCGTCGTCGACTGGGCTCGCTACAACGACCGCGCACCCTGGCCGGATCTGCCCGACGGAAACGGACCATCCTTAGCCCGCGCGAATGCGACAGCCTACACCAACGATCCGACGACGTGGGCAACCGGCAACAACGGCGGCACGCCCGGCAAAGTCAATCGATTCTTCGATGTCTCTCCCCCGACCGATCCGATCAATCTGATCGGCCGCGTCGGCAATACCAGCTTGGCTGAATTGGCTTGGGCCGCGTCGGCCGATCCCGAAACGGGCATCGGTCACTACGTCGTTTACCGCGACAACGTAGCCGTCGGCACCACGCCGATTCCGCGATTCTCCGATACGTCTGCGTTCTCCGGCGGTAGCACGGTCACGTATGAAGTGTCGGCAGTCAACGGCGATGGGGCGGAAAGCGGCCGCGTCAGTGTCGCGATCGATATCGGCACGCTAACGGTCAGCTTCCAAGATGGCATCAACGGCTACACCGGAACGCGCGACGCCGAGATCCGCGAAGGGACTCCGGACGCGAACAACGGACTGACCGACCAAGGCCTTGAAGTCGACGGCGAGGACGGCGGTACGGAACTGTCCGTGCTCATTCAATGGAACAATCTGTCCCTGCCCGCCGGCGCTACTCTGGCCGGGGCATCGATCACCGTGACTTCGTTCAATCCCGGCCACCAGTACGAGTTCTATCGCCTCTTGCGCGGTTGGGAAGAAGGCCAGGTCACCTGGAATTCGGCCCGAACGGGCCAACCTTGGTCATCGCCCGGCGCTCGCAGTGCCGCCGATCGCGCCGCCACCGTCGGGTTGTTCGACGGGCAAACCGGCGTCAACACGACCAATCTCAATGCCGCGGGCGTGGCGATGGTGCAGGCATGGCTCGACGATCCGACGAACAATAATTTCGGTGTGGTTTTGGCCGATCCCGGTCCGGCCACCGACGGCGCCGATCTTCGCTCGCGAGAATTCGGCACGGCCACCGATCGACCCAGGTTGAATCTTTCCTACGTCGCCCCGGCCGACCCGCCAGTCCCCGGCGATCTTGACCTCAACGACGAGGTCGACTTGGCCGACGCCGCACTCATGAGCGCCGCCTTGGCCGC
>JAJDEG010000067.1 GCA_029259895.1 Planctomycetota bacterium
CCGACGAGCGGCGTTACGGCCAGGAGCGTGCGCGACTCGAGCGACTCGATTCGCAGCGCGCTCGCACCGCCACGGCCAGCGCCGCGGGGAGTCGGTCGCCTCGGTGAACGCATAGACTTGAGCGTCGAGGACGAACGGACCTTGTGCGCAGATGACGCGAACATAGAAACCTCCCCATGACCAAGATAAGACGGTTGTTCCGGACCGATTGGCGGCAGTGTAGCGCGCCACGCGGGGTATTGTCAACAAATTTTCCAGAAGGCGGGAATTCGGGTACGGCGGGCGAGTGCCGGGGATCGCCACCGTCGGTATTTGCCGTCGGTATTTGCCGCCGGTATTGGCGACCGAGTGGCCCGGTTGCCGGGCGAGGCGTCCATCGGCGACAATGTGCGTCCAATGCGTCGCGTCGGCATGGACGCTAACCCCCTGCCGCGTCAGGGGTTATCGCCGAGGGCGATGGCCACTCGCCGCGATGGCGAAACAATGCAACGCCGAATCCGAGATAACGGACGAACCTGATGAATGCGATCGACGGCCGCGCGGCTTTGGGACTCGACTTTGGCACCGAATCGGTGCGGGCGCTATTGGTCTCGCTCGATAGCGGCGAGTTGGGTTCGGCCGTGGTCAATTATGCGCACGGGCAGTTGACCGAGCGGCTGCCCAGCGGAGTCGCCGTGCCGCCGGACGGCGCGTTTCAACATCCGGGTGACTGGCTCGACAGCGCGGCCGCGGCAGTACGGCAGGCGATCGCCCGCAGCGGGATCGATCCGGCGTCGGTGGTCGGCATCGGCGTCGACTTTACGAGTTGTACGATGTTGCCGGCAATGGCGGACGGCACGCCGCTGTGTCTGGTGGATCGATTCAGTCGCGAGCTTCACGCCTGGCCGAAGCTGTGGAAGCATCACGGCGCGAAGTCGCAAACCGAGCGTATTAATGCGCTGGCCCGCCAGCGCGGCGAACCGTGGCTCGCGCGATACGGCGGCACGATCGGCTTGGAGTGGTTCTTTCCCAAAATGTTGGAAACGCTCGACGAAGCGCCGCACGTGTTCGACGCGGCGGAAGTGTTTCTCGAAGCCGGCGATTGGTTCGTCTGGCAACTCGTCGGCGGCGATGCGAGCAAGTTGCCGCGATCGACGTGTCAGGCGGGTTATAAGGCGATGTGGAATCGGGCTAGCGGCTATCCGTCGCGCGAATTCCTCGCGGTGCTCGATCCGCGGCTGGCGAACGTCGTTGCCGAGAAAATGCCCGGACGATTGCTCAGTCCCGGCGAGAGGGCGGGCGAACTGACCGCCGCAATGGCGTCGCGGTTCGGCCTCGCCGCCGGTACGGCCGTAAGCGCGGCGACCATCGACGCCCACGCCGGCGTTCCGGGGGCCGGCGTCGCGGAGCCGGGCACGCTCGTGATGGTGCTCGGCACGAGCAGTTGCCACATGCTCAACGCCACGGTCGAACGGCTCGCCCCGGGAATCGCCGGCGTCGTCGACGGCGGAATCTTGCCGGGCATGTTCGGCTACGAAACCGGTCAGGCGGCCGTTGGCGACGCATTCGATTGGCTCCGCCGGCTCGTCGGCCACCAGGACTTCGCGGAACTCGGCGCGAAGGCAGCCGAGTTGCCGCCGGGCGCGGAAGGCGTGTTGTGCGTCGACTGGTTCAACGGCTGCCGCACGCCGCTGATGGACGGCTCGCTCGCCGGAGCGTTTTCTGGCCTTACGCTCAACCACGGCCCGCATCACCTCTATCGCGCCGTGCTCGAAGCGACGGCGTTCGGTCTGCGATGGATCGTCGAAGTGCTGCGAGAAAGCGGCGTGCCGGTCGAACGCTTCGTGGCCACCGGCGGATTGCCGCACCACAACCCGCTGGTCGTCGAGGTGTACGCCGACGTGCTCGGCGCACCGATCACGATCGCCGCGGCAAGACAAGGGCCGGCGTTGGGGGCGGCGATTCTGGGCGCACTTGCGGCAGGACCGGCGGCGACGGGGCTATCTACGGCGGCGGAAGCGATTCACGCGATGGCGACGCCGAAGAGCGGTGGTCAGGCCCGCGTCGTCACACCGAACGCCGCAAATCGAGGGCGATATGACCGGCTATATAAGAACTATCGGGCTCTCGCAGAACAGTTGGCGGAAGCAGAGAGGAAATGAAGGACGTGCCGAAATGACTCCCGTCCCCTTTATTGCACTCTCGTCTCGCGCGATAAGGAAGCAAGTCAACAGCGCGATACCGAGCGATTCCGGCAAATGCGAGAAGTGAAGTGGCAAAACAACTATGTCGCGCGGTACCGGCGACGCCGCACGATGCGATGCGCGAACAAACCGACAACGCCGAACGACAAGAGAGCGAACGTAGACGGTTCGGGGACAACAAGAGATATTGCAAGAAGTTGTGGATGGAAGTTTTTCAGGCGGCGGTTACTTGGGGTTTGATTCCATCGATGAATTGAACTCCGGCGATCACTTCGGGCAGTAGCTGCGAGCCGTTCAGCAGCCGCCACCTCTTCGCGGCCGA
>JAJDEG010000661.1 GCA_029259895.1 Planctomycetota bacterium
TGCGTCGGGCGGTACTGCTGGACATGCCATCAGTGCCAGCCGCGATTGCGCTTCAGCGTCAAGGTCGATCGAACATGCCGCGGCGAACCATGCAGATCGAGCGGCTCGAAGCGCGTGCCACGCCGGCCGTCTTGCTCGCCGACAGCTTCGCATCGCTGGCGTTCAACCCCGTTCATTGGGACACGGCCACACTGGCCACCGTCGCACCGACAGCCTCCGCGGCGAGCACGCCTTTGGCCGCGCGTTTCAACGGAAACGCGGCCGGCGGCGACGAACTGCGATCTGTCGCCTTCCCCGTTGCTGGCGCTACGTCCGCGACGCTCAGCTACTCCTTCCAGCGCACGGGCACTGGCAACCGGCCGCAGCCGGGTGAGGATCTCGTCGTCGAACTTCGCACCAACGGCAGCGCGTGGACCGAAGTCGCCCGACATCTCGCCACCGAGCCGGATATGAACGCGATGGCTCGGCGTTCGATCACGCTCGTCCTGCCGCCGAACGCGGCGACGCTCCAACTGCGCGTTCGCCACTTGGGCACCCGGCCGCAACTCGGCGACTACTGGCTCGACGACGTTTCGCTCGTCACCGGCAACGGCGAAGTTTCCGGCCGGCTGTGGTTCGATCGCGACGAAAACGCCTTGGCCGACGCTGGCGAGATTCCGCTCACAGGCTGGACGGTCTTCGCCGACGCGAATCGCAACGGTACGCTGGACGAAGACGAGCCGAGTACCGTCACCGACGTCGACGGCAACTACACGCTGGCCGATTTGCCGCCGGGCGGTTACGCGATTCGCCCCGACGTGCCGATTGGCTGGTACGCCACGGGGCCGCGGCGCGATCATCTCGTCCTTCGCGACGCAGTGCGCCCTAGTGACGTCGCGGAACTCGCCGGAGCGCGGTCCATCGTCGCAAGCAGCGACAGTCGATATCTGTACGCCGCTAGTCAGTCCGGTGCAATCGCAACCATCGAGCGTTCCGCCGACGGCGATCTTAGCGTGTTGCAAACCGTAGTGAATGCGGGCGGTGGCGGTCCGGCGCCGCTGGACATCGCGTCGCTTGCACTAAGCCCCGACGGCCGCTCGCTGTATGCCGCGCTGAGCGCTTCGGATGCGCTCGCCGTCTTCGATCGCGACGAAGCGACCGGTCTGCTCGCTTGGCGCGAAACTCTGCCAGCCGCCGGCGTCGGCGCTCCGTTCGACTTCCCCGCCGCGCTGCTCGTCAGCCCCGACGGACGACAACTCTACGTCACGGCCAGCAACTCTGCGTCGCTGCTCACGTTCTCGCGCGACGCAACGACCGGTGAACTCATCTTCGCCGATTCGCTCGACGTCGGCGGGCCGGGCTTGGCCGGCGCTTCGGCGATTACGATCAGCCCCGACGGACGCCACCTGTACGTCGTAGCGAGCGGCGATAAGTCACTCGTAACGCTCGCCCGCAAAGCCGCCACCGGCCAGGTCAGCCACGTCGAGACGCTGTTCGACGACACGCCGATGGCCGGCGGTCTCGATGGCGCTAGCGCCGTCGCCGTCAGCCCCGACGGCCGACACGTCGTCGTCGCTGGCGGCTTCGACGACGCACTGGCCATATTCGCCCGCGACGCGGCGACCGGGCGACTCGAATTCCGCGATCTCGTAACCAACGGCGAGGCGGGTGTGCCTGCGCTCGATGGTCCGCAAAGCATCGCCTTTTCCGCCGACGGCGAAACGCTGTTCGTCGCCGCCATCAACAGCGACGCCATCACCGCGTTTCGCCGCGACGCCGCGTCGGGCATCCTGACGCCGGTCCTCGTTCTCGACGGCGCGAATGCATCCGCACCGGTGCTAGACGGCGTTCGATCGTTGGCGCTTCTCCCGGACGGCGGCGTCGTGGCGGCCGCGTTCCACGATCCAAGCGTCGTCTCGTTCGTCGCCGACGCCGCGCAAGCGAACCTATCGCTCGTCAACGGTCAGCGGATCGCATCGATCGACTTTGGGCTGTCGCGAGACTCGGCCCAGTGGAAAGGGGCAGGCAGCGACGCGCTGTGGTCGACGCCCGTCAACTGGCACGGCAACGTCGCGCCCTTGGACGGCGAAGCGATCGCCATCGGCGCGGCAGACGGCGCATCCGTCGTGTCCGTCAACGATCTGGGCGGCGGTTTTTCCATCGCGCGACTGGCCTTCAGCGGCGGTAGCGTCGAATTGTCCGGCGATCCGCTCACATTCCTCGCTAGTTCCACAGCCGCCGCGCCGACCATCACGGCCACGCAAGGACCGCATCGACTCGCCGTGGACGTGCAATTTAGCGGGCCGGCCATCGTATCGCTCGGCGACACCGCAGCCGGCGAGAACGGCGACATGCTCGTGGCCGGTGCCATTCAAGGCGATGCCGTCACGCTCGTGGGATCGGGCCGCGCACAACTCACGGGCGACGTCGCGCTCGGCGGACGCCTGACCGTCGCCAGCGGCACGCTCCAAGTCGATGGAACGTTTGCCGCGACCGACGTGCTAGTCAACGCCCAAGCGACGCTGGCCGGAAAAGGCATCGTGGCGTCGACTGTCACCGTCGATGCAAACGCACAACTTTCGCCGGGCGGAATGGCGGCCGTAGCGTCCACGACGCCTGCCGGAGCAGCCACATCGTCGAGCGAAAGCAATGTCGACTCCACGCTGACGGTGGGCATGATTTCGTCCGGTTATTTGACGCTGTCCAGCGGAGCCATGCTAACTATCGATATCCTCGCCGACGAGGTGTCCGCCATCCACGACGCCGTCGCCGTCGCGGGCGGCGTAACGATCGACGGCGCGACTCTCTCGTTTGCACTGGCCGGACGGTTGCCGATCGACGTCGAGTACGTAATCGTCGACAACGATGGAACGGATCCGATCGTCGGTCAGTTCACGGGCGTCGGCGAGAATGCATACTTCGAGATCGACGGGCAACGGTTCCGACTGAGCTACGTCGGTGGCGACGGCAACGATATCTCGATCTACGCGCCGCCCACCGGCGAGGTTTACGGCCGTGCATGGCGCGACGACAACTCCAACCGGGCCCTCGACGCGGGCGAACCGCCGCTCACCAATTGGACCGTGTTCGCCGACGTCAACGGTAACGGCAGTCTAGATCCCGGCGAGCCAACCGCCGCGACGGACGCCAACGGCGAATACCACCTCACGCGCGTGCCGGTCGGCCGTACTCGTATCCTGCCGCTGCTAGTCGACGGCTGGCAAGCAACCACGCCCGCACCGCTGGTCGATTTCATCAACCACGTCGAAACGACCTCGGCAACGACGGGCAGCGCGACGCCGCGGCTCGACGGCGTCCGCGGCGTCGCGGTCAGCCCCGACGGCCGGCACATTTACACCGTCGCCAACAACGACGACGCCCTAGTGGCCTTTCGCCGCGATACGTTCAGCGGACGGCTCAGCTTCGTCGGCGAAGCCCGCGACGGCATCGGCGGCGTAAATGGACTCAACGGCGCTCGCGGCGTAACGATCAGCCGCGACGGACGCCACGTCTACGCCGCCGGGTATTTCGACGATGCCGTCGCCGTGTTCGCGCGGAATCTCATTTCAGGTGAGTTGTCGCTCATCGAAGCGTTGCTCGACAATACGTCGGGCGTCGACGGACTCGACGGTGCGACGGCCGTGATCGTCTCTCCGGACGACCGCCACGTGTACGTCGCCGGCTACCTCGACGACGCCGTGGCAGTCTTCTCGCGCGATGTCGTGACGGGAAGATTGACATTCGTGGGCCGCGTCCGCGATGGCGTCGGCGGCGTGAACGGCCTGGATGGCGCGCACGGTCTGGCGATTACTGACGACGGCAAACACGTGTACGTCGCTGGTGCGACGGATAATGCCCTGGCCGTGTTTCGCCGCGACGCGGCCAGCGGAAACTTGACGTTCGCCGCCGTACTCGTCGATGGTCAGGGCGGCGTGACGACGCTTGGTGTCACTCGGTCAGTCGCCGTCAGTCCTGATGGTCGGTTCGTGTTCGCGGCGGCGGAACTCGACAACGCCGTCACGACATTTCGCCGCGATGCCAGCACAGGCCTATTTACGGTGGCGTCGTTCGTACGCGGTGGAACGGGCGGCGTCGGCGGTATGAGCGGTCCTACCGCGCTCGCCGTTAGTCCCGACGGCCAGCGAGTGTATGTAGCGTCGTCCGGCGACGACGCCCTCGTGGCTTTCGACGTCGATCGCACCAGCGGCGCACTCGTCTACCGCGAGCATCTTGCTCATCCAACGACGAGCGGTCTCGACGGCGCGGCGGCCGTTGCCCTTTCGCCTGACGGCGATCACGTTTACGTCGCCGGACAGAACAGCGACGCGGTCGTGTTCGCGGCACGAACGCTTCCGTCGGACGTCGTCGTTCTTTCGCCGGGCGAGATTGTCGTCGGCATCGACCACGGCGCGATTAATCCGCCGCCGCGAGTCGTGGCCATGGCGGCCCGCTCGTCCGGCTGGACGACCAGTTTTTCGGCTGGCCTCAATCCCGATCCGACGGGCATCGCCGGTTTGCCGCTCGTCGAAAGTGCGGTGAATCTCTCGCCGCATCCCGGCATCGACGAGTTCGTCGTCCGCTTTAACGAGAACGTCGTACCCCGCTCCGAGGATCTATCCGTGTTCGGCGCGGCACAGGCGACGTATCGACCGTCGCTCGTGTCGTACGATGCCGCCACGTTCACGGCCGTCTGGCGCGTGGCCTCGCCCGTCGATGCCGACAGGCTGCTCGTGCGTGTATCGGCAGATTTGATGGGCAAAGGCGGCGCGACGCTCGGTGCGGACGTGTCGCGGCGGCTCGATGTGCTCGGCGGTTCGACGACGGGTGGGCCTGTGCAGTCGACCGATCTGTCGCGGGTGCTCGTCGGACTGTTCGCGCGGATCGGCTTGCCCGGCTACGATGCCGCCGCCGATATCAACGGCGACGGTCGCGTGAACTACGTCGATGCGATTCTCGCCCGCAATCTCGTCGGCAACGAGTTACCGACGGGCGAACCGGTGGAGACCCAATTGCCGCCGGCCGTCGCTGCGATCTATCTCGACGGCATGGCCTGGAGCGGCGCGTTTCGCCAGTCGCTTGCCGACGCGATGTTGGGTGACGCCGCATGGGGTTGGAGCGTCGCGGCAAGTACCGACCAAGCGCGGGCCGCGCCGTGGACGAGCGTCGACCAGATTCACGTTCGCTTCACCGACGATGTCGTCGTTGCCGAGGCGCATCTGAATATTTCCAATGCCGCGGCCAATGTCATTGTTAGTGGATTCTCCTACGACGCGGCGACCTTTACGGCGACCTGGACGCTGGCCGCGCCGCTATCCGCTGGCGTGTGGACGGCTGCGCTCGTCGACGGCGTCGCAAGCGGGTCCGGCGTCCTGCTCGACGGAGAACTCAATGAATCAGCGCCGCGCTGGCCCAGCGGAGATGGCCTACCCGGCGGGCAGTTCGCCGCTTCCATGCAAATCGCATCCGGCGACGCCAATGGCGACGGATCGATCGATTCGATCGACGCGACGGCCATTCGGGCCGCACTGTTCGCGTCGGCCGGAAGCGAACGATACAATCCGCTGGCGGACATCGACGCCAACGGCCGGGTGAATTACGTGGATCTCGTCTTGGCTCGCAACTTCCTGGGCGCGCCGCCGATCGATCCGTCGCATGCCGCGCCGCCGGTGCTGGTCGTTGCCGTCATTCCGCGCGCTCCAATCGCGCATGCTGCACCGCCCGCGTTGGTCGTTTCGGTCGCCGACCACGCGGCAAGCGCGCAGGCCCTCGTCGTAGCAGCGACGGCGCGGCGAGGAATGCCGACCACTCCAGCAGAAAATGCGCCCAGCGCACAATCGTCGACGACCGTCGCCGCTCGTCGCCGTCTTTCGGTTTCAGCGACCGATCTGGCGTTCGACGCGTTGTCGACGCGCACCGCGAGTGCGGTCGATGCGATGCGTCCGCTATGGATAACTCGTCGCGATGCGTTACTTCGCCGCCCGACGACGTAACGTGTAGATCTCTCCGCTACGAGCCAGGAAATACGATTCGCCAGCCTCGTCCTCGCCGAATGACATTACCGGCAACGGCTGGGCGTGGATCGACCGATTCGCCGTGACCGTCTTGCTCTTTTCGTCGTACGAGAGCGCCCACATCAGGCCGGTCACGTAATCGGCGTACAGGTACATGCCGTCGAGTTCTGGCAACTTCTTGCCGCGATAGACGTGTCCGCCGGTGATCGATTTGCCGACGTCGTGGTGATACTCCCAGATCGGCTCGACCATATCGTCCCGCTTGTCGACGCCCGTCTTGCCAAACGGGTGCATGCCCTCGCGCAGGTTCCAGCCGTAATTGCCGCCGCGGCGGACGAGAATGATTTCTTCCCACAAGTCCTGCCCGACGTCGCCGGCCCACAGCGTGCCCGTCTTGCGGTCGAACGCCATCCGCCAAATGTTGCGCACGCCGTAGGCCCAGATTTCGCCCTGCGCGTCGTCGCGGCCGACGAAGGGGTTGTCCTTCGGCACGGCGTACTTCTTGCCGGAGTCGTGATGGTCGACGTCGATGCGCAGAATCGACCCGAGTTGCGTGCCGAGGTTCTGCCCGTTGCCGTGCGGGTCGTTTGCCGAGCCGCCGTCGCCGAGACCGATATAGAGACAGCCGTCGGGACCGAACACGATCGTGCCGCCCTTGTGATTCCAAAACGGATGCGTGAGCCGCCAGATTTCTTCCTCCGAATCGGCGTCGGCCCGATTTGGATCGTCCTTGCTCACGCGAAAACGCGAAATAACCGTCGTTAGCGGTTTCTCCGTCGTCGAGTAGTAGACAAAGAACTGCCCGTTCTCCTTGAACTTGGGATGAAACGCCAAGCCGAGCAGTCCTTGCTCGTTCTCCTTGTCCTTGTAGAGAGTCCTATCGGAAATGTCGAGAAACTCCTTAGTTTCGCCACCGCCTTCGTCCTTGGGCAGGATGTGAATCACGCCCTTCTGCGCGACGAGGAATGTCCGGCCCGTGCCGTCGCCGCCGTGCGTGAGCAACACCGGCAGATCGAACTTAAGATTTGGATACGCCCGCACGGCTTCGATCGCCATCGGCGAAGTATCGACCTCCGCGGCGCGTGCCGTTGGTGCGACGGTGAATGACAGGAAGGCAACGAGAATCAGAGGTAAGAGACGGACGATTCGCATAACGAAGGTTTTCCTTTTTTTTGGCAAAAACGGGGCGAACGTGCAGCGACTTTGCCGCGGCCGAGTTAGGTCCGAACCAATCGGCGCGCCCATCATAATTGAAGTGTTCGGGCGATGCGAGCGCCGAGTTGACGGGAATCTCAGCCACCCCATTCCGTCACGGCTTGAACGTCGCTACGCCGGCCGATTTGGCGACGGCGACGAGCTTCGTATCGAGCGTGGCGAGCGGCAAGCCGCGGCGCATCGCCAATTCCAAATAGGCGGCGTCGTAGGCGGAAAGCGCGTGTTGCCTACCGACCGAGACGATGTCGCTCCAATTGTGTGGCGACGGCACGACGATGGAAATCGGCAGCGCGGCGAGGCGTTGAAGGAACGCGTTCGATTGGGCTTCCGTGCAGCGCCGGCGGCGCTCGCCGACGAGCAGGCAGTTGGCGACCTCGACGTGCCACAACGACGGGACCACGGCGCTCGAATCGGCCAGGGCCGCGGCGATGCCGTCCGCGTAATCGCTCGCTTCGTCGGCGAAAAACCAACTCAGCGCGACGGAGCAGTCGAGCACGAATCCAGCCGCCGCGGGGGAGCCGACCGGCGTCGGTGAGCGTGTCGATCGTTTGCGAGCCATTTAAGACCGCCGCCCTTCGTCGATCAACCGTCGCACGGACAGCCCCTTGCCCAACCGCGGCCCGTTCGCGTCGCGCTGGTGGAGCATCGACGCGACGTTCTCCGCCACGGTCCGAGCCTCGCCCGACGCGTGCGGCACAAGCATCGCCACGGGCTTGCCGCGGCGCGTAATGACGATCTCCTCGCCGCCGGCGACGCGGTCGAGCAGTTCGGTGAGATGCGTCTTGGCGGCGAATACGCCGACGGCGGTCATGGTTGGGAGTTCTCCCATATAAAACTAGTTTGATAATCTAGTTTACTTCCAAGGATGCATTTGACAAGCCCGATTCAGCCGCTCGTGAATGCCTGAGACAACCGTTGCAATTCGCGTGGTTAGCCGAAGTCCGTCGCCAACTCCGACCAAGATCCGTCGGCTGGCGCGATGAGGTCGAGCGGTTCGACCATGGCGAGTGAGTTGCCTCCGGTGGAGTTACCGGGAGCAAGATCAGCGTTTCGTTCGCCGGCTCGCTTTCTCGACATCGATGCCCCGTGCCTTTATGAGGCGGCGTGGCCGGAGCGCCTCGAAGCAATCCTTCCATGCTGAGGTCTTCATCGATGTCGGGCAAGTGGACGCCGTGCCCGCCGTCGGCCAATTGCCAGGTCTACCGCTGGTCCGGCGTGGCGTTGAGCAAACGCGGATACCAGGCCAGCGGCACGGTGATGGTCCGCTAGTCGCGAAGGGCGACGTTTTACGCGTCTTTCGTGAATTTCACGTCGGCAACGCGATCGTTAGCCGTTGTCGACAACTTGTCCACGCAAGGCCTCCATCCATTCCGGTTCTAGAGGACGACCACAATCGACCAGCCACGAATTGTGATCCTTGTATAGCGGCAAAAGCTTCTCAGGTCTGTCCACAGAGACCAAACAACCTCTGTCGTCGTACATGAAAAACACGACATTTCTCGTGACATTTACAAGATAAACACTGGCTCCAACGCATGGCGACCGGCCCTGCTCCGTACTCGCAATTCCGCGAAAAATCGCTTCACATGCCAAGTACCGCACTTTTGTCGGGTAAACGATCTGTTTGTACGAAACCTCACAGTAATCATCCGGGTCGATAGCGTATTCGACGCCGAGAGTCGAATCGTAGTTGCAGATCAGCGATAGCAAGTATCGCGGCGGCCGAGACGGGAATATCTGCCCGGGGCCGTCGAAATCCTTGCACACGACGACGATATCGTCGTCCCGCGTATTGCAAGCCTCGAACAACTTCACCGCGCGATCAACAGCTTGCCCGACACGCTCAATTGCCCCATTCGGCTTTTCGTCACCTAGTTCGAATCGCAATTCGTAGGGTCCGAAGTCAATCAGGTAATCGGCGAGGCGTGCCCTGAGAAAAGCGCGGCGAACGCGTCGTTCAAAGGCGTCGAGATCGAACGGCATGCCGCGTCAAACCTCCTCCGGCTCGTGGCTCAAATCGAGCGTATTCGCCGGGACCATCTTCTCGTTTTTCTTGTCCCAGCCCATCATTTGGCCGCTTCGCCAGCTTTCGTTGGCCATGTTGACCGCGACCACGCCGGCCATGCCGAGTTCGATGGGGCAGTTGAGCGGTTCGCCCTTGCGGAGGTGATTGTGCAGATTCGTGTGGTGCAAGTGCTGATCCTCTCCGCCGGTCTTCTTGTGTTCCGCGAGCACTTTGCCGTCCTTGTCCTTGGCGACCCAACCCGTTGGCGTGAAGTACATCGTCGCCCGATAACCGCGAATCAGATGATCGATCCCCACGCGGTTGCTCATCGTCCCCAGCACGTACACCGTCATGCCGCGCGGGTATTCGCAGATCATCTCGACGTTGTCCGGCAAGTCGCGGCCATCGGGCCATTGCCAGATGCCGCCCATGCCGACCACGCGCCGCGGGTACAGCAGATCGCACGCCCGCATGATCCTTGTGATGCGATGAATGAACAGGTCGGTGCAGATGCCGCCGGAATACCGCGAGTAGCAGCGCCACTCGAAATAGTGATGAGGATCCCAGTCGATCTTTGGTGCCGAGCCGAGCCAGGCGTTCCAGTCCAGATCGGCCGGCTTGGTCTGATGTTCGGCGACTTGTTTCGGTTCGCGCCACGGGCCGGCCTCTGCGCGATAGCGCCGCACGTATTCGATCTGAGCCTGAATCACCTGCCCGATCACGCCCTTGCGAATCGCGTCGCGGGCGGTGATGTAACTGTCGTCGGACATGGCCTGCACGCCGACTTGCAGCGGCCGGCCGGTCTCTTTCTGCTTCTTCATCACGGCCTGGGCTTCAGGGATCGTGTGGGTGAGCGGCTTTTCGCAGTACACGGCCTTGCCGGCGTCCATCGCATCGATGGTCATCGTCCAATGCCAATGCTCCGGCACGGCGACGACGGCGTAATCGACTTCCTTCATATCGAGCAGCTTCTTGTACTCGGTAAGCGAGTGCTCGGCCCCGACGAGTTCCTTGCCGCGATCCGCCCGCGTCTTCCAGCAATCGGCCACGGCCACTGGCAACAGATTATTCTTTTCTTTCAGCGTCTTGATGACGTTCAAGTGCGCGTTGCCGATGACGCCGGCTCCAATCACACCCACGCCGATCCGGTCGTTCGCCCCGATCACGCGGGCATAGCTCTTGGCGGTCCATGTGGTGGCGGCGGAAGCAACGGCCGTCGCGGCGGCGGTCGTAGCGGTCGTGCTTAAGAACGAGCGGCGGGAAACATCGGCGGGCATGATGGTTGGTCCTTCGGGATAAAGCGAGAGGTTGTGCGGTTGGCGGGATGACGATGTCCAAACGGCGAGCCGGAGAATTTGCGCCGCCAGCCCTCGAACGTCGTAGAGACGCCGATCACCCATGATAACTGGGCCGAAGCGCAGCGGCAATTCGCGGGCCACCGAATCGCGTCGCGGAGAACGTCCATGCGCGGCTTAACAGTCGTGGTGCGCTCGCCTTTTTTCTACGTCGTTCGTCGATTCCGAACGTAGGACGTAAATAACCCGCCGACCCCCAACACCGCCAACAACCACGCCGAAGGCTCCGGCACGACCGCCGTCACGTCGTCGAACGAACCGAACAGCGCGGGATGAAGATCGGCGTCTTGCCAAGGCTGCTCAAACGACTGCACGAACACGCCCGCCACGCCCGGCGCGCGAATCGGCTCATACTTATCGACCCAATAGAGCGACATCAGCAGTTCCCCGCCCTCGTGGTCGTACAACCGCGACGCCAGCAGCACGTCGCCCGTCTCGGCATCGGCGAACTCGAGCGGCAAAGACGGTGAACCGCTTCCCTGGCCCGCGTAGGTTTCGACGGAAAACTCGAGAAAGTAGCTTCGCGACTTGTAATCGTCGAAATCGTCGCTGAGCATCTCGTCGCGGCTGGCAAGATGGTCGGCGAAATAGACTTGCCCCTCGATAACGTCGCCCATTCGTAGAGTGCCGTCGCGAAAATCGACCGCCGCGTAATACGTGCTCATCGTCGTCAAGTCGCCGCGGGCGATGAATCCCAAGCTGTTCTCGCCGGTAATCGGCGAGCCGTCCGGAATCACCGGCAAACCGAGCGGGTTGATCGTGCCACTGATATGCACTTTGTCGAAGGCCATCGAAAAATCGGCGGCCAGCGCCGTGTGTGCGCCATCGTCGGCCGGCAACGTATCGTCCCACAGAGCCAGCACGCCGCCCTCGGTGCTGCGTTGAAACGTCGGCGCGACTTGCAGTTGTCCATCGCTCTCGTAGAATCCGCCGCGAAACTTAAAGCCCAGCGCCAAGAAGTTGTCGTCGAGCGGACCATTGAAATCTCGCGACCAGCCGCCGGAGGTGACCACCGGGATCGGCGGCGGGTCTGGCGGATCCGGCGGATCGGTCGTGGTCGTGGAGGCAAACGCCGGCAAGGCAGCCGCCAAAAAACAAAACGCAACGAATAGCCGTACCAGCAAGCGTTTTTGCATGTGCGCGGGCAAGAATCTGGCCGGCCAAGCGGTGCTCATGAGCTCTTTCCGATATTGGGTCAGATCAACAACGAACCGATCGCCGCCACCCCGCGGCGTCACGCCGATATTCAGCCAAACGTTCGCATCACCGATGCAACAAACTTAGCGACGTCGGCATCGCGACGTACTCGGTCGAATAGGCGAATTCCACCCGGCTTTCGGAGAATTCGATCACCGTAACGCTCAGAATACGACGTTAGGCGGCCTGACACAAGTTTTTCGCCGGGAGCGACCGGCCTCATGCGGCTAGTTCGGCTCGCTCGCCCGCGGTGCGCCCCGTTTGGCCGCGTCGCGCTTAGCCGCTTCTTCGCGAAAGAACGCAAGTTGCCGGGCGATCGCGCCGCTGTGCGGCTCCAACTGGTTCGCCCGCGTTTGCACACGGATCGCGCTCTCCAAATCGCCTTTGGCGAAGTGGCAGCGACCGAGCGTGTCGAGCAATCCGGCTTTGGAATTCCCGTAGTGCTCGTTCGACTTGATCGCGTAATCGAGGGCAACGTCGAAGTCGCCAAACGTATTCGACACCAGCCATGCGTATTCGTTGTGTTTCGTGGCCAACAATTCGCCGATGCCTTCGCTTTCCGCCGCCAGCGGCGCGAGTTGATCGATCTCCAACTGAAACTTCCGCGTCGCCCGTTCGATCAGCCGCTTGGTTGATGCCCGACGTTTCTCGTCTTGGTCGCTAAGACGAAAAAGCGCAATCAGAACGTCCGCGTCACTCGGATCGGCGACAGCCGCTTTATCGAGATGCTCGATCTGCTTGGCCCGGTTGCCGGTGGCGGAAAAATGCATTGCGTAGCAGTAGTCCATGCCGGCTCGAATCCGCTTCGGCGAAAGCGAGCCGTCTTCGGTCGCCTCGAACTGCTCGCGCAATCCAGGATTCTCGTCCATTCGCTTGACGATCCTCTCGCGAGCCGTCGCCGCGTCCAAATAACGCTCCAAATCTTGAAACATCGCCGACATCATCAGCCCCGCCAGCACCGACAAACGAGCTTCCGTCGGGCTGTTTTCGATAACGAATCGAAACTCGCCTTCGGCCCAAGAAAACAGCCCCATCTGCACGAGTCGTTCGGCAACGATCAAATGCGTCACGATGTCGTCCGGCCGAATC
>JAJDEG010000662.1 GCA_029259895.1 Planctomycetota bacterium
GTCCTCAACGACCTCGGCCACATCGCATTCCAAGGCAACCTCGTCGGTGCCACCTTCGACAACAGCATCTGGATCGGCCGCGGAAACCTCCTCGTGCCCATCGCCCGCACCGGCGACGACCCGCCGCCGCTGACGGACGACAACGACAAGTTCCTCTCCTTCGACGATCCGCTGCTCAACAACGCCGGACATACTGCATTCCGCGCCGTCATCGAAGGCGACGGCGTCGTTCCCGTCGCCGGCGTCAACGACCGTGGCATCTGGTCGAAGACCGCCGCCGATCTGCGGCTGATCCCCCGCGCCGGCGAAGTCGCCCCCGGCACCGCCGTCGTCGCCGGCGCGAACGTCCTGTTCACCGAATTCTCGCCCCCCGTCCTCAACGACGCCGGCGAAATCGCCTTTCGCGCGGTCCTCACCGGCGACGACGTCAACGCCAACAACATGCACGGCATCTGGGCCGAGCGCGCCGGCATCGGCCTCCGCCTCGTCGCCCGCGAAGGCGCGATCGCCCCCGGCACGAACCAGCCCTTCGCCCAGATCGGCCTCCCCGCGTTCAACGTCCGCGGCCGCACGGCCTTCAATGCCCGACTCCTCGGCGGCGGCAGCGGCATCTGGAAGGAAGGCCTCGGTGGCCTCCAACTCATCGCCCGCACTGGCGACGTAGCGTTCCACGACGGTGCCCTAGGCAACGGCGACGTCGTATCCTTCGCCGGATTCTCGCAGCCCCTGCTCACCAACCTAAATCGCGTCGCCTTCGCCGCCTCGCTCGCCGGACCCAGCGTCACCACCGGCGACAACGACCGCGCGATCTTCGTCGAGCGACGCGCCGGCCTCGACATGGTCGCTCGCACCGGCGACCGCGCCCCCGGCGCCGGCGACGACGTCACCTTCGCCGCTTGCGACGCCACGCACCGCGACGCCTTCTCCCCCGTCGTCAACGAACGAGGGCAAGCCGCGTTTCTTTCCTGCCTCGCCGGCCCCGGCATCACCGACGCCAACGACCTCGGCCTATTCGCCGTCACGCCCGAGCGGGAACTCGTCAAGATCGCCCAAACCGGCGATCGCTTCGAAGTCGAGTCAGGCGTCGCGCAAACGATCTCCGACATCCGCCTGACAACCGGCTCCGGCGGCGCGGACGGACGCGGCCGCGCCTTCAACCTCCGCGGCGAACTCGCCTTCTGGATCGGCCTCTCGCCCGACGGCCCGGCGATGACCGACGGCGAAGCCATCATCGTCGCCAGCACGTCCACGTCGTTCCCAATCCTCGGCGACGCCAACGGCGACGGCTGGGTCGACGGCTACGATATCGCCCTACTTATCGACTGGTGGGCCAGCGACGAATACTGGGAAGGCGATTTCGACTACGACGGCTCCATCACCGTCAAAGACCTAGCCATCCTCCAAAACAACTACGGCGGCTTCGGACCCGGCCGCTCCCCAGAAGCCGTCCCCGAACCAGCAACGTGGCCGCTGGCCCTAGTAGGCGTCGTCGCCGTGGCGGCACGCCGCAAGCGCCAAATGGCGGCGATCAATCGCGAATGCAGACAGAGCGTTATGCAAGACTAGTCAAGCCTCCGCATCTCTTAGCCCGCCCCGCGCAGCTCTTGCCTCGTACAGTTCAGCGCAGAGTACGCGGAGGTTCGCAGAGAAGACATCGCCAGCGCAACGCAGCGACGTGGCCAATGGCATCGCTCATAGGTTACAAGCAACGCGACTTGACGCATATTCTCTGCGCTTACTCTGCGTCCCCCGCGTCCTCTGCGTTGAAGGAACCAACGCGTTCTTGGTAGAAGCGGCTTAATCAACCGCGTATCGCTACTCCTCACCCACCGCATAAAGCGCATCGAACGTCCGCAAATAAATCCGCCCGTTCGACACCGCCGGCGACGCCGACAGCTCTTCCCCCATCTTGTTCGTCGCCACGATCTTAAACTCCGGCCCATGCGCCACCACGTTCACCGTCCCATCCCGGGCCGCTAGATAAACGTGCCCGTCGGCATACACCGGCGAAGCCCGATGCCGCGTCAGATGCACCCGCTCTTGATACAGTTCCTTGCCGCTCGCCGCGTCGACCGCGATCAACACGCCAGTCTCCCGGCACAGGTACACGATGCCGTCCTTCACCAACGGCGACGGCACGTCCGGCGTATTGCTCCCTCGCACCCAGTGATACGCCCCCTTCGTCTCGGTGATGTCCCCTTCGCCGTCTGGCCGCAACGCCAGCACCGGCCCGTTCTTCGCCGACGGCACGATAATCATCCCCGGCACCGCCACCGGACTGGCCACGAACCGCAACGTGTTGTTGTACCGCGTCTTGAGATTCAAATTCCCGCACCGCCAGATCTCCTTCCCGTCCTCCAGCCGATGCGCAATGATGTAATCCGCCCCGTGCGTCAGCAGGAACGCCTGCTCGTCGTCGCGATAGATCACCGGCGACGCATACGAATGCTCGCACTCGTCGATCGCGTCGCTGTCGCGGCCGACCTTCCAAATCTCCTTGCCCGTCGCCGCTTCCAGCGCCACGACCACCGCCTCGCGTGTCTCGGCCTTCCCTTCGCCGTGAATCAGTTGCAAATACAACCGCTCGCCATCGAGCACCGGCGTACTCGTCATTCCGAACTGAATCTTCAACTTGCCGTAACGATCCTGCACGTCAAACTTCCAAACCGGCTGCCCCTCGACCGTGTAGCAAGCCAGATCGCCCGTCGCCATGAACGTCCACACATGCTTCCCGTCCGTCGACGCCGACGCCGACGCGCCGTTCCCTTCGTCGTCGCGCACCTTGCGATCGCCGGTAGCCACGGTCTGCCGCCACTGCTCCTTGCCATCCGTCCCCACGCAAATCAACACCAAGTCCTTACCGTCGGCCGAGGTGACGAAAATCCGGTCGTCCCAAATCACCGGCGTCGAACCCCCCTGCCCCGGCATCGGCAGCCGCCACAGCACGCCTTCGGTCTTGCTCCACTTCGTAGGAATTCCCTTCTCGCCGCTAATGCCGTCGAGCTTGGCCCCACGCCACTGCGACCAATTCTCGGCCGACGCGGTGCCAACTTGCAGCAGCGTAGCGGCAACGGCCAACGAAAGACAAAGCAACAACGAACGCCGAGCAAACGGCATGATTTGGATCATAACGGCACGATTCATAGCGGCACAATTCCTTAAAACGCGAGGGAGGCGAAGGCAGGAGCCAAGGCAGGCAAAAGCGGCAGGCAAGCGGCCAACCAGTGCGGCGGCCACCAACAAGTCTGCGATACCGCCAAGCGCCAGTCAAGCCGCGTCGCTACCCGCCGTCATGCCGAAATCCGCCGCCGGCCACTACGACCCGTCGCTAAAGAACGAATCCAGCGCCAATCGCCGCGCCATCGTGCTCGCGGCAACGCGCAAACTGCGATCGCGTCGCGTCGTCGCACCCAGCGAAAAGCTCACGGCCGAATCGGCACTCGTCACCAGCGAAACGTACCGCGCTGCCGAAGAATCGTCCGCCGCGGCACGCCGCGCCAGCAATCGCGGACGACCGCTCGCCGCTTCGTCCGTCGTCCGAATCCGCGCGCTGCGAACCATCGCGCCGCCAAACACGCGATCCACCACCGCCGCCGCCTGTGCCGCCGGCGGAGCGAAAACGGTCGGCATCGGCGTTGGCATCGGCGTTGGCATCGCCGCGCCGTTCCCCGTCCCAACGCCAACGCCCTGCACGATCGGTCCGCCAGCGCTGGCAGTGTTCACCACCACCGGCGTTCCCGCTGCCGCCGCCGGAACCGCATTGACCGGAATGAAAAGAGAATCATCTTCCGGCTCCGGCAACGACGAAGTCCACTCTTCGCTCTGCTCCCAAGAAAAACCGTGCGTCGGCACCGGAGGCGTATACGTCGGCACCACGCCAATCGGCGTCGGCAACGTCGTCGTATTCAACGCCGTCGCACTGGAAGACCGCCCAGCGCCAACCGTGCGCGGAACCGGCAACGAACTCTCGCCCAAGTGCCGCGAAACCAACTCCACGTCGGCCACCGTGATCGCTCCGTCGCGATTCACGTCGGCCCGCGCCGTACTACCATCAACCGCCGCGCCGCCAACCGCCGCGCTCATCGCCGCCTGCACGATCAGCACGTCCGCCGCGTCGACTCGTCGATCGCCATTCACGTCGGCCATCATCACGTCCGCCGTCCCCGGCGAACCGCCCATCTCAAAGCTCGCCCGCCACGACGCCGCGTCGTTCCACGTCGCCTTATCGGCCAACTCGTCGACGATCACCAGCGAGAACCCATCGCCGTCGGTCGTCGGTTGCCAGGCGTCGTCGTAAGTGAACTGCTGAATGATGCCGTCTTGGGCATCGAGCAACGAAAGCAATTCGCCGCCGTTGCTCAAGTTGCCGAGGAACGGCCGCTCGGCAACCAAGACACCGACCAAATCGGGATACGCCGCCGCGAACGCCGCCAGATCGTTGCCGATCACAATCCGCTCGCCGGGCAGCAACTCCGTAATCGCGTCCGTCGCCAGAAACTCAAATTCGATCCCCTCGCCGCCAGCGCGAGCAAACCGCACCCCCGGCAGCGACACCGCCACAGGACCGGTATTCGTCAACTCGACAAATTCGGTCGTCTCGTCGCCGCCCGGCGGGTTGTACATCAACTCCGTCACCCGCAGCGGATTACTCACCGAGAACAAAGCCTCGGTCCTGGCCGACCAGATGCTTCCGCCAAACGCCCGCGCGATCACCGTGCTGCTCGCCGTCAACGGAAACTCGCCGGCGTAAACCTGCGCGGTCGGCGAGGGATCGCCCGGATCGGAAGCCGTCGCATCGAG
>JAJDEG010000663.1 GCA_029259895.1 Planctomycetota bacterium
CCGCGCCTGCTGACGGTAATTGAACCGCCGAGGCGCAGTGACGCAGAGTTTTTTGATGTCACGTCTACGCCTACTCCTCCGCGTCTCCGCGCCTCGGCGGTTCAATTCCCGTTTGGTTGCGCGCAACGGCCGCACAGATAGTTGCGAGTTCGGTCGCCGGTCGGGCCGCAAGTCGACGTTTTTCGGCGAAGAGACTCGCCTCCTACAGTTGCTCGTGCGCCGATACACTGGTGGTTGGCCATATCACGTTCGACTTCTTCAACTAACCGTCACGATTGACTTCCACGATTCGCCGACATGACCCAACCGACGCAACTCGATATCGACCGCCGGCACGTTATTCATTCGTTGCACCATGGGCCAACTTGCGACGACGCTCACGTGTGGGTCGGCGGACGCGGGGCGATGTTGTTCGACGAAGCGGGGCGCGAATATTTCGATGCCTTGGCTGGGCTGTGGAATGTGGTGGTTGGGCACGGGCGTTCCGAGATCGCGGCGGCGGCGGCGCGGCAGATGAACGCCCTACCCTACGCAACGAGCTACGCGGGGAGCACGAACCGTCCGGCGATCGAACTTGCCGAGCGGCTGGCGGAGATGTTCTATCCGCGGATCAACCGGTTCTTCTTTACGTCGGGTGGCGCAGAAGCGAACGAAGCGGCGTTTAAGACCGCGCGGTTCTATTGGAAGGTCGCCGGAAAGACGGAGAAGACGAAGATCATCGGCCGCAACTGGGGATATCACGGCACGACGCTGGCGGCGATGTCGGCGACGGGATTACCGGCGTATTGGCCGTGGTTCGAGCCGCGCGTGCCCGGTTTCTTGCACATCGAGAGTCCGTATCCGTATCGCTTCGTGCCGCCGATTGCGTCGGCCGAAGATTCGCGTACGCCGGGCCAGATGGCGGCCGACTTGTTGGAAGAGGCCATCGTCCGCGAAGGTCCGGACAGCGTGGCGGCGTTTCTTGGCGAGCCGATTCAGTGCGTGGCGGGCGTGATCGTGCCGCCGGACGACTATTGGCCACGGATTCGCGCGATTTGCGATAAGTACGACGTGCTACTGATCGCCGACGAAGTGATTACCGGATTCGGCCGCACGGGCGAGTGGTTTGCCCTGTCTCGCTATGGCATCGAGCCGGACTTGGTGACGTTTGCCAAAGGGATCACGAGCGGGTACTTTCCGCTCGGCGGATTGGGAATGAGCGATTCGATTGCCGAAGCGATCGACGAGCGCGATACGAGCCGCGCGTGGATGCACGCCCATACGTATTCCGCGCATCCGGTGGGCTGCGCCGTGGCGCTGGCGAATCTCGACATCATCGAACGCGAAGGACTGGTCGAGCAAGCCGCCGAGCGGGGACGGTATTTGAATCGACGGGCCGCGACGCTGGCCTCGCATAAGAACGTCGGCGAGATACGAGGGTTGGGACTGATGACGGCGGTCGAGATCGTCGCCGATCGGGAGTCGAAAGCGGAGTTTGCTGCGGAGGAGAAAGTCGGCCCGCGGATTCATGCGGCGACGCAGAATCGTGGCATGTTCACGCGGATGCGCGGCGACGTGTACAACATCGCCCCGTGCTTCACTGTCGAAGAGCGTCAGATCGACCGGATGGTGGAGATTCTGGGCGAATCGATCGAGGAAGTGCTGGGGAAGTGATTAGTAGGGGGCAGGAGGTAGGGTGGGTCGAACGAAGTGAGGCCCACCACGCGAGCCGGCAAATACTGGTGGGATTCACTTCGTTCGACCCACCCTACGTCGTTTTCGCGGCGCGGTTAGAGCTTCCACATCAGCAATAGCAGATAATCGATGTCGTTCGGTTTGCGGCCGTTGGGCGTGCTGTCGTAGCGGTCGATGGCCCCGATCTTGAGGCTTAGATTGCTCTCTTCGTCGAGCAGGCATTCCCAACTGGCGTCGCTCACCAGGCGATAGTTCTGGAAATCGCCCCACTCGGGCAGATACTCGGCCTTGAACACGAGTTTTTGTTTGGCGGTGATCTGGTGCTCGAAGTCGAGCCCCAATAGCGCTTCCGGGACGTAACTGTCGTCGGGACCGCCGATTTCGTGCGACACGCCGGAACCGACGCGACCGATGAGCGACGTGGCGTCGGTCTTGATGAACTTGTAGCCGACGCCGGCGTGCAGCGCGAGTCGCAGGTCGAACGCCTTGAACTGGTCGTACTCGGCCGAGCCGTTGGCGAAGAGCGTCCACGGCGATTCGCCGATTTTGCGATCGAGCTTGACCTTGCCCAGCGCGTTATTCTGCGTTTCGAGGGAGTTGGACGTGGTTCGCGAATGCGAGGCTTCGAGGCCGAGCGTATACAACTCGGTTTCGCGTTTGAGATTCGCGCCGGCGCGCATGTTGAACGCTTGCGAGTTGCCTTCCGAGCCGTTCACGCCGAGCTCGATGCTGCCGGTCCACTTGGGGCCGAGCCAGTATTTCGGTTGATGCCACGACGACAGCGGTTGGACTTCGATGGCCGCGGCGTCTGCTTCTTCGGCGATGATCGTGTCGACGGCAGAGGGCGCGTCGTCGGCGGATGCGTCGACGAATGTGTCAACGGGTGTCGCGTCGACCGGCGGCAGCCTTTGATACAACGGAATCGGATCGGGGACGGCCAATGCTCCGACGCCTTGCGCGGCGACTGCCGGCACGAGAACGACGAACGCGACGCAAGCCATCGCGAAACCGGCGGCCGCTCGTGCCGCTCGTCTCAACGATTCGTTCCCATCCGACATCCGATCGTCCTCGCTGCGTAACTCGCTCGTTTGCCTTCTTCTATACCTCCGCGAAATTGCGGTGGCGGACTCTAGCAAATCCGAAACCGAGCGACAAGGCGGTTGCGCCCTCCGAATGAGTGGTCCGCACAGGCGTCACCCGGCGCGGAATCGACTCGCGGAGATTGTTGTTGTCAGTTCCGTCCTGTCGACCGTTGGTCGGTCGGCCCGCGACGTCGGGAAAGAAGTTGGGGAGCTAGGAATTGAATCCAACCAATGGGCATTGGGCAAACACTAAGAACGCGTTGCAGAAGCGTTGCCGTTCGGTGGGCCTGGAATGGCCGGTGCTGCCTCCAGTTTTGCGTCTCAAATCGGAATGCGACGACAGTATTAGCCGTTAGGCTTCGGTGTTTTTTCGGTTGCCAGAACGGGCCAACCGCCAGGTGCATTTAGCGCCGTATGGATGGCGGCGAGTTGGACGATAACTTTGTTTCCTTTGATGAGTGTCGTGGACGAGTTCCGCGTTACCCTTGCTCCGCCGGCAGTAGCGGCCACTAAGAACAAGTCTTCAAACACATTCTCGCCGCGTCAGGCGGCGGGACATTATTGCGATCATGGCGATGTAGATCATCGTTTCACTTGTTTCGCTGCGGTGCTCATAGTCGCGGCTGTGGCGGCGGTAGCGGGCGAGCCACGCGAACGTGCGTTCGACAATCCAACGCTTCGGCAACACCACGAAGCCAGCCGCTTGCACCGGACGCAGCACGGTTTGCACAATCCAACCGAACGTCGCCGCCACCCACTGTGGAAATCCGGCGCGACCATACGCCGAATCGCCGAAGATGACCTTCAGCCGCGGGTATTCGCGTAGTGCTTGAGCCACGAGATGTGCGCCTTCGTAATCTTGCCAATGTGCCGCGTGCACGACGACCGCCCAAATCAGTCCGAGCGTGTCGACGGCGATGTGTCGCTTGCGGCCCGTGATCTTCTTTCCGGCATCGTAGCCGCGATGCTCACCGCCTTCGGCCGTGCGAATGGACTGGCTGTCGATGATCGCCACGCTCGGCGTCGACTTCTTGCCGGCGGCCTTGCGAAGGTGGCCCCGAATCGCGTCGTGAACTTGCTTCCACACGCCCGTCTTTCGCCATCGCCAGAACACGGTGTAGACCGTTCTCCACTTCGGAACATCGCGAGGCACCAGCCGCCACTGGCAACCGGTGCGCAACAGATACAAAATCGCATTGACGATCCATCGCCGGTCGATCGGGCGTCGGCCGGTTTTGGCCGGCTTGGGCGGCAATCGCGAGATCAACCGCCATTGCTCGTCCGTCACATCGCTGGGATAATTCGTGCGGCCATTAACCGATACACGGTGGTACTTTCTCATCGCTATGGCTCCGTCCTTGGAGAGTGAAGTCCCAAAGCGGAGTCATAGCGAATTTCATCGAATCAAGCGATTGAAGACTTGCTCTTAGTGCAATTACCGCCCATCAGAGAATGTACGGAGTTGCCTTTCACGTCCACGAGCCTGTAAAGCCTTCGAGTAGCCTTCGAAGACGTTCTCATAATAGGGTGTGTGTTGGTCGTTCTGACGCTCTAAGTACAGTAGGGCCGCCAGAAACGAGTCAGATGCTGTCGCGTAATCTTCCGCGAAGTACGCTCTGAATCCGATCAACGCCCGGTTACGGATTGTCCCTAGATCCATTCGCGTACTAGGCTCTGTCGGAAAAGTCAGATTCCCATTAGGCGGAAGTAACGTTCTATGAATGCCATTTTGATGAATCCGCCGAAATTCTTGGCGGTCTTTTCGAAGCGGGTCAGCACGCGGCGGCATTCTTTTAGCCAGCCGATGA
>JAJDEG010000664.1 GCA_029259895.1 Planctomycetota bacterium
AAGTAGATGCCTTGGGCGAATTGGATCGCGCCTTCGATGATCAGCCGATCGTCGCCGCCGCCGCCTTCGATTTGGAATAGCTCGACGCTATCGATGGATTTGAACTGCGTCGCGGCCAGCACTTTGGTCTGGCCGTTGGCACCGGGCGTCGTCTCATCGACCTCGATGCCGCCGCCGGTGATGTTCAGCGAACCGCCGTCGGTCACGATTGGCGGTTGGTTTGCGCTGCCGAGCGCGCCAGTAAAGGTCACGACCCACGGCCCACCCGTTGCGTTGCTGCTCGTAACGGACACATCGCCCGCGCCGATCGTGCTCAGGCTCACCAGCGCCGCCTCGACGTCTGCGGCCGAAGCGTCGAAGTCGACGGTCGCCGTGCCGCTGCCGTCGAAGGCTACGGTGAACGAACCGCCGTCCGTGCCGGCCGGCAGCGCGAGCGTCTGAACTTCGTTCGATCCGCGGCCCTTGATCAATTCGTCGACCGTGGCCGAGAGTCCGCCGGTCAGGTCGGCTGTAAGTACACTTATCGAAGGCGCGTTCGCCGCCGACAGCGGTCCGCGGAACTCGACCTCGAATTGATTTCCACCGAGGCTCGTCACGGCCACATTGCCCGCCCCAACGGACGGCAACAAGACGAGCGCCGATTGAATGTTGCTTGCCGTGGCGGACAGGTTCGCGGCGTTGAAGGTAATCGGGTCGGTGAATTGTCCGCCAAACTGAGCGCGGAACGTGCCGCCGGTCGCTCCGGGCAGGGAAATCGTCTGACGCTCGTTGACGCCCGGCGAAGCGAGGGACACGGCGATATCCGTGGTGCCCGTGAACGCCCCGGAAAGGTTTCTCGTGTCCGCCGCGAGCGATGCAACGTCCGTGCCGGCCAACGCGCCGGTGAACCGCACGTCGTACGGTCCTCCGTCGGCATTCGGGCCGCTGACGGCAACGTTCGCCGCTCCACCGATGGCCGGCAGTGCGGCCAAGGCGGCGTAGACCGCGCTGGGCGAGGCGTTGAAACTGAGCGGCAATGTCGGCTGGCCAAGGTACGACAGCGTGAACGTGCCGCCGGTGGCTTGTCGGTTCGCTGTGACGGTTTGGGTTTCGCTGCTGCCGACGGTTTCTGTGACGTTGGCCGCACCGCCTCCGGCGAGCGTCGAGTCGACGATTTGCAGCAAGGTGTTCGACATTCCGCCCAGCGTCCCAATGAACTCGATGAAGTACCGGCCGCTGCTGCCCGCAACGCGAGCCTCCGCGGCCGTGAACAGCGGGGCGAGCGCCGTTTGGACTTCCGCCGGCGTGGCGTCGAACGCGATGAGATCGGACTGCGACCCGCCAGATTCGAGGCGAAACTCGCCAGACGTAGCGCCGGCGAGGTCGACGATCTGCGTTTGATTCGGGGCCGCGCCTTCCGCTAAGTCGGACACCACGGCGGCCGGAGCCGGCCCGGTGAGGTTCGTGATATTGGGCGTGATCGGCGCGAAGTCGGTGTTGGCGAGTGCGCCGGTGAACTCGATGTCCCACGGTCCGCCAGCGGGATTCGTGCTCGTGACACCGACGTTTTCAAGGCCCGCGACGTTGCCCAAGCTCGCCAGGGCGAGGCGGACCTCGTGCGGCGTGGCGTCGAAACGGATCGGCGGCGTTACCCGTGCGACAGCGTTATTCTCGAAAGTCAGCGTAAACGTGCCACCGGAGACGCCGGCGAGCGACACCTGCTGCCGTTCGTTCGCACCGCTGACGGGCACGGTCTCTTGCACGTCGAACGTCACGCCGCCGGTGAGATTGGCGGCGCTGCCGGTGATCAAGGTCGACGACGCTGCGGCGACTCCCGACAGCGACACGTCCCACGGTCCTCCAGTAGGCCCGTTCACGACCACGCTGTTTGGGCCGATCGACGTCAGCGACCCGAGCGCCGTGCGGACTTGCGCCGCGGTGGCGTTGTGCGGCAGCACCGTCGTCGTGTCCGAGCCGCTGCCGTCGTCGAAGGAGAGCGTGAAGGTTCCGCCCGTCACGCCGCCGGGCAGCGCGATGCGTTGCACCTCGGCGCCCGCGTTGGTTGTTTGCGCCACACCGCCCAACACCGCGCCGGAGAGGTTGCTGCCGTCGACCACCAACGGCGGTTGGTCCTGGGCCCCTTCGCTGTCGCGGAACTCGACCGTCCACGGTCCGCGGATTCCGCCGGAGACGCGGAGGTTGCCGCCGGCGATGCCGGCCGCGACGAGGGCGTCTTGCAACACAACTCGGTGGGCGTCAAACGGAATGCCCACGGCTGTGTCGCCGCCGAACGAAACGTCGAACGTGCCACCTTTGGTTATGGGCGGCAGCGTGATCCGCTGGACTTCGTTCACGCCGATCGTCGCATTGCCTTGCGTGGTTTCGGCGACGATGACGTCGCCACCGAGGAGCGTGAGATTCGCGCCGTTGGGAAGAATGTCGAGCACATCCTTATTGGCGAGCGCGCCTTGAAATGAGACTTCCCAAGGGCCGCCGGTGGCGTTGGTGCTGGTCACCGAGACATTCGCCGCGCCGCCGATTGTGCCGAGCGCGGCCAATTCCGCCTCGACTTGCGCGGCCGTGGCATTGATGCCCAGCGGCCCGGTTTCCGCGCCTTGGAATGCTAGGGTGAACGTGCCACCGTTTACGTTTGAAGGCAGGGCGATCGTTTGCACTTCGCTGGCGGTCGCTCCGCCAGGATTGGCTTGCTCAAAGCTGACGCCCAGCAGTTTTCCGTCGGGTCCGATCGTGACGCGAATGATATCGTTCGAGTCGCGTCCCTCGATCAACAAGCGGTCGTCGTCGTCGCCGCCGACGACCTGGACGTTTTTGGCATTGAGCGCCGAGTTGATGACAAACGTGTCGCGGCCGGAGTCGCCGTCGAAGTAGAACTCCTGTGGCGAGTATCCGGGCGGCCGCGGACCACCGAGGACTTCGAGCGGATGATCGGTGCCGCCCCAGCGGATCGTGTCGCTGCCCGTGCCGCCGAAGACGACTTGAGAGACGCCCCAAAGGTTGCTGAGGTCGGCTTCGTCGTTGCCGTCGAGCAGGCTGAGAAGAGCACCGCCGCTTTGTTGCGCCTGGTCGTCGAAAAAGTTGGCGATGCTTTCGAGCACGTCGACCAAGTCGCCAGGCAGAATGTCGCGGACCGTCACGGCCTCGAACAACGTAACATGCGGGATCAGTTCGAACTCGGGAATGATCGTGCAGCCGCCCTCGCAAATCGTGGTGACGCCGAGGTCGATCTCGGGAAACGCGATCCGCGGAAAATCGATCGGGCCGAACTCAATGTCGGGAATGAACTCGAAGTCCAAGAATCCGCGAATGCCAGTGGCGACGGTGTCGAAGATCGGTATATAGTCGAGCAGCGCGAGAGGATTGGGAACGATCGCCTCGACGTCGGGCAGGTCCAGCCCGAGGAATTTGCCCAGCGGCAGCGTGATCTCGCCAATGAACGAGAATCCGGCGTCAATGTCTTCGAGCAAGTCGTC
>JAJDEG010000665.1 GCA_029259895.1 Planctomycetota bacterium
AAGCGGTGCTGATCAAGCTTGCGTCGGCCACTTCGGACTCGGCGCTCGAAGTCGCCGCCCGCGAATTGCTCGGCTGGCATGCGAATGTGCAATTGGTCGGCCTCGATCCGGAAGACGTCGTGCCGGCGGACAATCCAGGCGGCACGTTACAGCAAGCAGACGTGCTATCGATCGACGCCGTGCGAGCCGCGGTCGCGCGGGACCGGGCGCGTCTGATCGGCTCCGATGGAAACTTGTTGCCGACGGCGACGAGCTTCGAGCCGTTCTATGCCGCCCTGCGACATTCGTTCGACTTGGAACTGCTCGGAATCGATCCCGCCGATCACGGCCTAAGCCTGGAAGAGATTCGGGCCGATTTTGGCATCGACGGCGTCATCTCCAACGCCACGCTGACCGGCGTGGCCCAAAGCGCCACGTTAACAATCGACGGCGAAGTTCGCGTCAACGGACAAGTACCGACATTCGGCGTGCCGCTGATCGTAAGCGTACAACCCCGCGGCCTAAGCACGGTCGATGCTCTCACCGGGACAATCGCCACGCAAGGACAATTTTCGACCACCGCGCACATCGGTCCGGGCGAATCCGATTTGCTCGTGGACGTGCGGCTCGAAATATTGGGATTCGAGCTTGACCGCCAGTTGCTTTCGCTTTCCGGCGACACGCGCGTCGAGCTCTCGGCGGCAAATGAAAACACCCCCGCCCAGCCCAGACCGGGACCGATCGCCATTGCGTCCGGCGACATGGCGACCATCGTCGTCGACATCTTTCATGGACGTGCGCTGCTACGCAATGCCGAAATGCAAGTCTCGCTCGTAGGTGATGGGTCGCTTTCGGCGTCGACTGTCAACACGGGTGTGCTGGGAACGACGCGCGTCGACTACACGGCGCCGGCGGCGGCAAGCGGATCGGCGACGATCTCCGTCACGTTCGACGACGGCGTGAATCCGCCGATCGTGGAAAGCATCGTTGTGAATTATTCGACGGCCGTATCCACGGCTGTTCCGTCGCCGGCGACCGCGTCGCCGACGAACGTGGAAGCGGGCGGCGCGCCAGCCGATGCCAATGGCAGCAACCATGCGGCGCCGTTCCAACTTCAACTGACGGCCGCCCTCGCCAGTCGAGGCGCGGCGGCGCTTGCGAACACACCGTTTCTTGCGGTCAACGGCGAGCAGGTGCGCGTGAGGGCAAAGCTGACCGAGGGCGCCAACGACGTGGGAAATGCCATCTTGTTCATTTCGCAAGTCGGCGGTGGCGATCTCTCCAATTCGTCCCTTCGGACTCGCCCACGTTTGGCCGACGACGCTGGGATGGCGGAGTTCTTTTTTGGTCCGCCGAGCGACGGAGTTGGCGTTACGCGACTTGTCGTGACCTATGTTCGCGGCGATACGACGGTGCAGGAGACGATCGACGTACAATATTCCAGCACGGTCGCCGACCCGAATATTGCGATTCCGTTTTCGCCCGAAGAACTCGCCGCCCGAACACATTTTGGTTCGGTCGAAGTCCAGATCATATTGGCGGAGTTGCAGGGCCAGGAAGGCCCCGATCTCGATGCCGAGGCGAGAGTGGCGGTCAAAATCTGGTACGACACCGGCGTTAAGCCGCGATTGCTGTCTATCCAACAGGATGAAACGGATCTTCGGGCGATCTTGCAAGAGTACTTTCGCTGGAGAGCATTTAGTGGCGAGTTAGGCGTCGACGAAGCGCTACCAAACGGATCACAAGAGACTGATACGGTCGAGAACCGACTTGTCGAGGCGCGAGGACTGGCCGAGTCCGCGTTGCGCGGCGCGATCGAGTCTAACCGAGATCAAGCTATTGTCATCTTTGACGGAGATGCTGCGGTTGAAGCCTTGTTGTTGACCGAGATACCTCTTCTGCAGGCTGATGACCCGACCCACGGCGTCGAGGCCGTCGTCGACGACATGAACTTCGAGATCTCCGTCAAAACCGCCACATTGACGCCCGACCCAACGAACCCGCGCTCGTTCATCCTCGAAGTGACGACAAGAGTGACGCTGGACGGTGTCGACGCGCCGGTTGCTCGCGGGATTCCGATCCAAGTCTTGCCCATCGGCACTGATAGCAAGAATACGGTGGGCCAAGCGGTGGGGGAGATGGTCGACGACCGTTTTGTGACCACGGCAACGCTGGGGCCCGGAGAAAAGAGTCTCGACTTGCAGATCATCGTGGGTCGCACGGGATGGGCGGCGAAGCGAGACATGCGGCGTCCGGCGAACATCTTGCTGACGACCAGCGCCAGCCGTAGTGACGGCAACGCCGGCTTCGCCGTGACGTCGGATCCGATCGGGCTAGGCGGCGGCCAGACCGTAACTCTCGCGCTGCAACTCGATCAGGGAGCTCGGGGTTTGTCCGGTTACACCGTCGAACACCAGCTCGGCGGCATGGGTGCGCTTTCCGATACGACGTCGATCACGGACCTGGACGGCCGCGCCACAGTCACGTTCACTCCGCCCGCCACGGGCGCGGGCACGAGCGTGATTCGTTCGTTTTACCTAGCGGCCGGCGGCATTGGTACGCAAGACATCACGATCGAATGGGACAACTTGATTTCGCCAATTGCCGATCCGCCTACGCCCGACTTGCCCGAGGCGGCCGGACTCTTCGGCGGAACGCTGTTTGCCGATTTGTTCGACGGGCTGGCGTTGCCGGGCGCGGGCGGATCGTTGTTCGATGCGTTGGGACTTGGCGGCACGGCGCTGGGCGTCTCTCTGGAGGATCTGTGTAACATCGTCGAAGGCGGTCGCAGCGTCGAACACGTTTCGGCTGGGGGCTTCGAGCTACTTGAACTGGTCGATTTCGATGCGCTCGTGCGTCTTTTCACCGACGGGCTGCCCGACGATCCGGCCGAACTGGTGCGAGTGGGTTTTACGATCGATGGTCTCGTGCCGCCGGCGGCCAACGCGCAGTTCGCGGCGAACTTCGCGGATATTCTGCCCGCGGGCATGACGGCCAGCATCGCCATCGATCAACCGCGATTGAGCGGACGCATCGTATTGGGCATCGACACGTCGTCGAGTCCGTTCTATCTCCTCACGCAGCCGGACGCCGTAAGCGACGGGACGTCGCCGATCCGCGTCGGCTTTGGATTAAGCGGAAGCTTGGGTAGCGTACCGTTGATCGGCGACGCCGACGACCCGATCCTTTCCATTGAGTCCGGCTCGCTGCAGTTGGAGAGCACGCTGGCGATCGACCTGTCGCATGTGGCCGCCGATCCCGCACTCGGCGGAAAGCTCCGTTTGGACAACCTCGGTGAATTGGCCCACACGCGAATTGGATTCGACGACGATCCGCTCGATTCCTTCCAAGCGATCGTCGAAGCCAAGCTGCGAATTCCGGGTCTCAAGGAGTCGTCGTCCGCCGATCCGGACGCGCCGGACGCCGTGATTCCGTTGTTGGGCAGCATATCGAAAGTCGGCGAAAACGAGCCGTTCACGTTCGATCTTCGCAACGGCCAGCTCCCTGGATTGTCGCAGCAGATGTCGGATCGGCTCCGCTCGTTCGACCCGCTAATCGACGACGCCTACGAGGAAAACGACTCGTCGGAGGACGTTGCCGCGCTAGCGATTTCGACGCCGGCCGCACCGACGGCGAATCTTGGTTCGCTTGCCGATGCGACGACGATTGCCGACTTGTCGTTGTTCGACGACGGCGACTGGTTCCGGTTCGTCACAACGGACGTGGGTACGCCGCAAGATATGGTGCGGATCGACTTTGATCCGACGCGCGGCGATGTGGATCTGATCTTGTATCGAATAGTGAACGACGCGTTGGTCGAGGTGTCTCGCGATGTGCGCAGTACGGAGGCCTTTGCTCAAGCGACACTGTTGGGCATGCCGGCCGGCGAGTATTTCGTGCTGGCGACGGATTTCGGCGTTAGCTCGAATCCGAGTTATATGCTCACGATCGTGCCGCCCGGTTCGCCGCGCGAGACGATCGACTTGTCGCTGGGCGTTGTCGACCTGACGGGGCTGTCGTTCGCGGCCACGATCGACACAACCGGTGCGTTTGCCGTCGACGTCGCCGGACGCGTCTCGACGCCCGACCTGAAGCTCGCCAGCGGCGAACCGCTTGCCGGCGATTTCTCGGCCAGCATCGACAACGAGCGTTTCGCTGGCTCGGCGACGCTCGACGCGAGCGGCGACACGATCATCATCGGCGACGATCCTGTGCTGCTCGAAGTCGAAGGTCTCGTCGCCACAGTCCAAGTCGACATTCCGTTTAACGGCGATCCGTTCGCGGGGAGTTTTGCGCTTTCCGCGCAATCGGCGATCGTCACGCCGTCGCTGCCCATTTCGGCGGCGATTCTCGGCGATCCAAACGCCGTCGGCGGACCGATCCCCGGGTTGGCCGGTTCCGTCGACTTCCAGACCGGCGCGGTCGACCTGGCGATTCACCGATTCCAAGCCGATCTCGGCGGCATCCTGGAAATCGACGCGACCGCACTTGTCGGCGGCGGCGCCGCATTTCGATTGACCTACGATCCGGCCGCTGCGCCGCAGGACGATCTGCTCCGCTTCGCGACGTTGACGGCGACCCTTCCGGCGCTCGCCTCACCGCAGGGCGCGCCTTCTGCCACGCTAACGGACTTCGGTTTGCGCCATGACGGTTCCTTTTTCCTCGAGGGTGGCGCCAGCGTCACAGTGCCGGGCGGTTTTGCCAAGTCGCTGGGACTCGCCGGGATTCTGCCGTTCGACATCACAACCATCGCGCTGGAAAACCTGGATTTCACGAGCGGATTCACCGCCGACCTGCGAGCCACGGGGTTTTTCCAGCCAATCAGCGCCGCGGGAGCCGACTCGTTTCAGCCATTCATTCTCGTTGGCGATTTGCCGGTCGACGCTCAGGGGCAAGTGACGGTGGCCAGCGTCGTCGACTTCGTGACCAGTCCTTCCGGCGTCGCGAAGCTGGTGCCTGGCGTCACGCCTTTCGAGTTCGCATTTCTAATCGATAACGGAGCGGTCGTTCCGCTCGATATTCCCACGGTTACCTTGGGATTCGCCGGCCTCGACTTGGGCGTTGTGGAAGCGGCGGGCTTCATCGGATTGGGCGCATACGCCGACCGCGATACGGTGTTGGCCGGAAACGCCGCGTTCGCCGTGAACTTCGTCGGCGGAGTCGGCATTACATCGAAAATCGACGGCCTCTCGGGCAATACCGCTGTCTCGTTTACCGGCGATTTCCTCGATCCGGCGACGCCGTCCGATCTTAACGCGACGGCCGTCGCGCAGATCAGCTTTGCGTCGCCGATTCCGGGTTTGCTTCTCGACGTGACCGACGCCCGGTTTACGTTCGATCTCGGCGTGTCCGTCGACGAGTCGTTCAACTTCACGCTCGACCGGCTGCAACTGATCGACGCATCGGCGGAGCGGTTGGAAGCGGGATTTGGTGATGCGAACGACCCACTGCTGCTGTTTGAGGCTGCGCCGACGCCGCAGCAGCCGCGGGCCGTCGCGCTCGATTTCAGCCGTGCGGCCGGTACGCACTTGATCGAGTTCGGCCAACTCAGCGCATCGCTTCCCGCCGCGCCAGGACCGCTGGGATCCATCGTGGGCACGATTCGCAACTTCGCCATCGACGTGGTCTCGGTCGATCGCAACGGCCAGCATGTGGATTCGTTGGGCTTCGTTCCGCTGTCTGGATTCAGCGTCGAATTCGCCAACTTGCCGTCGCTTTCCGAATTGGGCTTGCCCGACATCATCGACGTGAGCCAATTCGCGTTTTTTCCCGGCGACGGATTTACCGACGGCACGGACCTCGCCGACTTCAAGCTGCGGGCCTCGGCGAGTCTGGAGCTACCGATACCGATCGGCACGGGACCGACGCCGCCCAATTTCAGCGCGGCCGTCGACGGCATGACGATCGACGTTGGCCGGCTCGCCGCGGGGGACTTGATCAACGCACTGGACTTCGAGGCGATCGCCGTCGAGTTCGGCACTCCGACTACGCCGATCGAGTTTGGCCCACTGTCGTTGTTCGGCGGACTATTGATCGAAAACTTCGATCCGACGCCCACCGATCCCAATGACCGCAAGTCGTTGATCGTGCGGTTCGACGGCGGGGCGACCTTTGCGGGCATGGGGCTGGCCGGAAACTTGCTGATCACGGAATACGGGCCGATCGCCGCGGGATTGTCGGTCTCACTGGGACAGTCGGGGCTGCCGCTGGGGCCGGTCACGTTGTTCGAGGCCGGCGCGCTGATCCTGTTCAACGAAGCGCCCAAGCCGCTGCCGGATAACCCGCTCGACTTGATTGAACCGGGCCAAAGCGACACGTTCAGCCTCGCGCCGTTGTTCGCGGGAAGCTCGCTCAATGCGATCGCCGAGCAGAACGCGCGCGATTTCATCGTGGAGAATCGCCAGCGTGCCGTGCCGATCGCGACGTGGGAATCGCCGTTCCTGTTCGCCATCGACGCCACGTTGGGCGCGACCGGCGTCGCTCGGTCGATCTTCGAGGCCACCGTGACGATCGGAGCGAACGTCGATCCGAGTCCCGCCGAACCACAGATCATTCTGTTCGGCCTCGGCGAGGCGAAGTTGGGAACGGGATTGGCGCCGCCGCAAGACGTCGGCACGGTCGGCGCGGTCTTGGAACTCTCCGACCCGGCGAATCCAACGTTTCAGCTTGCATTCGCCACGCCGTCGCCGGGAAGTGAACTCGCCGACGACATTCCCGCGTCGATTCGCATCGGCGCGACATTCAGCAAGGAGCCGGACCACGTCCAGCTCGACGTATTCGGCGAAGTCGAAGTGTTGGAAGTCCTGCGGGCCGACGCGGCCGGCACGCTCGTGCTTAACGACGACGGATTGTTCGGCGGCCTGGTAATCACGGTGGGCGGCGCTGCGGGCGGCGATTCTCAGCTCGATCTGCGACAGATCGGCGTCGACGTGCGGCTTGCTGGCCGATTCGAGCTGCTGTTCAACCTGACGGACCAGGACCAGTCGTTCACACGCGACGGCGACACGTATATGGTCGACGCGGCCACGATTCGGCTGCTGGTCACTGGGATGCTCGAAGCCGGCGGTTTCGACGTCGAGGGAGCGTTTCTGCTCGAAAACGACCCCGATGGCCTGCTCGTCGCGGCCAGCGGCGCGATGACGCTCGGTTCGTTCGGCACGCTGGACGTTGTCGGCGCTTTGCAGCTTGTCTCCGAACAGCGAAATGCGTCGGGCATGATCACGCGCGAAGGCGGCGCCGCCGGCACGCTCGAAATCCGCGCCGACATCGGCGTCACCGGCATTCTGTCGCTCGACGGCCGGGCATTCTTTCAGTTTAACACGTTCGACGACCGCAACTTCGACTTTGAGATTCCCACGTTGTCCGGCCCGCCGCTGATCATGTCGGTCGAACAGGGGCCGTATTTCCGCGTTGAGATCACGGGCACCAATCCAGCCGATCCGGCGACGCTATCGCTGTTTCCCAAGGCCAGCCCGACGGCGCCGCGTCCGTTGGGAATCGATTTCACTGGCCGTTTCGAGCTGACGTCGCGGCGCGACGAGCTGACGATGAGTTTCGACGCATCGGTCGATGTCGTTGTGTTCGATCAGCGGGTGATCGGCGCGCAGATCGGGGCCGAACTGACGATCCTCGAAGGCGTGGTGTTCGGCACGTTCGATGGTGCGATTCTGTTCTTTGACGAGCCGGTGCTGGAGTTGCACGCGCGGCTCGACCGATTCGGCACGCTGCATACGAACGTCGGCACGTGGCCGCTGGTGCGTTCGCAGCACGTATTCGCGGCCAATCGCGAGTTCACCGAGGGCGCGGGGCCGCGGAACGTGAGGATCGAATTGTCGGAACCGGCGCCATTCGACGTCGATGTCCGCGTTCGCTTCAACAACGCGACCGCCGTGCGCGGGCGCGAATTCGACTGGGATATTGGCACGGATTTCACGCAGACCGTGACGATCCGCAAGGGGAATACGATCGGCAACGTTCCCGTAACGATTCTCGACGACGCGACGATCGACTTTGGCGCGGACGGCGAACCGATCGCCGAGCGGCATTTCGACGTCGAAATCGTCAGCGCCCAGTATCGCGGTCGCACGGACGGGCCGGTCATTCACAACGAGATCGAAGGCGCGATCACGATCGTCGAGGACGATATCCCTGCCGTCGGACCGTCGGTGACAGTTTTCCTCAACGCGGCGGCAGGCGAACTGCGCGTAAACGAAGACGACGGGCACGCGGTCATCGAACTGGTCGCGCCGAATCTGCAAGCGGTCGACGTGCTGACCGTGCTATATACGCTCGTTCCCGCGAATCCGTCGCTCACCACGGCACAGGCGGGCGCCGACTTCATTCTGCCGTCGTCGCTATCGGGAACGGTCGATCTCCGCGGACGGCAAACGGCGCAGATCCGCATTCCTCTAGTCGACGACCGAGTGGCCGAGCTAACCGAGCAACTCTCGTTAACGCTCGAGGTGATCGTACCGGCTCGGTTTGCGACATCAACGGCGCTCGATCGGGACATCGCGACGATCACCATCGCCAACGACGACAGCGAAGTTCCGACCAGTTCGCTGACGTTTTATAGTTTTGACGGGAACTATTCGTTAATTAGCGGCTATTCGTTCACGAACGCGGCGAGCTTTACGGCAACGGAGTTCTTCACGCAGGTCGGCATTTCGGCCACGCCATTGCGCCATCGCAATGGCATCGTCACAAGCGGCAGCGGCTTGCCAAAACTGGAGCCGCTCGCGCTGCGAGACGATGCGACGCCGGCAGCGCGCTCAGACGAGTGGTCGGCATCGGGCAGCGGGTCGGCACGGCTGCTCGCGAATCCTGGCAACGACCATGGGTCGCTCTCCGGCGTGTTGACGGGATGGAAAGAGATTGCGGGCGACTGGCGTGGTCGTGGTCCACGAGACCCCGCGCCGTTTAGCGGACGCGACTATTTCGCCGCCGGCGCATTGAATGCGCTGAGCGAGAACAGCGCAAACGTCCTCTCGCAGACCGTTTCACTAGGCGAGTTTGCAGCGCTTATCGATGGCGGAGCACAAACGTTCCGCGTCACCGGTCGCGCGTTCTCAGGCGACGCCTCGATCGCACGCGCCGACGTTGAGTTCTTCGCCGCGAATCGCGCGTCGCTGGGGACGTTCTCGACGAACCAACTACAGGACAAACGGGTGTGGGGAACGCTAGGCGCCCAAGCGATCGTACCTGTCGGTGCTCGAAGCGCCGAAGTCCGGCTCGTTGCCCAGTCGGCCAAGGCCAGCGGAACCGTGCCCGTTTATTTCGACGAGTTGGCGTTCGATTTGTTGTCGAGCGGCTATTTCGAATTCGGCGTCACGCTCGACGATGTGGAACGAGAGCTAGACTCGCCGCAGGATTACCTACAAACCGTTGGGATCACGGTAACCGGAGTGGACTTTTGGGATCACGCTAGTGCAAACGGCCCGACGCATTGGGAACTCCGTTCCAGCCACGACGGTTTCCAGACGGTGCTGGCAAGCGGCGCGACCCACCAAAGCGAATTCGGCCATCACATTAGCGTTGACGTAAGGGGTATGGGCGCAGGTTTGCGGCCGATCGATACGAATGCACCGCTCAATTTCCGCTTGTACGGCGTTGGCGCATCGGGCGGCGATTGGCGGGTCGATAATATCGCGTTGATCGGACGATTGCAGCGGCTATCGGAAGTCGAACTGCCGCCCGTGGCCGCCGATTTCGCTGTCGAAATGGATCATCGCGCCACGACCGCCGTAATTACCACGCTCTCTGGGCGGGCATTCGATCCGAATCAGGATCCGATCTCGGTCGTCGAATTCACACAGCCCGCCCACGGCACGGTGACACTGGGAGGATTCATCAATCGCGAGTTCACGTACACGCGAACCGACCTCGACTTTCGCGGAGACGATGCGTTCACGTACACGATCGCCGACGATGTAGGCAATCGAGACACGGGCACGATTACGGTGGAGATTCTTCAATTCCCAACGGCGACAGACGACCATTACGCCGTGGTCGACGGAGCGACGCTGGTACGTTCCGCCGCGCAGGGTTTGCTGGCGAACGACGATTTCGGTGACTTTAAGTCGACCGGCGGGGCTAGCATTTTCGTGGTGTTTTCGCCGGCCGGTCAGTTGTCCGTGTCTGACGACGGGGCGTTCACGTACACGCCACCGGCGAACGCTCAGTCGGACAGCTTCTCGTATTTCGTCTCGATCGGCGGCGAGGCGACGAACCTAGCCACGGTCGATATCGCCATCGTCGACAGTTTCGACCGACAGGCCGTTAACGATCAATACGAGCTTAACGAGGATACGACGCTCGACGTCGCCGTATCCGCCGGCGTGTTGGCAAACGATTTTGCCGGTTTCGGACTGCCGCTGCGGGCGGTGGTCGTGACTCCGCCGGCGGTCGGAACGCTGACGTTGAACTCAAATGGATCGTTTCGGTACGTACCGCCGGCGAATTTCAACGGGCAGACGACGTTCCGGTATCGCGTCGGTACGGCGACGAATGACCCCGTGGGCGTTGTTGCATTGCGCGTGTTCGCGGTCAACGATCGACCAACCGCCGTGAGCCGGACGATCTCGATACCGCTCGGCTCCACCAGCCCGATCACGATCAAGTTGTCCGGAAGTGATGTCGAGACGTCGTCTTCACAGTTACAATCGCAAATCATTTCCTTTCCAAGTCACGGCGGATACGGCGTCATCGACAACGCCAATCGCACGGTCGAGTATCGGCCACCCGCGGGCGGTTTCCAGCAAGCGACGAGCTTTCGCTTTGTCATTCGCGACGCTGGGGATGGGAGCGTACTCAATAGCACGACGAGCCTGCCAGCGACCGTCAACCTTGTGCCGCTCACCGTGAATCTTGGCATTATCAGGATCGGCAGGAGCACGAACGGATTTATCGACGGCAGTACGGTGTTTCTGGACCTCAACGGCAACCGCACTGTGGACCAGGTAGACGTCAACGGAACGCTCGTTGTGGAGCCAATGGCCACGACTCGAGCCGACGGGGGTTTCTTGCTCGAAGTTCCCGACGCCGTCGATCAAAATGGAAACAGCCTGCTGGATGCGGACGAAGGTCGGCTTGTGGCGACGGGAGGTGAAGTTTCCTCGACGCGCCTGCCGCTAGCGATTGCGCTCGTGGCGACGGCGGATGCGACGGTGATTTCCTCCTTTTCCACGTTGCAAGTCGCGTTGATCGACGACTTCGCACTGTCGGCGACAGCGTCGGCCGAGCGAATCGCCACGAGCTTCGCATTGGCTCCGTTCGATCCGAAGCACGAGGCGGCCCTCGACGGCGTCGTCGACGCAGCGCCGGGATCACAATCGATTTATCGTCGCAGCGTTCAGTTACTGCAAACGGTCGCTATGATCTCCGAAGGACTTGCCGAGCGACACGGTCTTTCGCGCGACGACGTCGGACGGGCCGCCTTCGCCGCGGTCGCCGCCGATATGATCGAGATACCCGGTGGGAAACACTTTTTCGCGCCGGCGCTGATTGAACGGTTGATTCAGCGCGCCCGGCTCTCGCTCGGCGTGGTTGACGACGTGGCGCTCGGGTCGGCGCTGGCCCAAGTCATCGCCGAGTCGAACGCGCTTTTGGAGGCGGTCGCGCCTGGACCGGCTAGTGAGTTCCTCACCGCAATCGCAAGGATCGAGC
>JAJDEG010000666.1 GCA_029259895.1 Planctomycetota bacterium
CGGTTTTTGGCCGCGGGTGTTCAATCCAGCCACTCGGCAAGTCGATCGACGTTTGGGCGAGCGTCCCCACATCGGCGTTGCCGAAACCGCAGTTCAGCCCCAACAGCACCATTGCTCGCATTTGCGAATCGGCCGTGTCGAGAATCTTCCGTAAGTCAGCTGCGGCGAACATTTTCGAGCCCGCGTCTTTTCGTAGTCGGCGCATTACCTTTCTCGATGGCCGCTTGAACATCGGACCATAGCGAATCGGGGCGTCAATCAGTCCGGCATCATACGCATACTTGAACAGCACGCGGACCCGTTGAACCTCGTTGCCGATGGTGGATGCCTGCCAATGCTTGGCCCAGCCGCCGCGAAGTGATTCAAAATCGTCGGACCGCAGGTCCAGCACGAGCCGCGTCTTGCCAAACGCTGTCAGGATTCGTTCGCACGTCGCGTGGTAATCGGCGAAGGAACGCGGCGTGAGTTCCCCAGTATCGACTTGGTGTTTCTTGGCGGTGAGAAACCGGTTGCAGAGCTCGAGCAGCGTCAAGCCGGCTGTCTTGTTCCGTGGCGTCCGCCCGGCCAGCAGATCGTCCTTTTGGTCCAGCCAGCGGGCAAGCGCCCCCTGCGGGTCGTCCCACTTGCCGAAAAAAAGCACCTTGCCGCGGACTTTCTTGCACCAGCGACCGGTTGGATGGGGCGTTAGCGGAAAATCCTTGTGCGGCTTAGCGGGCTTGTTGGAACGCGACGCAATGTTAGACTTGGGCATGTTGCCGCCTCCCAAGCGAAGGAAGATCGTGGCGACCTGCGCCCGGCGGGTAAGATCCGCGCGGGCGTCATTTCTAGCGCCTTCATGCTAGCGGTTGTCAAAAGGGTTGTCTAGCATTGAGAAACGGTGGCCCAAGAATCGACACAAGTCCTTAAAACACAATAGTTTGGCGGCGTAGCTCAGCTGGTTAGAGCAGCGGAATCATAATCCGCGTGTCGGGGGTTCGAGTCCCTCCGCCGCTACTATACGACAGAGAACCGACTAACGGCGATTTTCGGGGCATTTTTTGACGCCGTTTGTAGCCTAGTTGTCGCCAATCTCGCTTCTATTTCTGGGCCATATCGTCGTCCGAGTCCGACTTGGACCACTTCCGCAGTATTTCCTCAATCAGGCAGCCGGCTACCATGACGGCGAATGCCGTGACCGCGCCGAGGATTACGGCTCCCCACCAGCCAGCGTAATCCAGGGTGGAGCGAAACGTTATTGCGAAGATTAGGACGGGCACGAGGCACCCAAGGCTAGTCCCAACGACGGCGTCGCCGAACGTGGTGGGATCCCGTGAATTGCCGGGGCTTTTCGTCATAGCATTCGCCATAAGCTCTTGTATCGTGTCCGCCGCCGTCTTCTGCATCGTCGGCAAGACGTGCGCGTACACGCCGATTCCGGCAAACGACACGGCCGAATTCAATCCGGTTATTTTCGACTGTCAGTCGAGATTGGGCGATCCGGCCGTATTGACTATTCTGGCCACGCGTGAGGGGACGTGTATCACGGTCATCGACAATAAACGAGATGCGTTTGAGGTTGGGCACTCGTAGGGCCGGGGCCGCCCTCGGTAGTGAGAGCCGCTCCCGGGCCACGCCACGAACCCGACGGCCGCCAGTATTGCGTGCAAATCGTCTTCGATTGCGGCCAGCCAGTCCGCCGATAGCGGAGCGGGCGGTTGGCCGGATTACTTAGCAACCAAGAGCAGCGATTCGACGGGGCGAGCGGTATTCGCCGAACCGGGCATCGTTCGACCTATCGACGGGGCGGGGCGTTTGTTACACTGGTAAATTCCCTCCGACTGCGCAGAATCGCCCCACGCGTTGCCGCTTTTGGCATTGCCGGCGGCCCTCTTTTTCCCGCCGCGCTCACTTCGCGGCGAAAGTAGATCCGTAATGCGTCGTAACGACATTCGTAATATCGCCATCATCGCCCACGTCGACCACGGCAAGACGACGCTCGTCGACTGCATGCTTCGCCAGAGCGGGCAGTTTCGCGCCGCCCAATTGGTCGGCGAACAGATTCTCGACTCGAACGACTTGGAGCGCGAGCGGGGGATCACGATTCTGGCCAAGAACATCGCGGTCCCCTATCGCGGCGTGAAGATCAACATCATCGACACTCCGGGCCACGCCGACTTCGGCGGCGAAGTGGAGCGCGTGCTGCGGATGGCCGACGGCGCGCTGGTGTTGGTCGACGCGGCCGAGGGGCCGATGCCGCAAACGCGGTTCGTGCTTTCCAAGGCGCTGGAATGCCGCTTGCAGCCGATCGTGGTGATCAACAAGATCGACCGGCCAGACTCCAGGGCAATGGAAGTCGTCGACGAAGTGCTCGACCTGTTCCTGCAACTGGGAGCGGACGACGAGTTGGCCGATTTTCCTTATCTGTTTGCCAGTTCGCGCGAAGGATTCGCGACGAGCGACCCGAAGGTGCGCACCGATTCGATTCAGCCGCTGATGGATTTGATTCTGGAACGAATCCCAGGGCCGGAAGTCGAGCCGGACTCGCCGTTGCAGTTGTTGGTTACGAATCTCGACTGGTCGGATTATGTCGGCCGGATTGCGATCGGGCGGGTTCATGCGGGCCGTCTAAAGAAAGGCCAGGACGTCGCCGTCATGCAGGCCGGCGGAGAGCGGCAGAACGGTCGTGTGGCGCAGTTACACGTGTACGAGAATTTGGGTCGCGTGGAAACGGCGGAGGTCGAAGCCGGCGAAATCGTGGCGATCGTGGGGCTGGACGACATCGACATCGGCGATACGATCGCCGATCCGCTTTCGCCCGTCGCGCTGCCTCGGCTGACGGTGGACGAACCGACGCTGCAAATGACGTTCGGCACGAACACGTCGCCGTTCGCGGGACGCGAGGGAAAGTTCCTCACCAGCCGCAATCTTCGCGATCGGCTGATGAAGGAATTGGAACGGAACGTCGCCCTGCGCGTCGAGCCGGTGGTGGGAACGGAGCAGTTTGCCGTCTCTGGACGCGGCGTGCTGCATTTGGCGATTCTCATCGAGACAATGCGTCGCGAGGGCTTTGAACTATCGGTCGGTAAGCCGCAAGTGATTCTGCGACATCACAACGGACAGACCGAGGAGCCGTACGAAACGCTGGTGGTCGAAGTGCCGCACGAGCATTTGGGTGCCGTGATGGAGATGATCGGTTCGCGGCGCGGGCAATTGTTGCAGATGTCCAATCGCAACGACTTCGCCCATACGGAGTTTTCGATACCCGCGCGCGGCTTGATCGGGCTGCGGACTCGACTGCTCAACGCCACCCAAGGGACGGCGATCGTGCATCATCGCTACGAAGGCTATCGGCCGATCCAAGACGGGATGCCGAGTCGGGCCAACGGCGTGTTGGTATCTATCGCCACCGGCCGAGTGGCGGCGTTCAGCCTCGACACATTGCAAGAGCGGGCCGACATGTTCGTCGCACCTGGCGAGGAAGCGTACGAAGGCATGATCGTTGGCGAGAACAGCCGCGAAGGCGACATGAACGTCAATCCGACGAAGGAAAAGAAACTTACCAACATGCGTGCCGCGGGCCGCGATCGGAATATTCTGCTTCGCCCGCCGCGGAAGCAGACGCTCGAAGAGGCGCTCGAGTACGTCGCCGACGATGAACTGGTCGAGGTCACGCCGGCGCAGATTCGATTGCGCAAGATACTGTTGACCGAGGCGGACCGGCGGCGGCTGTCGCGTCGGAATGCGTAGAATTCCCCGTGGATTAGGAAACGTTCGCGAGTTGTCCTCGATCGCGGCGTTCGTGTAGCGTTCCTCCACGGCAAGCCCGCTACTCTCTCTCAATCGACGCGAACGATGAGTTGGATCTACCTCGTGCTCGCTGGAATTTTTGAGATCGGATGGCCACTGGGGCTGAAGTACGCGCAAACGGAAACCTATCGCGTCGCGGGGATTAGCGGCGCGGTTGCGGCAATGGCAATCAGCGGTGGGATGCTGTGGCTGGCGCAGCGCGAAATCCCAATGGGAACGGCCTACGCCGTGTGGACCGGCATCGGTGCGGCCGGAACGTTTTTGATTGGCATCTGGCTGTTCGGCGACGCGGCGTCGCTCGGTCGATTTCTCGGCGTCGGACTCATCGTGACCGGCGTCATCACGCTCAAGCTGGCGCACTAGTTTATCGTCGACGGCAAGAGGACGGCCAAATCGCTTCACCCGGCTAGTCTGTCGCCAATCGTGCTCGCCACCAAGCATATCGAGAACTGAATGACTACAACGTCCTTGCGAGCGTCTACGGGGTTGAGTCGTCGCGTGGCGTCCGCGGCGGTACCGCCGATCAGCGATTTGATGCACCGCGCGTTGGCCCAGCCG
>JAJDEG010000667.1 GCA_029259895.1 Planctomycetota bacterium
TCAACTCCACCTTGGCATCGTCGGAAACGTCGCCACGCCGCTCGAAATAGCCCACGCCGGAGCTGAACATGACCACCTTCTTAAGCGGCAACTGCGGAGCCTTGTCTTCGGCCACTGCCGAGCGGGGAGCGAACGCAGTGCTCAACATCGCGGCGACGACGGCTACGGCGGCGAGAACGGCTCGGCGGGTGCCAGTTCGGCCGGTGCCAGTTAGTTGGTGATTCATGGTGGTCCTCTGGTCGCTGGGGATAGTTGCTTTTCGCGTGATGGTCGTTTGCCGGTAGACCGGCAGTGGCGCGGCCTACAGGAAGTGCGCGCAGGCTCTCGGCAATCCTAGCCCTTGCGACGACAGCACACAGCGGAGAGTTCCGCGACTTGGGCCGAATTTGCGGATTTTCGGCGAATTGCCCGGCAATCGGGGGCACGGGAGTCGCTCGCCCGACGTTTCAGCCCTTACAGCAAGGCCAACGGTGCGCTATCATTTTGGATTCGGCCGATGGAGTGCCGGCGGCCGCGAGATGGCTGGCGGCACCGGCGATTTGGACGACACACGCAAGAAGAACAGGATTCTCATGGTTCGCACGCCCAGCACAATGCTTCCGCTCGGCACGAAAGCGCCGGATTTCTCGCTGATTAACGTCGACGGCCGAACGGTTTCGCTGGAGAGCGTGCAGGGAACGCCGGCGTTGTTGGTGATGTTCATCTGCAACCACTGCCCGTTCGTGATTCACGTGGCCGACGAGCTTGCCAGGCTGGGGAACGAGTATCAGCAGCGGGGCGTGTCGGTGGTGGCGATCAACTCGAACGACGTGACGGCGCACCCTGCGGATTCGCCGGAACGGATGGTGGCCGAGGCCGAGGACCGGGGATACCACTTTCCATACTTGTTCGACGAGGCGCAGGCGGTGGCGAAGTTGTATCGCGCGGCTTGCACGCCGGACTTCTACGTTTTCGACGGCGAGCAGCGGCTGGTCTATCGGGGACAGATGGACGACAGCCGGCCGGAATCGGGAATTCCCGTGACCGGGAAGGATCTGCGGGCGGCGCTGGATGCTGTGCTCGCGGGCACGCCAGTTGCGGACGAGCAGCGGCCCAGTTTGGGCTGCAACATCAAGTGGAAGAGCGGCAACGCGCCGGAGTATTTTCCCGCCGGATGATCGCCGATCGGCGCACGAAAACGGGACGCGATCGCGGGAATGGCGACGGCGTCCCGTGAACGGTTGTTGGCTAGCGGATGCGATGCGGCGTGTGCGGCCGGTGCAGTCTAGGGCTGTTGGGCGTTTTCGCCTTCGACGCCTTCACCCTCGCCGTTCTTGCCGTGGGCGGCGTCTGCGGGGTTTTCCGCCGGGTGCAGGCCGGGCTGGTCGAGGGCACCCTTCTTCTCGTTGCCGTCGGTGACGACGCTCTGCTCGCCGCCGTTGGCGGCATCGCCGGCGTCGGCAGGCGTGGGCTGCTTGGCGGCGGTCACCGGGCCGGGCACAACCGGCTCGATGCGGCGGGTCTCGATTGGCTGGCCGGTGCAGGCGTCGATGGGAATCCATCGGGCCTCGACGCGCTCGGCATAGCGCGTCTCTCGCACGGGCACGACCTTTTCGACCCGATACGGCACGTCGACCGTTTCGCTAATCGGCACGCGCTTACAGACGCGCACGGGCGTGCGCTCCTCGCGTATTTCATCGACGTACTTCATCGTCTGGTACGGCACCTTGCGCGTGACGACCTCTTGGACGTAGGTCGTTACCGGTTTCTGCACTTCGACGATCGCCGGCTTCCAGGTGCGCTGCGTGACCATCTGGGCCGACGTCTGCTCGGCGACGACGGCATAACCGCCGGGCTGCCAGTAGAGCAGACCCGTGAGCGGATCGACGACGTAGCCGCCGGGCGTGAACACCGGACGATTGACGACGACGCCGGGCCGGCAGACCTGATGCTCTTCCCACTGGCCGCGGTCTTCGTACTCGGTGCGGTACGTGGTTTGCGGTTTGTAGGTGACGTAACTCTCGTCGCGTTCGGCCGTTTCGTAGACCGGTTTTTTCACGACGTAACGACGGACCTGCTCGCGATCTTCCCAGACGTCCTGATACGAGACGCGCGTTTCCTTGCGGTAGTGCGTTTCGTATTGCACGCGATACGTGGTGACTTCGGTGGGGTAGCGGACGGTGTGATATTCGAGGCGGTGCGTTGTATGCACCGTCGGCGATTGGCCGGCGGCTGGAACCGATTGGCCAACGACGGCGGCGAACGCAGCGCCTAAAGCGCAGCACCAGCGCGACATGCGATTCATGGAATGCTCCTTACGTACCCGTGGGTCTTTTTTTGTTGCGGATTTGGCGACCATCGTGGCCCGCGACTCGGCGGCGGAAACGACTCGCCTCTCACCGTGTGAGGAGGCAAGCAATTTGCGCACCGATCTGGGCGCGCAGACCACAGATTGAGTCTGCCAAACGAATGGGCGGCACGCAAACGGTTTATTTTAACACCCGGCTGTCGTGCCGTCGCAAAGCCGTGCGGGATAAGGAGATGCGGCGTGGGAAAAAAACTAAAGTTGCGCTCGTCGACGGCCGACATTGCCTAATCGATACAGTCCGCAAGTCTCTTAGTCGTAACGACTTACGGGGTGCGCGCGACGCCTCGAAAAATGGCGGCCGAGTTTAGATATTCGCGACGCGACGACGTGCGCTAATGCGCGTGGTCCTGCGGCGACGTTGAAACCGAGTGGTCGTCGGCGTCGAGGGGATGCTCACCCGGCTGGGCTGGGTTGGCGCGGGTGCGGCGGGTCGGTTTGGGGTCGTTGGCGTATTCGCCGAGCATGTAGACCTCGACCCGAGCATTTTGGAGATGCCATTCGGATTCGGTGTCCTCGCTATACGGCTCGGACGTGCCGGCTTGAGAGAGACGGATGCGCTCCGGCTCGACGCCCCGCTCGATGAGGTAGTCCATCGTGGCGAGGCTGCGTTCGTAGCAGAGATTCCACATTTCGGACGACGAAGATTGCTTTCCGGCGGGACGGCGGACGGCGTGGCCGCGGATTTCGATGCGGTTGGGCTTGCCGAGGAAGAGAGGGCTGACGGCGATCAGCCTGTCCTTGCTCCAGTCGTCGAGCACGATGGAGTCGTCGGTGAAGCGGATTGTGGCGCCGATGAGTCTGTGAATGCCATCTCGATTGACGAACAGATTGAGGGTTTTCCGGTCGTCA
>JAJDEG010000668.1 GCA_029259895.1 Planctomycetota bacterium
GCCGGCACGAATGCGTCGCAGGTCGGCATCCACCAACGTCCAACATCCGCCGGTCCAACTTCCGCCCACCCAACTCTTACCGACCCATCCTCCGCCCATGCAAGCATCCATCGAAACCATCACCAGCAAGCTCTTCGAGGAGAACTGTTACATCCTCACGCTCGCCGGCCGCACCGACTGCCTCGTCGTCGACCCCGGTCTCGAGCCGGGCCGCATTCTCGACCATCTCGATGCTAGAAAGCTCACGCCCGCCGTGATCCTCAACACGCACGGCCACTGCGACCACATCGCCGGCAACGGTCCGCTCAAACGCCGCTTCCCCGATGCTCCGATCGTCATCGGCCACGCCGACGCGATCAAGCTGACCGATGCCGGCGAAAATCTTTCGGCCGAGTTCGGCGTCCCCATCGTCAGCCCCGCCGCCGACCAACTCGTCGCTGAAGGCGACCAAATCGAGTTCGCCGGCTTCCAACTCAGCGTCCGAGAAATCCCCGGCCATTCCATCGGCCACGTCGTGTTCATCTGGGATGCGGCAACGCCCACCGTCGTCCTCGGCGGCGACGTCCTGTTCGCCGGCAGCGTCGGCCGCTGCGACCTGCCCGACGGCAGCTTCCAGCAACTCGCCGCCGGCATCCACGAAAAACTCTTCACGCTGCCCAGCGAAACCAAAATCCTCCCCGGCCACGGCCCCACCACAACCATTGGCCAAGAAAAAAGAACCAACCCGTTCGTCGGCGAACCGGCCGGTTATCGAGCGTGATCCACGCGTTTCGTCGCCACGGTGAGTCGCCGCCAGTTCTTTGCCTCCACGCGGGACGTCAATTCGCCGGTTGCCCGCGCCGCTACTTCAGCTTGATGGCCGCATTTTTAAACTCGACCACCATCGGCGGCCCTGCGTGAAGCTGCAGCGCCAGCACGCCGGACATCAGGCGGCCCTTGGGATCGTTGTCGATCAAATCGACCGTCTGCACGCCGTTGAGATAGTGCCGCAGGTGGTTTCCTTCCGCGATGATGACGTAGTCGTTCCAGTCCGACTTGTTGTACGTCTTGCCGATCGCGTCCCGCTCGCCGAGCTTGCCGACGACTTTCGGCTTGCCGTCCTCGCCGACCTCAACCTTTTCGCCGACGTTGCACAAATACGCCCGGCCGCGCTCGTGATAAAGAAAGCCAACCTTGCCCGGCGTGTCTTCGACTTCCGCCTGATAGCCGGCAATCACCCACCTGTTTTCCTTGTTGCCGTCGACCTGCTTGCTGCGATATTGGATACCGGAGTTGCCGCCCTTAATGCGGAACGAGATTCGCAGCTCGAAGTCCTTTAGCTCGCCGCCGCGCCAGATGAGGAACGTGTTTCCTTTGGCCGGATGCTCTTTGGTCGTCTCGCCGCGCACGACGCCGTCGGAAAGCGTCCACAGGTTGCGGTCGCCGTCCCAGTCCTTCTCGAACGTCTCGGCGACGAACAGCGCCTTCATCCCCTCCGGTTCCGCCGGTGCGGCAGGCGAAGGCGGGTCGGCCGCCAGCGACGACAACGCGTAAACCAATGCAACGGCGACGGACAGAGCAAAGCAGCGAATCATGGTGGGCGCTCCAGGCGGGGTGAATCCAAAGGCGGGAAGATCGACCTTTTTGTTGTAATCGCCCGGCCCAGCCATGTCCATCTTGCCCGCTTCAGGCCAGCGACTCGCCCAATCCTTCCAGGCCGAGCTCCTCGATCGGCCGCGACAGCAGATCGTCGTCTCGACCTGGCTTCGGCGGCTCGCCAGCGAACTCGACCTTGCGGACGACAATCCGATTGCCGCGAACTTCCACCACCTTCACCGCCTCGCCGGCCTCGATCGCCATCCCTTCGCTCACGGCATTAACCGTTCGTCCCTCGACCACCACCGCGCCGCTGGGCAGCATCATGCTCTTCGCGTAACCGACCTTGCCCACCAATTGCTTGAGCGACTCGTTGTCGGGCAGAATTTCATCCTCGCGAGGAAGTTCCGGCGCGATCCGCCGCCCGATCGACGAATGCGGCCACCATTTCACAATCAGCGCCAGTCCGCCAACCACTCCGATCACTTCCGCCAACGCGAACGACATACCGATCGTGCGGTCGTCGTGCATCAACGCCGCGATGATCGAGCCCACGATCGCCGCCGCCGAGACGATCGCCAGCACGCCGCCCGACGGCACGAACAGTTCCAATACGATCACCGCCAAACCGACGGCCAACAGGATCACGGCGATCATCAGCCAACTAAACATGGCGATAGAATCAGCAGCGAGAGGAATCGAAACAGCACAGACAGGTCGATGAACTTGACCCTACTTTACATTATTCTGAGCCATGGGGCCGCCCGATGGCAAGTGCGCGGCCCGCCGCCCAGGATTGGCGGAAGTTCCCAAGCACGGAATAATACGGCCTCGACAGAATCGAAAAGAAGATTTCCGCATCCCTCTGATCGCCGCGGCCCGTTACCGGCGGCAAATCAATTGCCGGCGGCAAATCGTTCGCCCAGATTCCTCACGCCCGCTTGCCTTCGGTTGCACTCCCATGCCTGAATCCGCCGCGCGACGCGAAATCGAGACGCTCCGCGAAGAGATTCGCCACCACGACCGCCAGTATTACGTCGAAGCTTCGCCGGAAATCACCGACCGAGACTACGACAAGCTGATGCAGCGGCTCAAGGTGCTCGAAGCCGACCATCCCGATCTCATCGCGCCCGACAGCCCCTCGCAGCGCGTCGGCGAGCAGCCGGTCGAGCATCTCACATCGGTCGAGCACGCCGTGCCGATGATGTCGATCGACAATACGTTCAGCATTGACGAGCTGCGGCAATACGGCCAGCGCATCGCGAAGCTGCTCCCCGTTGAGCCGATCGAATGGGTCGTTGAGCTAAAGGTCGACGGCGCGGCGGTTGCGGTGACCTACGTCGACGGCCTGCTCGCCCGCGCCGCCACGCGCGGCAACGGCCGCGTCGGCGACGACATCACCCACAACCTCCGCACGTTTCCCGACGTGCCGCTACGACTCTCCGGCAAGGGCGTGGTCGCCGTGTTTGAAGTCCGCGGCGAAGTCTACATGCGCAACAGCGATCTAGCGGCCGTCAATGCCCAGCGTGCCAAGTCGGGCCTGGACCTGCTCGCCAACCCGCGCAACGCCGCCGCCGGCGCGGTCCGGCTGCTCGACCCCCGCGAGTGCGCGGCACGAAGGCTGCGGCTGTTCTGCCACGGCGTGGGCCAAATCGACGGCAGCCTATCCGCCACGACGCACATGGAGTTCCTCGCCGAAGTCCGCCGGCTCGGTCTCGTGCCCACGCCGCACGTCGAGTGCTTCCCCAACTTCGACGCGGCGGTCGCCCATTGCGAGCAGCTCGTCGAGCGGCTCCACGAGTTGGACTTTGAAGTCGACGGCCTCGTGCTCAAGGTCAACCGCTTCGACCAGCGCGAGCGACTCGGCACCACGTCCAAGAGCCCCCGCTGGGCGATCGCCTACAAGTGGGAAAAGTACGAGGCGACGACAAGGCTACTCGATATCCGCGTGCAAGTCGGCAAGACCGGCGCGATCACGCCCGTCGCCGATCTCGAGCCGGTCGAACTTGCCGGCACGACCGTCAGCCGCGCCAGCCTCCACAACGCCGACGAACTCGAACGCAAGGACATCCGCATCGGCGACACGGTCGTCGTCGAAAAAGCCGGCAAGATCATCCCCCACATCGTCCGCGTCGAAGTCCACCTCCGCCAAGGCGACCCGCCCAAGTTCCCGTTCCCCAAAAAATGCCCGGAGTGTGGCAGCGATACGATCAAGGACGAAGGCGGCGTCTACATCCGCTGTGCGAATCACGCCTGCCCGGCCCAAATCCGCGAGCGGATTCGCTACTACGCCACGCGCAACGCCATGGACATCGAAGGCCTCGGCGACAAGCTCGTCGATCAACTCGTGGCCGACGGCTTGGTGAAAGACTACGCCGACCTCTACGTCCTCACGCTCGATCAACTCGTCGACCTCGAGCGGATGGGCCAAAAGTCGTCGGAAAACCTGCTCGCTCAGATCGAAGTCAGCAAACAGCGCGGCCTGGCCCGCTTGCTCAACGCGCTGTCGATCCGCCACGTCGGCGGTCGCGTCGCCACCGTGCTCGCCGAGCACTTCGGATCGATCGACGCATTGCGGGCCGCCAGCATCGAGGAATTGACGGCCGTCGATGAAGTCGGCCCGATCATCGCCAGCAGCGTCCACGAATTCATCCACTCGGACCATGGCGAGAAGACCGTCGACCGCCTTGCGTCGTGCGGCGTCTCCATGACGTCGCCCATACGGCGCAAAGAAAAAGGTCTGCTCGCCGGCAAAACCATCGTCGTCACCGGCACGCTCGCCAGTTACAAACGAGACGAGATCAAGGAACTCATCGCGTCGCTCGGCGGTCGGGCATCGTCGAGCGTGTCGAAGAAGACCGACTTCGTCGTCGCCGGCGAGGAAGCGGGCAGTAAGCTCGACAAGGCAAGAACGCTCGGCGTGCAAGTCCTCACCGAAGCCGAGTTCGACGCCCTCATCGGCGGCGCTGTCGCGGAATCGGACGACGCCCCATGACCGCCGCGGCGACCCCATCATCGAAGCAATCTCCGCGCCAGCGACATCCGCTCGTTGTCGTGCTGGCGGCCGTTGCCATCGGCATGGCCGTCGATCGGTATGCGCCGATCGGCATGTCGACCTCGCTCATCGCCGCCGTCGCAGCGCTCGCCATTTGGTTCGTCCTTCGCTCGAACCGTCGAGATTTCGCCGCGATCGTCCCGCTGCTCCTCGCCGTCGCGGCGCTCGCCGCAGCTTGGCACCACGACCGCTGGCACCTGTTCGCTCACGACGACATCGGCCTGTTCGCCGACGCGCAGGCCCGCCCCGTATGCGTCGAGGGCGTCACGCAAACTCTCCCACGTTACGTCCCCGCCCCGCCCCACGACATCATGCGCATCGTTCCGGCCGAAGATAGCACGCGGGTTGATCTCGACATCACCGCGATTCGCGACGGCGAACAATGGCGCGATTGCTCCGGCCAATCCACGCTCTACGTCGGCGGCAAGATGTCCGACCTCGCCGTCGGCACGCGCGTGCGCGTGTTCGCGATACTCGTCGCCCCGCGCCCGCTGCACAATCCCGGCGAGTTCGACTTCGCCCAGCACGCCCGCGGCGATCGAACGCTGGCCCGACTCACCGCCGCCCAGGAAGCCAGCGTGATACCGCTTAGCGAGGGAAGCTCGTGGAGCATCGCGGCCACGTTCGAGCAGATGCGCCGCCGCGGTCACGACATACTCTGGCGGCACATCGATGCCGATCAGGCGGCCCTCGCATCGGCGGTGCTGCTCGGCGAGCGCGAAAACATCGACTCCGACGTCGTAGCCGCTTACATCGAAACCGGCGCGGTCCATTTGCTGTCAATTTCCGGCCTGCACCTCGGCATCCTGGCCGGCTTTTTATTCTTCTTGCTGCGCATGGGTCTCTTGCCTTCACGCCTAGGCTTGATCGCGATTGCCGTCCTCGTCGTCCTTTACGCCCGGCTGACCGACTCGAATCCGCCGGTCGTCCGCGCCACGGTCCTTGTCGTGACGCTCTGCGCGGCGGCGCTGCTCGGCCGAAGGGCCTTGCAGTGGAACACCCTCGCCGCCGCCGCCATCGTCGTCCTCGCAATGAACCCCGCGGAACTTTTTCGCGTCGGAGCACAACTTTCGTTCCTGTGCATCGCCGTGTTCGCCGCGCTCGATTTGCGGCGGCTCTATCAACCGTCGCCCGATGCCTTAGACCGCTTGCTGCAAAACGCCGACCCTTGGCCGCTACGATGGGCGCGGTCGCTTCGCAAATGGGCGGTGCAAGTGACGCTCGCTTCGCTGGCCGTCTGGCTGGTGACGATGCCGTTGGTCATGGCCCGTTTCCATCTCTGCACGCCGATCGCCGTGCTGCTCAACGCCATCGTCTGGCTCCCCATGGCGCTCGCCATGTTGTTCGGCTTCTTGACGATGCTCGTCGGCGGACTCGTTCCGCCGCTCGGAGATTTCTTTGGCACGTTGTGCGGCGCGAGCTTCAACGTGCTCGGCACGATCGTCGACGCCGCCCGCACCATCCCCGGCGGTCGCTACTGGGTGCCCGGTCCGGACGATTGGTGGATGATCGTGTTTTACGCGGTGCTGGCAATGCTCGTCGTGCTACCGCGCGGAACGATCGCCCGGCGATGGCAAGCGGCGCTGGTCGTCGGCTGGATCGGCGTGGCCTTCGCCGTCGGTGCGGTTAGGGCGCTGCCGCGCGACCAACTCGACGTCACGTTCCTGTCCGTCGGACATGGCCTCTCGGTCGTCGTCGAACTCCCCGACGGCCGCACGCTCCTCTACGATGCGGGGCACATGGGATCGCCCGGCTCCGGCGGCCGCACCATCGCCGGCTACCTCTGGTCCCGCGGCATCACGCGGATCGACGGCCTGATCGTGTCGCACGCCGACGCCGATCACTTCAACGCCGTGCCGTATCTGATGGAGCGGTTCGACGTCGGCGCGGTGATCGTCTCGCCGGTCATGTTCGACGAGCGCGGCGGCAAGAAGCTCGGCGCAGCCCTCCGCACGCTGATCGAGACCGTCGACCAAACCGACACGCCGCTCGAAACGGTTTCCGATGGCGACCGTCTCGCCGCCAGCGACAGCCCGCCGCTGCAAATATTGTCGCTGCGAATATTATCGCCACCGGCCGGCGGCGTCCCCGGCAGCGACAACTCGAACAGCATCGTCCTGGCCATCGAATACGCAGGCCGCCGCGTGCTGCTCACGGGCGACCTCGAAGGAGCCGGCTTGCAGCGGCTGATTCGCCGCCCACCGATCGACGTCGACGTGCTCCTCGCCCCGCACCACGGCAGCCCGGCCAGCAGTCCGCAAGAATTCGCCCGTTGGGCAACACCGCGGTGGGTCATCGTCAGCGGCGGATTTCGCGGCAATCCCCAGTTGCTCGCCGACGTCTACGCCGAGGTCGACGCCAAGCCGCTCCACACGGCCCGAGTCGGTGCCGTCCGCGTGTCGATCGACGCCGACCAAACGTCCGTCGAAACACTCGCCCGCCCCCGCTTCTCCAGCAACTGAGCCCCCAACCTCCAGCCCCCAGCCCCTGCTCCCGTCCCCTGCCCACCGACGAGCCAACCGTCTACGATGCAGCAATTGCTTCAACGCAAGCTAAGCTCAATCGCCATCGAATCCGCCGTCGAATCCACGGTCGAACCGCACACCACCGCCCCCGCCGCCATGTCCGAGGTCCGTCACGATCCGCTCGTCGATCGCTGGGTAGTTATCGCGGAGAATCGCGCCGACCGGCCGAACGAATTCACCGCGCCGCGCCCAGACCGACAGAGCGGACGCTGCGTGTTTTGTCCCGGCAACGAATCTGAAACGCCCGAGGCCCTGCTCGTGCGGCGTCCGGCGAATTGGAACGGCGACGATAGCCAGTGGCGCATCCGCGTCGTCGCGAACTTGTACCCGGCCGTCGATGGCGATTTCTCGGAAGCCCAACCACCGACGCCCGACGACTTGTTACGCTGCGGGGCGGGCTACGGCGTCCACGAAGTCGTTATCGACACCGCCGAGCACGTCACCAGCATTACCGAATTGAGCGAAAAGGCCGCCGTCGAACTATTCGACGTTTACCGCCAACGCGCGTTTGAAATGCGAGAAAAGCCGGGAATTTCGTCGACCTTGGTCTTCAAGAATGTCGGTGCCCCGGCAGGCGCATCGATCGAACACGCGCATTCGCAAATCCTCGGAACGCCGATTCCGACGACCGAGGTCGGACGAGA
>JAJDEG010000669.1 GCA_029259895.1 Planctomycetota bacterium
CGGCGAGCAAGACGGCCGGCGTGGCACGCGCTTCGAGCCGCTCGATCTGCATGGTTCGCCGCGGCATGTTCGATCGACCTTGACGCTGAAGCGCAATCGCGGCTGGCACTGATGGCATGTCCAGCAGTACCGCCCGACGCATTTCGTAAAAATCGTCGTTCCCTCGCCGCGGGATTGAGCAACTTTGCCGACTGGTGAACTTTTAGCGATTCGGTCGTGTCCAACCGCGTTAAGCCGGGCAATTTGCGGAGAGCAGGGCGAGAGGGAACGATGTTTCCGCGCCGTCGCTTTCGACGTTACGATGGCGGGGATACCACGCGGCGAACGTCGTTGCCGCCGATTGCGTCCTCGCTACGGAACTCGCTACGGAAATGGTTTCGAGAAGGTACTCCCGATGGGGTGAGAACGATGAACCGCGTCAAGACTCCTTCCAGCGATGATCCCAACGACGTGCCGCCCGCGGCGATAATCGACGCGCCGCTGGGCGATTCGTTCGCCATCGAAACGCCGCGGTTGCGGTTGCGACCGGTTCGCGCGAGCGATGACGACGAACTGTTCGCGGCGGTTTGTACATCGCTCGCGGAGCTATCGCGGTGGCTGCCGTGGTGCCAGGACGGCTATACGCGCGAGGCCTGCCGCGCGTGGCTTTGCGCGACGCTCGAGTCTTGGCAGGCATCGCGCGAATTCGCGCTGCTGATCGAAGATCGTCAGACTGGACGATTCATCGGCCTGACCGGACTCAACCGCATCGACGTTCTCGGCCGCTGGGGAAACCTCGGCTACTGGCTGCGCACGGACGCCGCGGGCAACGGCATCGCTACCGAGGCCGCCGCGGCCGTGGTGCCGTTCGGATTCGGCAGGCTCCGTCTGCGGCGGATCGAAATCTTCGCCGACGTCGAGAATCACGCCAGTCGGCGCGTGGCCGAGAAAATCGGGGCAACCTTCGAGGGGATCGCGCGAAATCGGGCCAGCGTCGGCGACCGCTGCCGCGATGCGGCCGTTTATTCGTTGATTCCGGGCGACGTGTGAGACAAGGATGGAACGTTTCGTGCGGCAGATCGAGAGTTGCCGGGAGCCATCGCGATGCGTTGCTTCGTCGATCCACCATTCTTCCCCTTGATTCGCCTCGGCGGTCGAACCAAGATCGTAGGAAGCGGCGCGGCGCAAAACCGTGCCACTTTTCCTTACCTTCACCCACCGGCCGACGCGGAAAGATCACGATGACGCAATCGACACCAGCGCTCCCGATGCGAGCGCTTCGCCGACGAACAATCGCATTACTCGCTATTGGTTACGCCTTCGCTTCGTTCGGGGTCGTGGCCGCGGCGGATGAGAAGCAGAAAAAGCCCGACGAGCGCTTGCTGACGCTGGATCGCGTCTTTGCGTCCGGCGGATTTCACGGCGACATGGGCCATAGCGTTCGCTGGAACGAGCGGCGCGGCGGATACATCTCCTGGGAAAAGGCGGCCGATGGCGGCGGCGGACGCGATCTCGTGTGGCGGGACGTAGCGAGCGACCGGACGGAAGTGATTGTGCCCGCACTACGATTCGTGCCGTCGGGCGAGCAGTCGCCGCTGACGGTCGAATCGTACGAATTCTCGGCCGACGAATCGAAGCTCCTAATTTACACGAACAGCCGCCGCGTCTGGCGGCATCGCACGCGCGGCGACTATTGGGTTCTCGACATTGCGGCGGGCGAATTGAAGAAACTGGGCGGCTCTGGCAAAGACGGTGGCGCCGCGCCGTCGTCACTGATGTTCGCCCGGTTCTCGCCCGACGGTCTACGGGTGGCTTACGTACGCGAGAACGACATCTACGTTGAAGACCTGCGCGGCGGCGGAATTGTAGCGCTGACGACGGACGGCTCGTCGACGCGGATCAACGGCACATTCGATTGGGTCAACGAGGAAGAGTTGAATCTGCGCGACGGATTTCGCTGGAGCGGCGACGGCAAGCGGATCGCCTATTGGCAGGTCGATACGACCGGCGTGCGCGAGTTTCCGCTGGTGAACAACACGCAGGGGTTGTATCCCGAAGTGAAAACGTTCGCCTATCCCAAGGCCGGCGAGCGGAACTCGGCCGTTCGCGTCGGCGTCGTCGGAGCAAGCGGCGGCAAGACTCGCTGGCTCGATGTGCCTGGCGATCCACGCGAGCATTACATCGCGCACATGGAATGGACGGGCGAGGACGATCGCGGCACCGCATCGATCGTGCTGCAACAGTTCAACCGGCTGCAAAACGAGAACCGCTTGATGCTCGCCGATGCCGCCAAGGGGAGCGTCCGCACCGTCATGGCGGAAACGGACGACGCTTGGGTCGATAACAACAACACAACGTTTCATTGGCTCGACGACGGGCGCAAGTTGATCTGGCTCAGCGAACGCGATGGCTGGCGGAGGGCGTATGCCGTGTCGATGGCCGACGGCAAGGCCGCGCCGATTACGCCGCACGGCGTCGACGTCATCGCCATCGAAGCCGTCGACGAGAGTGGCAACGGGGAAGACGGCAAGGACAACGGCGGGGGCTGGTTGTATTATCTTGCCTCGCCGGACAACGCCACGGAGAAGTACCTGTTTCGCGCCAAGCTCGACGGCTCGGAGGCCGAACGCATTACTCCGGCGGAGCAACGCGGCACGCACGACTACCGCGTGTCGCCGGATGCGAAGTATGCCGTGCATTCCTATTCGACGTTCGACACGCCGCCTGTCACCGAAATCGTCAGCTTGGCGGATCACAAGCAAGTTCGCCTGCTGGCCGATAACGAATCGCTAAAGAAAAAGCTCGCCAAACTCAAGCGAGCGCCGACGGAGCTGTTCCGCGTCGACATCGGCGACGGCGTGCTGCTCGACGGCTGGTGCATCAAGCCGCCGAAAATGAAGAAGAATCGCCGTTATCCCGTGCTGTTTTACGTGTACGGCGAGCCGGCGGGACAGACGGTGCTCAATCGCTGGATGGGGCGGAATTATCTGTGGTACACGATGCTCGCCCAACAAGGATACGTGGTGATGAGCATCGACAACCGCGGCACACCAGCCCCGCGCGGTCGGGCGTGGCGGAAGTGCGTCTATCGCCAGGTCGGCATCCTCGCTTCGGCCGAGCAAGCGGCGGCGACGCGAAAACTGCTCGCCGAGCGTCCCTATCTCGATCCGGAGCGGATCGCCATCTGGGGCTGGAGCGGCGGCGGATCGATGACGCTCAACGCGCTGTTCCGTTATCCGGACCTGTACCGCGCGGGCATGTCCGTCGCGCCGGTGCCGAATCAACGGTTCTACGACACGATCTATCAGGAACGCTACATGGGCCTGCCCGGCGACAATGCCGACGGGTATTATCGCGGTTCGGCGGTGAACTACGCCCAGCAGCTCAAGGGCAGCTTGCTGCTCGTCCACGGGACGGGCGACGACAACTGTCATTACCAAGGAGCGGAAGCCCTCGTCAACGAACTGGTCGCCCACAACAAGCCGTTTACCATGTTCGCCTATCCGAACCGTAGCCACAGCATCTCGGAGAGCCGCAACACGACGCGGCATTTGTTCGGCATGTTGACGCGATACCTGCACGACACGACGCCGCCGGGACCACGCAAGGCAAAGGCCGACGAGAAGAAAACACAAGCGGCCAAAGCCGACCGGTAACGGCGTCGCGACCGGTGTGTTGGCGTCTCCGCCGAGTCGCCCTGCCGCGGAGGAAAGACATGGACGGTGTGACGACATTGGAATGGATCGGTGAGGCGGACGGTTATCTGCGTTTGATCGACCAGAGGCGGTTGCCCAGCGAGTTGACGTTCGTCGACTGCCGCGACGTCGAATCCGTGTGGCAGGCGATTCGCACGCTGTCGGTTCGCGGCGCGCCAGCCATCGGAATCGCCGCGGCATACGGCATCGTCGTCGCCACGCGGGGCGCAGAGTCCATCGACGACGTTGCCCAGCGCGTCGCCGCGGCCGCCAACTACTTGGCCACCAGCCGGCCGACGGCGGTGAATCTGTTTTGGGCCCTCGATCGAATGCGGCGGCGTTGCAAACATGCGTGTGCCGCTGCGACGAATGGCGGTGGCGAAGGTGCAGCGGCAGCTCGGAAGACGCTATTGGCGGAAGCGCGAGCCATTCACGACGACGACCGGCGCACGTGCCGCGAAATCGGGCGGCACGGTGCGGAACTACTTCGCGACGGCGACAACGTCTTAACGCATTGCAACGCCGGCGCATTGGCGAC
>JAJDEG010000670.1 GCA_029259895.1 Planctomycetota bacterium
GAGCGCGTCGCGGCCGTCCGAACGATGGCCGGCGAGTGCAAACAGGTTTCGCTCCGCCAGTATCTCGGTCACGACGCCAGCGCCCAGCAGGACGAAAGCGGCGATCGACGAACGGCCGGACGAGAGAAGGCGGCGGTCGAACGCTAGTCGCGGCGACCGTCGAACGTCGGAACTTCCCTTTGCGTCCCCAGCCACTGCGTCCACAGACTCTGGTTGAATTGGAAGTCCTGACCCGTCATCTTTGCAAGCGTGTGGCGGACCTCTTCGTTGAGGAACGACTTGCGAATGCGGCGCGGCTTTGTATTCACGCCCAATCCTCCGCCGCCAGTCGAGCCACCGCTCTTGTCGAACGACGTATTGATTGAGCCGGGCCCCTTGGCGCCGTACGTCGGCAGTTCGAAGGTGTGCTGCGTAACCAGCGCGTCGATCAACGGGCCGATCGCACGGCGGTCGTTGATGTGGCGTAGGCCGAGCGCCGCCCTTTGCACGACTTCGTTCTCTTTATCGCGCAGCGCTAGCATATAGCGGTTCGTCGATGCCGACGCCTTCACGCGACCGACGATCTCAACGGACGTCAGCCGGACGTCGGCATCGCTATCGGCTAACGAGTATTCGACGAGCGCGGCGACGGCGTCGGGCGTGCCGATGTTTCCCAGCACCTTCACGTAGCCGAGCCTGATCTTCGCCGCACGGGCCGCGTCGCTGACCCGCTTGTCGTTTTCGGCGTCGTAGTAAAACTTGATCGCCTTAACGGCGTCGGGTTCGCTGATCTCCAGCAGCTTTTCCCTGGCCAGTGCGCTCTTGTCGGCATCGCGGCTATCCAACTCCTCGCGAAGCCGCTTGAGCGTTTGAAACCATGCCTTCTGCTTCTGATCGGTCAACGTTCGTTGCTCGATCAGTTCGATCTCCTGCTTGGTGCGCGGTTTGCCGCGATACTTGATCAAGCCCTGCCGTTCGTAAATCTCATCTTGCGTCAGCCACTCCCCTTGATACTGCTTGTACTTGAGCCGGCTGCGTACCCGCGCGTTGTCGGGATCGAGTTCGATAATGCGGCGGAGATGAGCTTTTTCTTGCGCGGAGAGATAATGCTCGCGGCACCAATCGGCCAGCTTGAGTTGATCCGCAACCGTGTCGGCATACGACGGAGCGACGCGATCGTAAGCGACTTCCGCGTCGCGCTTACGAACGACTTCCTTGACGTCGCGACGCGAGATGGTGATCTCGCCGCCGTCCGCCGTCCGCACGACGTACTCCGTCGGCCACTTGTTCTCGCGATTAACGAGCAGGCCCTCAATCTGGCCGCCGCTGTGCAGCACGAACACCTCGGCCGACGCTGGAACGGCCGCCAAGGTCACGGCAAGAACGCAGGCGATGACGATGCCGCGGACAAACATTGCGTAGGGCCTCATGGCGTTGGGACTCATGGTGTTGAAACTTTGGGCAGCGTGGCCGCGAGTCGCAATTTTTCGCGCCCGACCCGCAAATGTAATGGCCACTGTCAAATATAGGGACGGGCTGCACGCGCAATCAATGATTTCACCGTAAAATCGCCGAAGTCACCGCCAGAATCGGTCGTTTTTTCGCAAGAACCGGTCATTTCTCCGCCAAATGGGGCAGTCTAAACCCATTCGCAAGGAAATCAACGCGGACGTCGCCCGCGGATATCGCTGCCAACACGAGCCGCCAAACGCACCCGCGCAAGCGCTGAAAATCTACTTCCCCTCGGCCGCCCAGCGTTTCATCTGCTCAATGTTGCGTCGCAAAATGTCGTTCTGTGCGTTGGACTTCGCGCCCAAGTAGGCCGCCATGTCGCTGTCGTACATGGCGTCGCTTTCCGGCTCGCGGCCGTGGTCGTTTGTCTCCTTCATCCATGTTTCGAGGCGACCGCGAAGCGCGACGAGCGTTTCCCGGTGCGACGCGTCGCCCGCAAGGTTCTTCAACTCGTGTGGATCGGCCGTCAGGTCGTACAACTCCTCTTTCGGTCGCGTCGGCGGGAATAACAGTTTCTCCTGCAACTCGTTTAGTTCGCCAGCCTCGTGCATCGCGCGCAGTCGGCGGACGATCGGCTTGGCGTCCTTGTAGCGGTTCGGCTGCAAGTGCGGCCGCTGGGGATAGAAGTTGTGAATGTACTTGTATTTCTCGGTCCGCACAGAGCGCATCCGTTCGACCGTCTCGTCGCAGCGATCGCGGGCCGAAAAAACCGCGTCGCGCGCCTTATAGTCGGCCGCAAAGATATCGCGGCCTTGCATCGTCGCCGGAATCTCGATGCCGGCCAGCGCCAAGCTCGCCGCCGTCATGTCGATGTGCTCCACCAAATCCTCGCGGACCGACCCAGCCTTGATACTGGGCCCGCGAACCACGAACGGCACGTGGATTCCCTCGTCGTTCAGATACTGCTTGCCGCGGGCGTGGCTGATGCCGTGGTCAGTCATAAAGAACACGACCGTCTCATCGAGAATGCCTTCCGTCTTCAGCCGCTCGATCACATCGCCAACTTCCATGTCGGTGTAGCGGACCGAATCCAAATACCGCGCCCAATCTTCGAGCAGCACCGGATCGCGCGGGTAATACGGCGGCAATACGACGTCCTCCGCCCGGGTCAGCTTGCCATAACGCTTCTTCACCGCGTTGCGCCAGGCACCCCCCGCGCCGTGCTTGCCGCCGTGCAACTGCACCTGCATGAAGAACGGCTGACCCGGCTTGCGACCCGCCCAGTCGTTGCCGTCGTACATCGAGGCGTCCCACTCGAAGTTGTAGTCGGACTTCCCCAAACCGCGACGCTTGACCGCCGGACCACCGATGCACGTGTAGTACCCGGCCTTCTTGAACAACGCCGGAACGGGCACGATCCCGTCCGGAAGATGGATCTTCTCCTTGCCGCGGCCGCTGCGATGATGGTGCGCGCCGATGCTCGTCTGGTACATGCCCGTGATCAATGCCGAGCGGCACGGCGAACAAACCGGCGCAGTGACGAACGCGCGGCTGAACCGCGTCCCCTC
>JAJDEG010000068.1 GCA_029259895.1 Planctomycetota bacterium
TACCTAAGCGACCCGATTAGTGGCCGATAATCCACAACAAATCAGGCCACTCTACGAGAACGCTACACGCCAACACGAGGCCGGCCACACCTCGCCCGCCCGCGTACCTGCCCCATAACAACGACCCCATGTCGACGAGCCCATGTCGACAAGCCTGTCGCGCAAAATGTCCTCGCGCATCCCGGAATCGTACAATGGTGGTCAACGCGAAACGAAAGTCCGGCGCGAATCGAGCCGCGGCAAGTTCGCAACCACACTCGCCATTCGCAACGAGAACTCAAATGCTTCGCCGCAACCCGACCCGTATCGTCTGCAACGTCGCTCTCGCGGTCGCTCTTGCCGCCGCTTCCCTAGTCGCTTTCACGCTCGAAGCCCATGCCGAAACGCGAGACTGGGACAAGCACCCGGTGCCGGTCCGTCTCGAGTCGGGCAGCAAGTGGGAATTGGACGCCACGCTTTCCGACGAGTTCAACTACGACACCACCACGCCCGACGGTCGCGGCGCGTTCGCGAACATCTGGAGCGACCACAAGCCCGACAATTGGTTCGGTCCCGGCGCGACGCACTTTTCCAAGGACAATTACGTCGTGAACGGCGGCGTGCTCACGATCTTCGCTTCGCGAATTCCCACGGCCAAGCAGACGCCGAGCGACGACGAGGGCTTCACGCGCAATACCTATACGAGCTACATCACGTCGAAGGCCACGCTTCGGCCCGGCTGCTACACCGAGGTCATGATGAAGGGCACCGCTACGACGTTGTCCTCGAACTTTTGGATGATCGACGACAAGAACGAGACCGAAATCGACGTCGTCGAGATTTACGGCGATGGGGACTGGTTTCCTCGGCATCCGGCGACCGACGTTCACTTCCAGCGGCGCGGCGGCAACGGCGACGTGCATAAGCAAGCCCACCATCCCAAAGACGGCACGAAGTACGCCTTCGATTTCCACCGCTATGGTGTCTACTGGATCAGCGACACGCAGTTGCAATTCTTCTACGACGGCCAGCGGGTGCGGACGCTATCGTTGCCCAAGGAAATTGTCGACCCGAGCGGCAAGTACCTGGACCAGCCCGTGCGGCTCATCCTGGACCTCGAAGCGCACGCCTGGCGTGGCACGGACAAAGTTCCAACGGACGCGGACCTGAGCGACGCGAAAAAGAACAACATGCAAGTCGACTGGGTCCGCACGTACCGCGCCGCCGCGGCCCCGTAGGTCAGCATCCGCAAATCAGGGGACGAAAGTGTCGTCGGATGCGATCTCACCGTAACCGCCCACGGCATTCTGATCGCGACGCACCGCGAAGTCGAAAGGGGACGACGGTCTCTATTTCGCCTCTTTCTTCCGCAGCAACTCCGCCATCCGCGGCCGCTCCCGCTCGATGACCTCCAAATCCAGCCGCAACCCGGCCCCGCTCCCAATCGCCGTATAGAACGCCGCCAACTCGTCGCTCCAAGCCGATTCAACCACATCGATCGGCGTCTCGCCGCGGCCGTTCTTCGCGCTCGTCGATGCCCCTTTGTCGACGAGCAGCCGAACAATATCCGCGCGACACATAAACGCCGCCACGTGTAGCGGCGTATTCCCGTCGCGATTCGTGCCGCCAACCTTCGCGCCGCGCTCGATAAGCAGCTTGACGATGTCCAGATTCCCTCGAAAAGCCGCGTCGATCAGCGGCGTCGACCCCGTCCGCGGCCGCCGATCGTTGATCCGCCCGCCGTGCGTTTCGAGTACCTTCTTCACGCCGTCCACATCGCCGCGCTCGATCGCGCTGGCAATCGCATCGCGCACGTCGACGTGCGCCTCATCCGTTCGCCGGTTCAACTCCGCCGCCGCCTCGGCCGACTCGGTCACGTGAAAAATGAAGTCGTTGCTCAGCAGCCCGCCCGGATTCTGCACCTGCAACAGGTGCATTCCCACCGGCGGCAACGTGGCCAGCGCGACGGTTACCGTGTCGCCATCGCCGCGGCTCACGGTCGCGGCAACCCGCCGCCCATCCACGATCGCGCTTGCACCGTCGTCGATGTGCCGGCCGCCGAGCGTCATGCTTCCGTTGCCGGCGTAAAGAATCGGAAACTCCTGTCGCCCCCGCTGCCGCTCGATCGGACCGGCCGTCCACAGCGCCGGTTGCGGATCGTCCACACTCGCCTTCGCGCCCGCTCGCCCCGTCAACGTCCCCACGAACTTCCCGCCCGCCGCCAGATCGAGCAATTCCTCCCGGGCGTAAGCCTTCCCATCCTCGGCCTTGCTAACGTAACGCCCTTCTTCCACCGAATGGCCGGCCAACGGACTGTCGTACTTGCCGTCGAACTGAAGCGCTACAAACTCCGCAGATCCGTCCTCGATCAACACGCCTTCCCCTTCCAACACAACGCCGCCATCGCGCGCGGATGCCTCCAGCGCATCGAGCAAATCCACCGTCAGTCGTGCGCCCGCCGTCGCCTCACTAAGCGTGACCTGCCGCGCGAATGAACCCGAATAGCCCGTGCTCCCTTCGAGAACCATATCCCACACGGCATCGAATCGGCCCCGCCCGCCCCACGAGAACCGCCAAATCTCCCGTTCCGCCTGACCGCGCTCCGCCACCCGCGCGTAGAAATCGAAATCGATGATGTTCAGCCGGCCCTGCGGCAAGATCAGAAACCGATCGTACGCGCCCCGCCACGTCGGCGCGTCCATGCCCGTGCCCGGCGTATTCGTGCTCACCCAAAACGGCATGCGATGACAGTCCCCGCACACGTTCGGCGCGGTCTTGCTCGGGTCCAGATCGCCGTCGACGTGAAACAGCTTGAAGCCCGCGGCGGCACGGTCCGAAACGACGTTGTCGTAACTGCGCTTTTGCGCCGGCGGATACGGCACGCTCAGTAGAAACGTCGCCATATCGTCGCGCTCCGCCGCCGACAACTCGCCTGCCTTCCCCTCGTCGTTCACCGTCTCGTCGTTCACCGTCTCGTCGCCGACGGTCATCATCGTCGTCGCCAGACCGCCGTCGATCAGATGCCGCGTGCTCGTCGTCGGGTCGTCCGCTCGACTGTTCGGCGCGTCCGAGCCATGAACGTTGGCGCTATTGTTGCCGCCATAAGGATCGCCGGGAATGCCGTCCCAGTGATAAGGCTCCGTGTCCCGCAGCCCACGAATCGGCATCGTCGAGCGCGGCATAATCTGATCGCCGCCCGTCACGATCGGCGTCTTCAGCACCCACAGTAATTGGTCCGTGTGTCCGTCCGGATGGCAGCTCGCGCAAGAATACGTCCCCGTCGTCGACGCCGACGCCGTTTCAAACGCAATCCGCCCGCGCTTCACCGCCGCATGCGTCGGGTCTTCCAGCGCCACCGTTTCGACCACGCGCAGATTTTTCGCGTCGGAAACGTCGACCAACGACACCGAATTCTCAACGGCATTCAACACCCACGCCCGCGACGCCTTATCGCCGTCGCCGTTACTATCAACCTCGTCGAGTGCAAGTCCGCGCGGCACGGCGCCCACGTCCACGCGGCTCAGAATCTCGCCGCTTTCCGCATCGATCGCGATCAGCTTGTCCGATCCCGCCGCCGTAGCGAACAACGTCGCGTCATCGTCGCTCACCACAATGCCGAACGGCGTCGCCAAGGCCTGCCCCTTCTCGGGATGCCGCGGCGGCAGCGGCTCAAGGTCGATGAACTCCGGCGCATCCGCGTCCATCCCGTTAAATCGCACGCTCGTGATCTGGTTCAGAAACGCACGATTCTCCAACTCCGCCAAACCATGTTTCTTCGTGCCCGCTCGACCATTGGCGTCGTTACGAGCGTCCGTCTGCGCCACGAACACGCGCCCCCGCGAGTCGACCGCCAGCCCATACAGCAGCGTGCCTAGTCCATCCACCGTTCCCACCAGCTCGTCCGTCGCCGTATCGAAAACAAACAAATCCCTGTCGGGCACCTTCGGATGCTTGACGATATCCACAACGTGCCCCAGCGAAAGCACGTTGTTATTGAAGATCGAATGCTGCCAGGCGTCGAACGTCACCAGGTCGCCATCGATCCGCTCGCCGCTGCCGCCCGACAACTGCGTTCGATTGTTCGATTCAAACGGAATCACGAAAAGACGCCCGCCGCGAACGACGATCGCCCGCGGATCCTGCGCAGCAATCGTCAATCGCTTCGTCACCGCGCGCGTGGCCACGTCGACCACCGCAATCTGATTCTCCGACGACAGCGCCACGTACGCCTTGTCGTTGCCGGCAAACGCGATGCCCACCGGTTCGTCGAATCGCGTCGCCCGCGTCGCCGCATCGAACTCCTGAATCGTCGCGATCACTTGCAAGTACGTCGGTTGGGCCGAGTCGTTGTCGATAACGCTCACCGAGTCCGAAACGTGATTCGACACCCACACTTCCTTCCCGTCCGGTCGCACGGCAACGCTAACCGGGTCGACGCCGACGTTCACGCGCGCGACGATCTTTCGCGTCTTGCCGTCGATCACATCAACGGTATCCGACGGCGTGTTCACGACGAAGACGCGGCCATCGATCGCAGCGATCGGCGACGCATGCGGACTCGCCAGCGAAGGGTGCCCGACAGGGGCCAGCGACCGCGCAGCGTTCTCGGACCGCTCGTCCCCAACGCGAAGTGCATCGTCCGAATCCGCCCCGCCCGGAGCAAGTCCGGCGCTAAGCAGTGCGACGAGAGCGAATCCCGAGAGCATCCAAGTCCGATTCGTTCTGGTCATCGCAAATGTCCTTTACGAAGAGCAATGCGCTCGGTTCCCGTCGATGGCCATCGCGTGCCAAGCAATCGTTTGATCGCTAGGCACGAACCGCGTTATCATATTGTTGCCGCCAACGATCTAGCTGCACCACTGCCGCATACGAAAATGATACACACCGATACGCCGCGATATGCAGTGCGTCGCAATTCCCACGCAAACCAGTATCGCAAGGAGCAGTTCTCATGTGCCACACATCCGGCATACGCCGAATAAGCTTTCGCATACTTGCCCCCCTGGCCGCGATCCTCATTTCGAGCGTCGATGCCTCCGCCGCCACGAAGATGTACTGGGGCGACACGACCACAAACAGCATCTATCGCGCGAACCTCGACGGTTCCGGCTTGGAATCCGTCGTGTCGTTTCCGTTGGCCACCGATCCGCTACGAAGGGGCATCCAACGACTCGCCATCGATGCGGCCGCCGGCTCGCTGTACTGGACGAACAACGATCTCAACCTGGTTCAACGCGCGAACCTGGACGGTTCCGACGTGACGACCCTCGTCGACCTCAGCGCATTTGCGGGCACCGACACCCCCTACCCGCTCGACATTGAGCTGGACCTTGTGCATCGAAAGATATACTGGACGATGAACGGGTTGTACCGCGCCAATCTAGACGGCAGCCAAGTCGAACCACTCATCACCGACACTCGCATCTACGGCGTCGATATCGACCACGCCAACCAACGCCTATTCCTAACGTCCATTGACTGTTCCGGTGATTCCTCCGGCGATTGCGTCCATCGCGCCGACCTTGATGGTTCAAATCTCGAAACGCTCATTACGGACGTTGGCGGCGACATCGACGCGATTGAAGTCGACGCGATCAATGGCAAAATGTACTACTCCGACGAAGACAGCGGGCGCATCTACGAAGCCGATCTCGATGGATCGAACAATCGTCTCTTTTACGCTACGAGTACGGTCGACTCAGGAGGTCACGGGTTGGCGATCGATCCGCAGCACCAGCGACTCTATTGGTCGAGTTCTAGTTGGCGGTACAGCGATCCCCTCCGCGAAGTCGTCGAACTTCGCGGATCCGTCGGATTCGGCGACCTCACGTTTGCCGATCCAAACGGCGAGTTTTCGCAAACCCTCTTCAGCGGCGGACTTCCCAAAGGCATCGTTCTCGACGATCCACTTCCCGTGCCGGAACCGGCTTCGTCGTCGCTGGTCGTCGCGGCAATCGTTGCCACGTTTAGCATCAATCGATGGCGACGAAATCGCCGTTGAGCTCAACGTTTCGGCAACGCGTATCAAGCGCGTCGCTCGAAGCGGATTCGGCACGTCGCAGCAACCGTCGCTACTCCTTCGCCGCCCGCTTGCGCGCCCCCGGAAAGCGCCACTGTTCCGCTGGGCGATGGGCCTTCTCGATAAGCGCCGTCAGCCGCGCCGCAACGTCGCGCTGCTCCGCGGCCAGATCGTTCTTCTCCGCCACGTCGGCATCGAGGTCGTACAACTCAACCGGCGCATCGACCGGCGAGCGTACGGCCTTCCACTTCCCTTGCCGCACCGCCTGCGCGCCGCGACGTTCGTAAAACTCCCAATATAGAAACTCGTGTTCGGCTTGATCCTCGTCGCGGCCCAACAGAGTCGGCGCGAAGCTCACCCCATCGAGCCCGTCCGGCGTTTTCGCGCCCGCCAGCTCGGCCAGCGTCGGCAGCAAGTCGGCGAAATATCCGATGTGGTCCGACACGCCCGGCTTAATCGTCCCCGGCCAGCGCGCGATCGTCGGCACGCGAATGCCCCCTTCGTACAGATCGCGCTTCGTGCCGCGAAGCTCGCCCGACGATCGGTTGAACTTCGGGGCGTTGCCCCCTTCGGCGTGCGGGCCATTGTCGGACGAGAACACCACCAGCGTCCGCTCGTCGATGCCCAACTCCTTAACCTTGTCGAGCAGCCGCCCCACGTCGCGATCCATGCGCGAGATCATCGCCGCATGACCCTTCTGCGGCGCCGGCCAATCGAGATCGGCATACTCGCCCAAGTCGGGCACTTCCATGCCGCGCCCGCCGGCTTCGTTGTTGGCGTGCGGAATCGTCAGTGCCAGATACAGAAAAAACGGCCCGTCTTTGTGCCGCTCGACAAACTGCAGCGCCTCTTCCGCGAACAGGTCGTGGCTATAGTCGATCTGCTTCGTCGCCACGCCGGCGCCCACGTCATCCGCGTTCGGTACGACGTTCTTCAACATCACGCGCTCTTCGCCGCGAAGCAAATACTCCGGATAGTAGTTGTGCGCGTGCCGTTGATCGAGATAGCCGAAGAACGATGTAAAACCTTGACGAGTCGGCACGCCGGCCGAACCTTCCGCGCCCAAGCCCCACTTGCCGACCAGCCCGCTCGAATAGCCGGCCGCTCCGAGCACCTCGGCCACCGTAACGTCCGCCGGCCGCAGATCGAGCCGCGCATTGCCGCGAATCCAGCAATGGCCGGTGTGCAACCCGGTCATCAACACGCATCGCGACGGCGCACAAACGGTCGCTCCCGCGTAAAAATTGCGAAACCGTAGTCCCTCGTCGGCCATCCGATCCAGCCGCGGCGTGCGAATCCGCTTCTGCCCATAGCAACCGAGGTCGCCGTAACCAAGATCGTCGGCGAGAATGAAAATGAAGTTGGGCGGGGCGGGCTTATCGGCAGCATCTGCATCTGCAACTGCGGCGGCGACTTGCGTTCCCACGCCTAAGACGAGCGTCGCGATGGCGGCGATCAGGACGAGGGCCGCTCCTGCAAAGGGTCGTCGACGAACTCGACGCGGCAAAGTTTCGAAATCGTTAACGAAGCTTGGCGATAGACGCATGCTCGTTGCTCTTTCAGCGAAGGCGTAAAGTCAATGGCCCCAGGTCGATGGCGTCGAAAACATCGACAGCCGGTCCGCCACCAGTATCCTTGGCCAATCGCGGCCGGTCAACGCAATGCCCCTGGCCGCAGCGACGATCGGACATTGGTCGGCGATCGTTGCCAGAAACGCGCGGCGGCCGACATGCGGGCCGAAGAGAGACCGTGGCGAAGAATGGCCGATGGCCGATTAGTGTCGGCCGCCGGTGAAGGTCAACTCGGAAGCGGCGTAGGACGTACCGAAGTTCTCGGCGATCGCGGCGACCTGAGCGAGGCCGTCGGCGATTTGATGCTCGGTTAGGTCGGCCAGCGGATGCAGGTACGCCGCCCACAGATAGCCGCCGGCAAGGGCATAGCGCGCGTCGAGTGTGCGGTCGAAGTTGGCGGCCAGCAGAACGCGAAAGTCGCGCGGCCGCAAGTCTTCGCAAGACGCGACGACGGCCATGATCCGCATCCGGTCCTGCGCCTCGTCGGTGACCACCAACATGCGGCGGCCGGCAAACTCCACCAGCCAACGCCCCGGCCGAGCATCGACCACCCGACAGTTGTCCTCAAGCACTTCGCCAAGCTGTTCGTTGTCCATCAAGGCAATCGATGCGAGCATGCGACGGCTCCCAGTTGTTTCGCCGAGTCCTCGGCGGCAGTTTCTCGGCGACAGTTCTTTGGCGACAATGCGTCGGCGACGCTCGCGCGGCGCCTCGGCGCACACCCTCTGCCCAAGCTGCGCCGCGGCGCGACGAGCGAAGAAATAGCGGCGTGCGTCCGTACAACGATAACCCAATCTGCTTCAGTCCCATCATTGTGGACAGCGGCCGCAAAGAGGGCAAGAAATTTGCGCGACACGGAATAAAATTGCCGCGAAACGCGAAGCGCGGACATGACTATTGCGATGCGCGTAGCGACACGGACGTTTGCAGACGATACACTAGGCACGCGGAACACTAGGCACGCGGATATTCGCTCAACATAGGGCGAATCGCGTTGAAACGTTCAATTTGCAATTTGGGATGGAACGAGTCATGCCCCATTTCGATTCGGCAAGCACGCACCAACGCGAGCAAGAATCAACCGCGACGATGGCGCGGAATTCTCGCGCTGGGTTGGCGTTGTTCGCGGTTTACCTCGTGTTCTACACCGCGTTCGTCGTGCTAACGGCGTTTGCCGCCGATTGGATGCGGACCGAGGTCGCCGGCGTGAACGTCGCGATCTACGCCGGCTTCGGCCTGATCGTCGGAGCGTTCCTGCTGGCGCTCGTCTACCTATGGCTATGCCGTGCCGGCAGCGAAAAGAACGCCTCAAGCTAAACGCTCCGTTTGCAACCCGGCCCGCTCCGAATCCCGACCCCTGACCCCCGACCCCTGCTCCCCGCTCCATGCTCTATCAGCCCTCGACCGTCGCCGTCATTGCCTTCGCCGTCTTCGTGGCCGTGACGTTGGGATTGAGTTTCTATCTCGGCTCGAAGGCCCGCTCGTCGCAGGGCTATTTCGCCGCGTCAGGCGGGAGTCCGTGGTTCATCAACGGCGTGGCATTCGCCGGCGACTACCTCTCCGCCGCGTCATTCCTCGGCATCTGCGGGATGATCGCCTTCTACGGCTACGACGGGTTCCTGTACTCGATCGGGTATCTCGCCGGCTGGGTCGTGGCGCTGTTCGTCATCGCTGAGCCGCTCAAGCGACTAGGCAAATTCACATTCGCCGACGCGCTCGACAGCCGCTTCAACTCGCGCGGCATCAAGCTCGCCGCGGCGATCAGCACGCTGGCCGTGAGCGTGTTCTATCTCATTCCGCAAATGGTCGGGGCCGGCGCACTGATGCGGCCGCTGCTAGGCTTTTCGCACGCCACTGGCGTCCTCGTCGTCGGCGGAATCGTCATCGTGATCGTCGCCACGGCCGGAATGGTCAGCACGACCTACGTCCAATTCATCAAGGGCGGACTGCTCGTGCTGTTCTGCGCCGTGCTCACCGTGATGATCCTCAATCGCGGTCTGTCGACCGATCCAGGCGGCAGCGCCGCCGATGGCACGAGCGAGCAAGAAGGGGTGGACGCATACTTGGGCCGCGTCGTGGTCGACGTGGCGAGCCTGCCGCCGCAGGGAATGACGCCGTTGGCCAGCGACGGCGTATGGAAAGATAAGCCCTATCGGCGTGCCCGCGATTCAGCCGGACGCATACACGTCTGGCGCGTCGACGGCCAGCAGGCCGCAGTCTGCCAGAGCGTAACGGTAACCGCCGACGGGCAGTCGCTCGTCGATGGCTTGCCGCGCGGAACGGGAGATGGCGAAGCGCGACTCGCCCCGGTCGGCAACGTCGAGCAGTTGCCCGGCGGCGCAAAAGAGACTGGGCCGGTCGGTCCGCTCGAATATTTAAGCGTCTTGCAGCGGAGCAAGATCGTTCGCTGGGCGAGCGACAAAATCGTCGAAGCCAATGGCGCGGCGACCACGGTTTACTACCCCTTTTCGGCCGAAGGAAAAGATTTACTATTCCCCGGTGCCAGCCCAACGTTCAAAGGAGTCCGCGGCGAGACATTCATCGAGAAACTCGATTTCCTCTCGCTCATGCTCGCCCTGTTCTGTGGCACGGCGTCGCTTCCGCACATCTTGATTCGCTACTACACCGTCAAGGATCAGGCATCCGC
>JAJDEG010000671.1 GCA_029259895.1 Planctomycetota bacterium
TTCGGGCACGGCGATGTCCAACTCGCGACAGGCGTCGAGGACTTGTTGGCCCTTGATGTCGTAGCAGGCCATGATCCCGATCGGCCGCGGCAGCTTGGCGAGCCACTTCATGAGTTGCTGCCGTTCGCGGGTCCAGGAGAAATCGGGGTCGAAGCGCGACGTCGAGTGGTATTCGTGAAACGTCGCACCGGCGGCGCGCACGCGCCGCTCGAAATGTTCGCAGCGCCAGCGCGACCAGTTGAAGTTTTGTTCGCCGCAAAAGGCGAGTTGGCGAAACCCGCGTTCGAGTAGGTGATCCGCCCCGAGATTTGCGATTGCCTCGTCGTTCGTTTCGACCCACGGAACGTCACCTACGCGCCGGGCGGCGCTGACGTCGACGACGGGCACGCCTGCGCGGCGGACGAATTTCGCAATGGCCTCGGTCTCGATGCGGACGATGATACCGTCGCCCTGCCAGCTTTTAAGCCACGTTGGCGGCGCGGCACCGCGTTCCTGCTCGGGGAGATATACGGACCACGCCTCGTGCTCGCGCTGCCAGGCGATGATGCCGTCGAGCAGGCCGCGAGCGTAGGCATTGGACGTTTCGATCAACAGGGCGACGGCCTTGCGACGATTCATGGCGACGGCGGAGAGTGAAAGTCGGCTTAGTTCGTAAAAATCATAAGTCGTATGTAAGCGGGACGCGTATGCCATCCACGATTCATGGTACTGTATTGTGAATCGCGAAACACGTAGTCCGTGAAAAATCGCATGTGTTTTGCGCAACTTCTCATTGCCACGAACTCGGAACGGGGTATGTTAGACGCATTGAATGTGGATGAACGGGGTTCTTACCGGTTCGTCGTTCGTGTCCTTCTTCGGGGTGCCGTCGTCCCACTTGGCGATTCGTTGCGGCGTCCGTCGTTTTTCTTTCGAGGGTTTCATGCCAAAGCAATTTGACGATTCGATAGGCCGTTCGTTTCGTGCCATGACGCTGATTAGCTTGACGCTCGGTTCGTTCTCGGCGGCGTTCGTGTCTGCGTCCGCGTCGGCCGAAGAGTTTTCGCTGCACACGTTCGAGCGGCAACGGCTAACGGACGTTTACTTTTCCGAAGGGGCCAATGCCGGCGACATCGACGGCGACGGGCACGCGGACGTCGTGTACGGGCCGTATTGGTTTGGGGGACCGGACTTCACGGAGAAGCACGAGATTTACCCTGCTAAGCCGCAGCGCCGCGAGCGGTATGCCGACAACTTTTTCAATTGGGTTTACGACTTCAACGGCGATGGGCGAAACGACGTGTTCGTGGTTGGTTTTCCGGCCACGCCGGCTTACGTCTACGAGAACCCGGGGCCGGAGGGATTCGGCAAGCCTTGGAAGAAGCATCAGGTGTTCGACTCGGTGGCCAACGAGTCGCCGCGGCTATTTGACTTGGTGGGCGACGAGCGACCGGAGCTCGTGTGTACGTTCGGCGGGTCGTTTGGATTTGCGACGATCGATTGGGAGCGGCCGTTCGATGCGTGGAAGTGGCATCGCATTTCGGAAGAGGCCGCACCGAAGCAATTTGGGCATGGCCTGGGGATCGGCGACATCAACGGCGACGGCAAGAACGATATCCTTGCCGCGGCGGGTTGGTTCGAGCAGCCGGCGGATTCGCCCGCGGAGAAGCCGTGGACGTTCCACAAGGCGGCGTTCACCAATGCCTACGGCGGCGCGGAGATGTACTCCTACGACGTCGATGGGGACGGCGACAACGACGTGGTCACCAGTCTCGCGGCGCACGATTTTGGCGTGGCGTGGTACGAGCAGGACAAGAGCGGCGGCGAGACGACTTGGAAGATGCACTTGATCGTGGGGAGTCAGCCGGCGGAGAATCGCTACGGCGTCGTGTTCAGCGAGCCGCACTCAGTGGCGCTGGCCGACATGGACGGCGACGGGCTGATGGACATCGTGACCGGCAAGACGTTTTACTCTCACCACAAGCAAAGCCCGCTGTGGGACGCGGGAGCCGTCGTGTATTGGTTCAAGCTCAAGCGGACCGACGACGGCGTCGACTGGATTCCGCAGAAGATCGACGGCGAGGCGGGCATCGGCCGGCAGATCAGCATCGCCGACGTGAATGGCGATAAGTTGCTCGACGTGGTGGTCGGCGGGATGGTCGGTTCGCACGTATTGCTGCACCGCAAGCAGAAGGTGAGCGAGCAGGCGTGGAAGGCGGCGCAGCCGAAGGTTTTCGAGGCACCGAAACGAACGACGCAGCGCGGCCCAGCGTCGAAGATCGACGAAGCGACGGGAAGCGTGTCCGGCGCGATCGAAGGCGAGGATATGAAGGTCATTTCCGCTTCCGACGGAAAGACGTCGGCGCAGGTGATGACCGGTTTCAAGCGCGACCGCTGGAGCGGTGGCAAGCAGTTGTTCTGGTCCGGCGCGAAGCCGGGCGCGAAGCTGGAACTAGAATTCGACGTCGAAAGCGCGGGAACGTTTAACGTAGCCACCGCGATGACGATGGCTGGCGACTATGGCGTCGTGCAGCTTTATCTGGACGGCGATAAATTGGGCGGGCCGCTCGATCTCTACAACTATCCGGACGTCGTGACCAGCGGCGTACTAAAGCTGGGCGCTGTCGAACTATCGAAGGGCCCCAATCGGCTTTCGGTTGAAGTTGTTGGCTCGAACATCGCGGCGCAGAAGGGCTATATGTTTGGGCTGGATTACTTGCTGCTGACGGCGGAGTAGGCGGCGGAGCATTCGCGTAAGCGCGAAATGCGGATCGCGGCTGGGCAATTGCCAGCGCGGTTGCTCCACGATTCGGCAAAATCCGTCACGCACGGCGCGGTGCCGAACTCGGGTCGCAGATCGATCGATGCTCGTTCGCCATCGCGCCGCGTTCTCGATGCGCTGTGCGTGGACTTTCTTTAACCGCGACATGCGGCACCCCTCATGAGTGGATCATTCTTTGTGAGTGCTTAGGTGTACGGTGCGTCGAAAGGGGGCCGCGCCACAGTCGGATGGTAACCGCAAATTTATGAAGAAATCTCATCGATTCTGAGGGGCGATGCCGAATTAACCCTAGGCCGCACCCAGAAGTGCGGCGACCGCGCACCAGCCGAACTACTTAAGACTCCGCCCACGCGACCCGGTCAAGCTACTTGCTCGCAAGACGTCAACGACGACGTGCGGTGAGTTGGAACTAATTTCACACAATGATCGGCAGCTCTGCGAGTCTTAAGTCCATTGTTCGTCACGCGAGCCTTAGCGGGCTTGCAGCCGTGCGTTTTCGCAGGTGCGCGTATGAATGTGCCCGTCTCGCTGCAGCAGATTAGAATCGGCTGCATCTTGAAAGCGCCGCTCCACGACCTCAACGACAAGCTTCTGCTGGCGGCCGGAACCGAGCTTACGGATCGGCTTAAGCAACTTCTCTTAGAGCGCAACGTCAGCCACGTTCTCGTCAGTCCGGCCGATCTTGCGCATTTGCTGGGCGAATCGGGCGCGGCGAGTCATGCGGCAAAGTTGATGCGGCCGATCCGCAAGGAGTCGTTGCCGGGTTTCGATCAAGGGGACGACGAGCGGCTGTTTTGGACGAAATCGCTGTCCGCACTGGCGTGCTACTCGGGACCGCCGCTGCAGGAGCGACAAGCGCCGACGAAGGCCGAGAAGTTTGATGTGGTCAAGGCAAAGCGTCTGACGGAACGGTTTTCCGCGGCGACTTCGCTGGTCGATATCTTGTCGCGCAAGGTCATCAGCGGCACGGGCGTGGCCGGCGACCAACTCGCCGGCATCGCCACGGCGTTTCTCGACGACCTGATTACGGATCAGGACGATCTTCTCGTCAATGCCGCGGCCAACGCATCGGCGCAACAGATCTCGCAGCGTTCGATCAAGCTGGCGTTGCTCGCCATGTGCGTTGCAACGGAACTGAAGTTCTCCGAACTTGCCGTGTCCGACGTGGGCGTTTGCGGCATCGTACACGATTGGGGTCTGTATCGACTGCGCGAACGCTTGTTGCGCCTCGACGCGCCGTTTACGGAGGACGACTGGTACGACTACAAGCGGCATCCGTTGCACACGCGCGACATGCTCGAACGTGTGGCGCAGATTCCTCCGGGCGTGCGGCTGGCGGCCTACCAGGTACACGAGCTGGCAGACGGCTCGGGTTACCCTCACGGAGTGATGGGTTCGCGAATTCATCCTTTCGCGCAGATACTCGGTGTGTGCGACGCGTACATGTGCTTTACAGAGCAGCGTCGAGGCCGCCCTCCGATCGTTCCGCACGACGCGATGGGCTGCATCCTCTACAACGCGGCGCTGGGAAAATTCGCCAAGAACGTAACGATGGCGTTGCTGGAAGTGCTTTCGTTGTATCCGTTGGGGAGTCAGGTGGTTCTCGACGACGGGCGGACGGCCCGCGTCATTCGGCGTTCGCGACAGAATCCGGGGAAGCCGATCGTCGAGGTATTCTCGGCGGAATCGGATGATGGCGCGCCTACGACCGAGGTCATCGACCTAAGCACTGCGCTGTCGTCGATCACGGGTCTACTTCCGCAAATTCGCACGCGGGAAATGAGGCTACCCAAGGAGTTAATGGCGGAAATCGCCTGGGATGGTCCTTAACAGCCAGTTGAGCGAATCGGCCGCGGCCAGATGCGTTCTTTCTTGCGGACGTTCGGTTACGCGGCGGGAGCTAGCCGGCTTTGACTTGCAGAGTTGCGGATTCTTCTTCGTTGTCGTGCAGGAGCAGCGTTGCGCCGGAGGGCGTGCGGCGCGGCGGCGTGAAGCCGCGCTTCCCGGTAAGGAAGAACTCGCGGAAGCGAGCGGCCGGGCCATCGGGAAAATCGACGGCCAAGTAGTCGAGAACCTTTGTCCACGGCAGGCCGCTGCGGTAGATCAGGCGGTAGGCGGCTTTGAGTTGGGCGATGGCTTCGGCGGAGTAGCCGGCCCGACGTAGACCGACGCGATTGAGGCCGGCGATGGCGGTGGCGACGCCGTCGACCGTAACGAACGGAGGCACGTCGCGCACGACGTGGGCCTGACCGCCGACGATCGCCAGCGTGCCGATGCGGCAGAATTGATGGATGCCGACGGCACCGGAGATGTAGGCGCGTTCTTCGATGGTGACGTGGCCACCAAGCATGACGTTGTTGGCGACGATCACCTGGTCTTCGAGGCGGCAGTCGTGCGCGACGTGCGAGCCGGCCATCAGCAGGCAGCCGTTGCCGACGTGCGTTTCGTGAGCGGCGTCGAGCGCGCGGTGGACCGTTACGTTTTCGCGAAGGACGTTGCCGTTACCGATGGCGATGCGGCCAGGTCGGTCGGGAATGTGGATGTGCTGAGGCAGGCCACCGACGACCGCGTGCTCGAATACGCGATTGTTCGAGCCGAGCGACGTGCCGGACTTGACGACGACGTGGGCGGCGATTTCGCAGTCGTCGCCGATCACCACGTCGTCCTCGACGACGGCGAACGGGCCAACGCGGACGTTGCGGCCGAGTTGTGCTTGAGGGCTGACCGACGCGAGCGGATGAATGTCCACGTATGGCTCCTCGCGGCGCGCAGGTGCGCGAATGCTATCGCCGCCAGCACTGCGATCGCGGGATGGCGGCAGCGGCGATGTGAATTGTCGGACTGTGTGAATTGTCGGAATGTGTGAATTGTCGGACGGGACGCCGCCGGGTGTTTGCGTCGTGAAGGCGGCCCCTGATCTGCTATCGGAAAGCCGGCGCGGGGGAATTGATGGATTGTTGCGGTAATGGGCGTGGTGGTGGTCGGCCTGCCGGGGCGGTGCTTTGCGGGCGTGGGGCCGATCCGCTACCATGCGGGGCATATCGCCGGTTGCGGGGGTCGAGTGTGCGTTGGGGCGCGGCTCGAAGTGATCGCCGCCCGGTGTGGACTATATACTTCCGCCCGATCCGTCATCTTTTGAGGTTCCGCTATGCGTCTTGCTGCTTTGACGTCGTTCGTTGCGTATGTGGCGCTGGCCGCATTTTTAGCGTTCTCGCTGGGGACTGCTCGCGGCGATGCGACCGCGGATTTTGGTCGGTTGCTGGACGAATCTTGGGATGCCGACATGCGGGCCGATCCGCTGTGGGCGACGCAGACGGGGGATCATCGTTTCGACGACCGGTTGCCGGACTTGTCGATGGAGGCGGTGAAGCGGCGGATCGCGGAGAAGAAGGCCTTGGGCGAGCGGCTCGCGGCGATCGACCGCGGTGCATTGCCGCGAGCGGAGCAGATCGATTACGACATCTTTGCGCGGCTGTTGGCGGACGATCTGGCCGAGGCGACGTTTGAGACGTATTTGATGCCGATCACGAACCGCGGCGGGTTTCATACGGAGTTTCCGGAACTGTATAAGCGGCTGACCCTCGTTTCGGCGAAGGATTACGAGAACTATATCGCCCGGCTGGCGGCGTTTGGGACGTATGCGGAT
>JAJDEG010000672.1 GCA_029259895.1 Planctomycetota bacterium
CTGACCGCGGCGTTGGAAATCGTCGCCGCGTGCCGAGAGGCTGGTGCGACGTGCTTGGTTGGCTGCCGCACACGAGGCGTCGTTGGAAGTCGTCATGCGGCGGCGTTGGCGATGCTTGACGGTGCTGTCGCGGAGGTTGAAATGGACGATGACGGCTTGCGCGAAGAGGTAGACGTGCTCGATCGAATTGATGCTTGGAGCGAACCGGGCATTGGCGTCGAATGCGACGTGCAAGCGCTGCGATTGAGCGCCGTGGCATCTTGCCGCATCGAGCCGACGTAGCGCTAGTGGCGTTGTTCCTCAAACGCCGTCGGCGCGTTCGATGACCATGGCAACAGCGTTGCCGCCGCCGAGGCATAGCGACGCGAGGCCGCGGCGACCGCCGGTGCGGGCGAGGGCGTGCATGAGCGTGACCAGTACGCGCGCGCCGCTGGCACCGATGGGGTGGCCGAGCGCGATCGAACCGCCGGAGACGTTCGTCTTGCCGGGATCGAGCGCGAGCGGCTGCATACACGCCAGGCATTGGGCGGCGAACGCTTCGTTCAATTCGACGAGATCAATATCGGCGAGCGTTAGCTGGGCCTTGGCGAGTACTCTCTCGATGGCCGTTACCGGGGCGATGAAGATCTCTTTCGGCGCGACGCCGCTGGTGGCGTGGGTGACGATACGGAACGGCGGCAGCGAGCCGGCCGGATGCGGCAACGCGCGAAGCGCTTCTTCGCTGGCGACGACGACCGCCGCGGCGCCGTCCGATATCTGCGACGCATTGCCCGCGGTGACCGTGCCGGTCGGATCGAACGCCGGGGCGAGGCGGGCCAATCGCTCGGCGGTCGAATCCTCGCGGGGGCCTTCGTCGGCGGCGATCGTGGCGTCTTGCTTGCCGGATTTGACGGCGACGGGCACGATTTCTTCGCGAAAGTGTCCAGCGGCGGCCGCGGCGATCGCTCGGCGGTGGCTTTCGGCGGCAAAGGCGTCTTGATCTTGGCGGGAAACGCCGCGCGATTGGGCGATGTAGTTGGCCTCGTCGCCCATCGCTTGATTCTCGAAGGCGCACCACAGGCCGTCGTGCATCATCGAATCGACGGCGGCGCGGTTGCCGAGTTTCCAACCAGCCCGCGCGCCGGCTAAGAGAAACGGCGCTTGGCTCATGTTCTCCATGCCGCCGGCGACGACGACCTCCGCGTCGCCGGCGCGAATCGCTTGATCGGCGAGCATCACGGCTTTGAGGCCGGAGCCGCAGACTTTGTTTACCGTAACGGCCGCGACGGTCGGCAATAGACCGGCCAAGAGCGCGGCTTGGCGGGCGGGCGCTTGGCCTACGCCGGCCGAGAGGACGTTGCCGAAGATGACCTCGTCGACGGCGTCGGGTGCGACGCCGGCGCGGCGGATGGCCTCGGCCACGGCGATGGCGCCCAACTGTGGGGCCGGCAGGCTGGCGAGACCGCCGAGGAACTTGCCGATTGGCGTGCGGCAGGCGGCGATGAGATAGGAAGCGGTCATGTGCGTTGTCGCTTCGTTAGAGGCTGGGGCGTAGTCCGTGGCGGTCGGGAGACCGGCCGCAATACTTTGAATGCGTGGCACGGTCGGGAGACCGAGCCACAACCGCGGTGGAGACCGGCCACAACGGCATCAATCGCCGATTCTCACTGGCAGGAAAGCCACCGGGGCCATGCGAAGTCGTTAACCGTCCACGAGCGGCGGGCGAGAGCGGAAATCGAGGACGCGCTCGCACCACGCTGCCGCGCCGAGCAGGCGGGCTTCGTCGAACTCGCGGCCGATCAATTGTAGGCCGGCGGGCAAGCCGTCTTCGGCCAGCGCACACGGAATTGTGAGGGAGGGCAGCCCGGCGAAACTCCAGTGCGACTGAAACAGCGGATGCCCAGTGGTGGCGAGATCGTCAGGGGCCGTCGTATCGGTGGACGGGGCGAGGAGCATGTCGACGTCGCCGAACGCGTCGGCAATTTCATCTTGGAATTCGTGGCGGTCGTCGAGTGCTTGGCGGTATTCGTCTTGCGACATGGCCAGGCCCCGTTCGATCAATGAAGCCACGCTCTGTCCGAAGGCTTCCGGACGCTGGGCGTAGGCATCTGCGTGGACGTCGGAAATCTCCGCCGCCATCACGCGGGAATGCATTGCGGCGACTTCGGCGAAGGACTCGGGCAGCACGATACGGATGACTTGCGCGCCGGCGGCTCGGAGTCGCTCGACGGCGGCGTTGGTTACATCGTCGATGTCTTCCGACGCATGGTATCGGTAGAATTCTTCGATCACGCCGATGCGCGGCGGCCGATCGCGCGTTAATTGGCTCGTGTAGTCCGCAGTTTCTTCGTCCGACGATTCGGGATCGGCCTCGTCGTGGCCGGCGAGCACGTTGAGCAACAGCGCCAGGTCGGCCACGCATTTGGCGATCGGGCCGACGTGGTCGAGATTTTCGCTAAGCGGCAGGACGCCGGCTCGGCTGACGCGACCGAATGTTGGCTTTAGTCCGGCGACACCGCAATAGGACGCTGGTCGGATAATGGAGCCGCCGGTTTGCGTGCCGATGGCGGCGGGGCACATCCGCGCCGCGACGGCGGCGGCCGATCCGCTACTCGATCCGCCGGGCGTGTGGCTGAGGCTCCACGGATTGAGCGTCGGGGGCGGGTCGAAGCAGGCCCACTCGGTGGTGACGGTTTTGCCGACGATGATCGCGCCAGCGGCGCGGAGACGGGCTACTACGGTCGCGTCGCGCTCGGCCTTGTGGTCTTGCCGCAATGGCGAGCCGGCACGTGTGGGAAGGCCCGCCACGTCGATGATGTCTTTGATGCCGATCGGCACGCCCAAGAGAGGCCGCGGATCGTCGCGGTTCGCTCGGCCGTCAATTTCCTCGGCGGCGAGGTGCGCGCTCTGGGCGTCGACGGATACCCAGGCGTGCAGCACTCGATCGAGATCGTCGATCCGGGCCAAACATTCTTCGAGCACGTCGACGGCGCGCAATTCGCCGTTTCGGATCGCCGCAGCAAGTTCGACGATGGAGAGCGACAGTGCGGACACGACGGGACCGAAGTGTGAATTGTCTTTCGCGGCACGTGGTGCGCAGCGAGGCGACGCACGAAGTCGAGCACGGATTAGGCATGGGCCGCCTTCGCCCGCTGTGTGCCGCGAGCGTAACGGCGGACATCGAGCGGCACAAGATACCGCCGAGCGGGAATTTCGCGGCGAGGTGGCAGAGGCGTCTTCCGTGGAGCGATCAAGCAGACGCCGAATTCAATCGCTAAGCCGCAGCGGCAAGAACGGCCTAGTCGCGGCCGACACCCAGATTGCGTTCGATCTGTTGCCCCTTGGTACTGGTGCTCCAGAAGGTCGCGTTGGGCTCTCGTGGGCGGACGTCCTTGGTCAGCTTTTGGTCGTCCTCGGAAAAGCCGTCGTCTTTCCAATTTCCCCAGCGGTCCCACGACTTGCAGCCGCACGCCGAGGATACGATGAGACCGAGCGCCAGGGACGCGAAGAGGACGGGGCGAAGATGGGTGGGTCGTCGCAACATAACGCCGAAATTTGTATCAAGGAGGAAATGCGCGGCGAGAGTCTGTCAAAAATTCTCGACCGAGTCCAGGTCATTTTTTTGGACGGTCGCGGGGGGATGGGTAAGCGTGGATGCCGCGAGGGAGTGTGCCTGCCACTGGCGTGTGGATTTGGCCAACTCTGGCAATTAGGCTGGCCAGCGGATACCATTGGATGCGCGCGATTTGCCGCTCGATCAGCGGCTTTGGCTACGCAGCCCTGGCGCTGTGGCCCTGGCGGGCTTTGACCATGGCGCTGTGACCCTGGTTCGGTGTACCTAGCTCGGTGTACCCAGCTCCGTGGTGGGGGCGGAAGCGGGGCGTCGCGGCAGTTTCTCATTCGTTAGACGTTTGCACGGGAGAAGATTCGATGATCCGCACAGAGAAGACATGGCGTCGCGGCGTTCTGGTCGC
>JAJDEG010000673.1 GCA_029259895.1 Planctomycetota bacterium
GCCGCGAAGAGGTGGCGGCTGCTGAACGGCTCGCAGCTACTGCCCGAAGTGATCGCCGGAGTTCAATTCATCGATGGAATCAAACCCCAAGTAACCGCCGCCTGAAAAACTTCCATCCACAACTTCTTGCAATATCTCCGATCGGCGCTCGAAAGTTCACTTCTCGCCCAGATGGCCCCACAGCGCGAATATCACCTCATCCATCGCGCCGCATAGTTCCTCCAGGTTCTGCGAAGTATGCCCAACGCGCACTGGCTGACCACTCTTCAGAGTTTCGAGGCAACTTAGTGCCCAATCCTGATATTCACTGCTCGCCAACGCGACCACTTTCTCCTGCCATTGGATAGCCTCTTGAAACCGACCGCATTCGCCATGTGCAGCCGCAAGCGACATCAGACTTGATACGTCTTCCCACTGCGTTGCCTCGCAAGTCGCAACGGCGTGCCCCAACGCTTCGTCTCCGTCGCGGATCGCGGAATCGGCCGACGTGCTGCGCAGCCAGGCAATGCGCCATCGGGGTTCAGGGTCTGTTCCGTCAATCCGATGTGCCGTTACACAGTCGTCGAGGGCCTTCGAAAACTGATGCAGCGTGCGAAACGCATCCGAACGCAGGCACAGCGTAGAAACATCTTCGGGTGCCAATCGCAGTGCATGATCAAGGAAAGGGAGTGCACCATGCGAACGTTCGAGCGCCATTAGCACGATGGCTTGGTTGTGCAGCGGAGACGCATACGCGTCATCAAGGCGAACGGCTGCTTCAAAGTCGCTGATCGCGGCACTGGCCTGGCCGAGTTTCCACTTCGCCCACCCGCGCCCATTATGCGCATGTGCAATTGCACGGGGCTCACCGCCCACCGAAATTGCCGCGTCGTAATCCTGTACCGCCCTCAAGTAGTCGCCACGCCCTAAGTACGCGTTCCCACGGTTCACGAACAGGTCAGGATCGGCGGGATCGAGCGCAAGCCCCTTCGTAAAGTCCGCGATCGCCGCCTCGCTTTCGCCTAGGTCGGAATAGCAGAGGCCTCGCTCATTGTAGAGATCCGAGATCTGGTGCTCACTGAGCAGTTTGCTAAACAACACAATCGCTTCACGATTCTTACCATTCCGACAAAGCTCCCATGCGCGGTCCACGAGCGCCAATCGTTCATCATGTTGCTTGCTCATCCTAATCCGCTCCCAGGACGCAACGTGCCGCTGCAGGCTTGTCCAGCACAGCGTGGAATGCCATCGGTCGATCCGTTTCTCGTTCGTTCGTTTGACTACCGATCAAGAAAGTGCGTCGGCAATTCTTGGATGGACGGCCGTCGTTCGTTGTCGTCGGGTGTTGGTTCGAGATCAAGCCGGGCGCTGGACCGGTGCCAATCGCTTGTACGCTGGCAAAGAACGTGACCGTCGGCGTGTCCAGCGGTGTCGATCCGGTGACCGTGCCGCACGGCTTGGTCTACGGCGATGCAACTTGATCTTCGCCACTGGGCGGCGATTCGTCCAGCAGATGCTCCGGACGTTGTTGCTCGGCCGGGCTTGAACTAGGATGCGGGGGACCGGGAATCCTTACCCCTTCTGTTCCTGCCAGCTTGAGTTGCGGCTAGATCATGAGCAATCTTCGATGTTTCTTGTGCCTGAGCGTTGTCGCGGCCGGATTCGCCTCCTTGCCGGGCGTTAGCTGGGCTGGGGTGGACGATACCTGGTCGACGATTCAGCATGGAATTTTGGGTGGGAACTGTGCGAGTTGTCATTCGGCGGGGACTTCGTTTGCGGCGCAGTCGGGCTTGGTGCTGACGCCGGACGTGGCGTACGACGAGTTGATTACCGAACTGCCGAAGAATTCTGCGGCGCGGGCCGATGGGCTGCGGCGGGTGAGTACGCTGGGCGGGCAGTCGGGACTGCATCAGAGCTTTTTGTGGGAGAAGATCAACGCGCCGGAGCAGGAGCACTACTACAACGACCACCCGGGGTATGGGGCGATCATGCCGCTGGGACGGCCGCCGCTCACCAATGGCGAGTTGGCGTACGTTCGCGAGTGGATCATCGCCGGCGCGCCGCAGACCGGGTCGGTGGCGAGTTTGTCGCTCTTGGACGATACGACGCGGTACGAGCCGCCGCCGTTCGCGCCGCTCGCGCCGCCGGTGCAGGGAATTCAGCTTCACCTGGGGCCGTTCGATGTGTGGCCGTCGGAGGTGAATGATCGCGAGTTTCTATATTACGAGCCGCTGGAGACGACTGAGGACTTGTTCGTCACGCAGTATGAGATTGCGTATCGGCCGGGGAGTCATCATTTTATCTTGTACAACTACCCCGCGGGGACGCCCACGCCGCCGCCGAACGTCTATCGCGATCTGCGCAATCAGCAGGGGCAGACGAACTTGCAGGTGGCGCTGCAGTTGGGAAACCTATTCCCGTTTCAGATGTTCGTGGGGACGCAGACGCCGAACACGAACTATCATCTGCCGCCGGGCGTGGCGCTGCGACTACCGGCCGGGTCGGGATTCGATCTGAATTCCCATTCGGTGAATCGAACTGACGCGACCGCGCCGGGTGAGGTGTACGTCAATTTGCACACGGTGGATCGCGACGAGGTGCAATTCGTGGCCGACCAGGACAATTTCGGCAACTTCGATATCAGCCTGCCGCCGCAGCAGGTGACGACGTTGTCCGAGACGTTCACGTTTGGCGAACAGCGGCACTTGATTCAGCTTTGGTCGCATTCGCACGAGCACACGGTCGAGTTTCGTATCGAGGGTGTGGGGGGCGAACACGATGGCGAGTTGCTGTATTGGACGAACGACTGGGAGCATCCGCCGCTTTTCCATTTCGACCCGCCGCTGACGTTCGAGGCGGGCGATCAGGTTCGGCTGGTGACGACCTACGACAACTGGACCGATGAGACGATCGAGTTTGGGCCGCTGAGTTCGGACGAGATGCAGTTCATGTTTTACATCTACTACACGGGGGATTTGTCGACGCCGGACTTGCTGGCGGGCGATATCAATGGCGACGACGAAGTGGACCGCGCGGATGCGGCGCTGTTCGCGCAGTACTTTGGAATGGAGAGCGGTGCGACGTGGGGAACCGGAGACTTCGACGGGGATGGGAAGACGACGGTCAGCGATTTGGCGATGTTGCAAGCGAGTTATGGGAGCCGATTGGCGGGATCGCCGATGGCGGCGACATTCGGAGCGGCGCTGCCCGAGCCGACGGGTTTCGTTGTGGTGGCGATGGGGTTGCTGGCGATTTCGATTGGTGGCCGTGTGTCTAGGCGGGTGCGCTGTCGCGTTGGAGCTGGCGTTGGTTCGTTCAACGCAGAGGACGCGGGGGACGCGGAGGGTGCGCAGAGAGGACGTTGAGTGGGCGGCGTGGGTTTGTTGGGCGTTTGTCGTTTCATTGACAGATTCGAGGAGCCAGGTGATGCATTGGATGGACATTCGTGGCCGGTGGCTTGGGGTGGCGCGTTGGCGCCGTTTTTGTTTCGGATGGGCGGGGCTGTGGCTGGTTGCGTGTGGGCGAGTCGATGCGGCGGAGGAGGGCCGGTTGCCCAATGTGGTGGTGATCATGGCCGACGACTTGGGCTATGGCGACGTTTCGTGCAACGGCAGCGCGGCTTTGGAAACGCCGAGCATCGATGCCCTGGCCGGCGAAGGGCTGCGGTTCACGAGCGGATATTGCTCGGCATCGACTTGCACGCCGACGCGGTACTCATTCCTTACCGGGACGTATGCGTTTCGGCACAAGGGGACGGGTATCGCGCCGCCGAACAGCCCAGCGTTGGTGCGGCCGGGGACGGAGACGCTGCCGGCGATTCTTCGCAAGGCTGGATATGCGACGGCCGTGATCGGCAAGTGGCATCTCGGATTGGGCGATAAGTCGCCGGATTGGAACGGCGAGCTAAAGCCGGGTCCGTTGGAGATCGGGTTCGATCGGTGCTTCTTGCTGCCGACGACGAACGATCGCGTGCCACAGGTGTATGTCGAGGATCATCGCGTGCGGAATCTCGATCCGGCCGATCCGCTGTGGGTTGGCGAAAAGAAGCCATCGCCAGACCATCCGACGGGAATCACCGAGCGCGATTCGCTGAAGATGAACTGGAGCCATGGACACAACGGCACGATCCACAACGGGATCAGCCGGATCGGGTTTTACACGGGTGGCCACAAGGCGCGGTTTCGCGACGAAGACTTGGCGGATGCGTGGGTGAAGGAATCGGTGCGGTGGATCGAGGAGAATCGCGAGCGGCCGTTCTTTCTGTTCTTTTCGTCGCACGATTTGCATGTGCCGCGGATGCCGCACGAGCGATTTCAGGGCAAGACGGATCAGGGGTTTCGCGGCGACGCGATCGTCGAGTTGGATTGGTGCGTCGGCGAGTTGATGAAAGCGCTCGACCGGTTGAAGCTGGCCGATAATACGCTCGTCGTGTTTTGTTCGGACAATGGGCCGGTGCTCGACGACGGTTATGTCGACGGGGCGGTGGAAAAACTCGGCAAGCACATGCCGGCGGGGCCGTTTCGCGGCGGGAAGTACTCGGTGTATGAAGGTGGCACGCGGACGCCGCTGATTACGCGATGGAAGGGGCGTATCGAATCGGGCGTTTCGGACGAGATGGTCTGCACGATCGATTTGGCAGCCAGTTTGGCGGCCTTGACGGGTGCGAAGCTTGGCGACGACGCCTGCCTGGACAGCTTCGACGTGATGGATGCCCTGCTGGGCAAGAGCGGGGCGCGCGGGCGCGATCACCTCGTGCAACAGGACAACGGCGGAGGCAATTTCGGGCTGCGGTCAGGAGATTGGAAATTGGTGCGGCAGAAGGCCACTGGCAAGCGGGGCGCAATCGACTCGCTGTACCACCTCGGCAGCGATCCTGGCGAGAAGGCCGATGTGGCCGGCGAGCATCCGGAGGAGCACAAGCGCATGACGGCGCTGCTCGAAAAGATCTTCGCCGACGGACGGAGCCGCACCGCGCAGTGACTGGCACGGCGTTCCATCGTCCTTGTCGTTCGTTGAAGTTATTCGACGGTGCGATTCGTTGGTGCTATTCGTTGGTGTTCGTTATCCGCGGCGGCTGACGATGATGATGGGTCGGGCGGTGCGTTGGACTAGTTGTTGCGTGAATGCGCCGAAGAGCTTCTTGCGTCGACCGAGTCGCTGAACGCCCAAGACGAGAAGGTCGGCACGATCGGCGCGGTTGGCGATCGTCGAGAGTGGATCTTCGCTGGGCACGACCTCGATGGTCGAGCGGGATTCGAGATCGCCGGCGGTGAAGGGATGGAGTTCGCGCTCGGCGCGGCGGATGTCGCTTGCGCTGGCGGTGGCGGGGAGTACGCGGAGCAGGGTGGCGCGGCGCCGGCCTCCGCGGAGCAGACTGCCGATCAGCAAGGCCAGCAGATGATCGTGTCCGCCGCGACCGGCGACGGGGACGAGGATTTCGGCGGCGTCGTCGAGCTTCCAGCCGGGCGGTTGACGTAGTACGACGACGTCGCACTCGAGTGCGCCGAGGAGCTCTTCGAACTGTGTGGCCTGGTCGCCCTTGGGGATTTCGCTGAGTCCGAGGACGACCGACTGGCAGCGATGGAGGCGGGCGACGCGGGCGATTTCTTCGAGCGGGCGAGGCGCGACGGTCATGAGCGCTTCGGCGTGGACGCCGGAGCGGACGGAGGCGGCGATCAACTCGCGAAGGACGGCTTGCGCTCGTTCGATGGGGAGCGGATCGTCGTCGGGACGCCAGTCCTCGGGCGCGGAGACGACGGTTTGTAACATGACGCGGCCGATGTCGCCGGGCACGAGGGCGTCGGCCAGCGCGATCATGGCCGCCGCGTGCTGAGGATTGGCGATCGGGACGAGGACGAGCGGCGTGCGGCCGCGGAGCGTGACGAGTTCCGGATCGTAGGCCGTGCTGGACGCGTCTTTCAAGCGGGCCTGGCGGGCGAACGTTCCGAGGAACAGCACGCCGCCGATGCTGAGCCAGATCAACGCGACGATGCCGGCCGAGGGGACGGCGATGCCTTGAAAGATGGCGAGCGCGATGCAGGACAATCCGCCGATGACGGGCACGAGGGGGAACAGCGGCGTGCGAAATGGCGGCGGCCGGCGGATGCTCCGCTGGCGGACGAGAATCGCGATCCAATGGGCGAGGCCGAACGTGACGAGGAAGATGAGGCTCGATGCCGCGCCGGCCGCGGCGACGTCGGGCAAGAGGAATAGCAAGGCGAGCACGAGTACGGTCGTCGCGGCGACGGCGACTATGGGCGTGCCGCGGGCCGCGTTCAAGCCGGCCAGTCGCGACGGAAGCGTGCGATCGAGGGCCATTGCGCGGGCGATGCGCGAGGCGGCGAGCAGATTGGCTTGCAGCGCGGAAAACATCGAAAGTACGGCGGCAAGGATGACCAGCCAGTAGCCGAAGGGGCCGAGATAGATTCGCGCGGCGACGGCGACGATGCCCTCGGGGTCGTTGGCGGCCGCTTCGCCGATTGACTCGCCGGGCAGAACGCCGACGGTGGCGATGACGAACAGCAGCGGGAGGTAAATGACCAGCGCGATGGCGAGCGAGATCAACATTGCCCTGGGCAGGGTTTTTTCGGGATCGCGAACTTCCCCGCCGACGGCCGCGATGAGATCGAACCCTTGCAGCGCGATAAACGTGTAGCCCATCGCTTGGATGAGGCCGCCGAGGCCGACGGTGAAGAAGGGGCGGAGGGCGGCGAGCGTGTCTCGCGGCGGTTGTTGGGCGACGGCGTAGAGTCCGCCGGCGATGAGCACGGAAAAGACGATGACTTTGGCGACGTTCGTCCATTGGCCACCGCCGGCGGCTTTGCGCATCAGGCCCGCGCCGAGGAGCAGCGTCGTCGCGGCGGCCAGCACTGTGGCGCCGCGGGGATCGTGCAGCCAAGCGGGCGCGTCGCCTCGCGCGGCATTCCAGATGTCGGCGATCATGATCAATGCGAAGTGGCCAAACCCGACGGCGTACAGCACGGCGGCGACGATTGATGCGAACCAGACGACCCAGCCGACGGTGAATGCGGCTTCGACGGAGAGTACTTTTTTGGCGAACGTGTAGGTGCCGCCGGACTCGGGGAACTTCGACGCCATTTCGGCGAAGCTGAGCGCGGTGAGCAGGGCGATGATACCGTTGAGGGCGAACGCCAGGATGGCGGCCGGACCGGTGGCGGCGAAGGCCACGCCGGCCAGGGCGAGTATGCCGCCGCCGACGATCGCGCCGACTCCGACGCCGGTGGCCGCGGACAGGCCCATGGTGCGTTGGGAGTTCATGGCGATTCGTTCGGTGGTGCGTCGGTGCTTTGCATGGGCGGCTTGGAGAGATGGGCGATGCGGGTCGCGGGGGATTGTCCGGACGAAGCGGGGTCGGCGTCAAGTCGAGAGTGAACGACGACCGGAAGACGGGGATGACGGAAGATGGTGTCGCGATGTGATAGAATTCGGGCAGCGATAGCGCCGAGGGGGTTGTGCGAGCCGTCTCTCGGCGTGGCGTGCACGCCGCGAATCCGTCGGCCCATGTTGGCGAAGCATTTCGTATGGACGTTCGGACGATCTGCTGGTTTCTCATTGGACGCCGCGAAGCGATTGAGCGGATCGCTGGGTGTCCTCGGGCGGCGCTCGTTGGGCTGTTGTTCGTGCTGTCGGCCGGATTGGCCCGCGAATACGACGGCGAGGATTTGCTGGCAGAGCCGTATCACGCGTTGTTGCCGTTGGTGGCTTCGCTGGGCACCTCGCTCGTGCTGTATGCGTTGTTGAGCGTGGCGGCGCGATGTCGGCTACGCCCGGGGCAGTGGTGGATCGGCTACGGTCGCTTTCTCGGCTTGTACTGGATGACCGCGCCGCTGGCTTGGGTGTATGCGATTCCGGTGGAGCGGGCCTTGCCGCCGCTGGAGGCGACGGTGGTCAATCTGTATTTGCTCGGTGGCGTGTCGCTGTGGCGCGTGGCGCTGGTGATTCGCGTGGCGTCGGTTTTGTTTTCCGCTCGGCTGTGGGCGGCCGTGATGGTCGTGATGCTCTTCGCGGATTCGATTGCTCTGCTGGCGATTAGTCTCGTTCCGCAGCCGATCATGACGATCATGGGCGGCGTTCGACTTTCGCCGAGCGAGGCGGTCATCGCCAACACGTCGTGTGCGATTCTAATGTGGGGTGCGCTGCTGCTGCCGATTTGGCTAATTGGCACGTTGGTCGTGCTGTTCTTTCGGCGAATGACTTGGCCAGACTGGCAGGGCATTGGCGTTGCGGTCGGCGGCGATGCCAGTACG
>JAJDEG010000674.1 GCA_029259895.1 Planctomycetota bacterium
ATTCGATGAATTCATCTTCTTGATCGCCAGAGGCCGGATTGACGTCGATCGCACCAAACTGAATCGGTGGATTCGTTGTCTGTGCATGCGGAATGCCCACCGAGTTGGCGTTCGGCGGCAGGCCCTCGACCAGCTCCGGCAACAAGAGCATGTCGCTGCTTCCCACGCCAGAGTTGATCGCGTGGATCGCCAGCATGTTCGTACCGGCGGTGACGGATGCCGAGGCGATGGAAATGTCCTCGAACACCACGGCGGCGGTGTCGGCATGATTGGCGGCGGCGGTGTCGAACGCCACGGTGCCCCCGACCGCGCCCGCCACGTTTCGCCGGGCGACTTCGATGCCGTTAAGATAGGCCACGAAGCCGTCGTCGTATTTCATCCTCAGCGTGAGCTTCTCGATGTCGCCGGAATCGGCCACGTCGAACGGAATGCGGACGAAGACCGACGTGCAGGTGACGCAGGCATCCTGCGGCCGGACTCGGGTGGGGAGCAGATCGGCGTAGTCGGCCGGCTGATCTTCGTACCCGATGCCGAGCGGACCTTGCGGCCAAGGTGCCGAGGGCGTGAAGTTGGTTTGCGTCCACGTCGTGCCGAGGGAATCGTCGGTCGGCACGAAATAGCTGGCCGTCGTCGCGCCGGCGACGCCCGAAATGAGCGTGGTTAATTCTCCGCCGGGCGTGATGGCGTCGATGCTATGCGTTTCGTAGAGATGGACGCGGCGCTGGGCGAGGTAATTCGACTTGATGGCGTCGATCGCGGTCGACAGCGTTTGCAGCGTACCGAATCCGGCACCCCACCGCGCCAGATCGAGGGTCGCGTCCGAGGCCAGCGACGACGCAAGCTCGTCGAGGCGGGTCTCGAAGAACCGCTCGCCGACCGGCGTGTCGGGCGGTTGCAGAAACTCGTCCATCAGCGTCCGCAGCCGCCGTAGAAACATCTCACGGAGCACCGGCGTGTCGAACATCGCGTCGAAAAGATTGTTCGTGCCGCAGCAGTTGCGATCGGACGTGCCGAAGAGCGGATGGCCGATGAACGCGCTGCCCGCGGTTGGCGAGTCGTTGTTGCCTTGCACGACGTCGGTGGTGAGTCCTTGCAGCCCGAACGTGAGATCCTTGTCCCACGGGAACACCTGCCACTGGCCGTCGCCGTTCGTGTCGCGGTAGAGGTAGTAGTTCTTGACGGTGCGGTCGAAGTCTTGAAACAGGATGCCCGCGGCGAGGTAATTGATGACGGCTGGCACGTCGAAACTGTCGAGCACGAAGTCGGCGCGGTTCGGATTGCCCAAGGCGAGGCCGGCGACGAGGGCGGCCAGGTCGGCGTTGCCTTCGTCGCGGCGGGTTTTCTTCTCGACGTTCGCACTGGACGACGTGAGTCCGTTGAAGCTGACGAACTTGTACAGCGCCCCTTCGGGATCGAAACCGCGACGTTCTAGGAATTCGTCGTCGACCTGCTCGATCATCACTGCGACGCTGAAGAACTCGCCGTTGCGCTCGACCCGGACGTTGAACGCATCCGGCACGGGCACGCCGGCGGCCCGATAGGTCTCGAACGACAGCGGAGCGCGGACGAGCGCCTTGTCCTGGAACGTGCTGTTGACGTTGATCTCTTCGACGCGCGGCGCACCGTCGCGGAAGCGGAAGAATCCGCCTTTCGGGAAGTCGAACTTGTAGGGCTTCTTGGGATACGTCGTCGCCGTGGCTCCGCGCGTACGCACGAAAATGTTGTCGTAAAACTCGCCGTCGTAGAACAAGCTCGCGCGGCCGCCGATCTGGCTCGCGCTGTCGACGCCGGCCGATTGACCGGGCGCGACGAACCACTCGATGCGCGGCAACGTGCTCGCGATGGTCGGATCGGCGACGACGTTTCCCAGGTATTCGGCCGATTGGTCCTGGCCCGACCGATCGTTAAACAGCGGCCAGCGAGACAGATTGGCCGCAGCGTCGGTCGCCGTAACGTAATAGCGGACCATCTCGCCCGGCGCGCTGACCGATGCCGGAATTATGCCGGTATAGATACCGTCGCCGGCCAGCGTATCCGCGCCGACGCCGTCGTCGCGCATCGCGACAGTCGCTTCCGCGCCGAACATCACGCGATAATGCAACGCGACGTTCGTCGCGGCCGACAGCAACGGCGTTACGCGGGCGGTGACGACGATATCCTCGTCATCCTGCGGAACATTCGGCGTGTGTCCCACCGAATCGAGCACTGGGCCGCGATCGACCGCACCCGTACCGTTGGCCGCGCCGGGCGTGGGCGTCGCAAAGTAACGCAGCACGCTCGTGCTGGCGTCGACGTCTTGTCCGCCGAGTTCGGGAAGAAGATAGAAATCGCGATCCGCGGCGGACAAGTTCAGCCCGTGAATCGCCAGTACATTCGCGTTTGCACCGCCGAGAAGCAGCGACAAATGCGTGGAAACGTCGATCTCCTCGACCGCCGTGGGTGAATGGGCCGAAGTCGCCGTTGCGTCGAACGCCAGCGATTGCCCCGCCACTCCCGGCGCGTTGCGGCGGGCGATCTCCACGCCGTTGAGATATGCCACAAACCCGTCGTCGTAACCGATGCGCAGCGTCAAGCGATCGAGCGACGCCGGATCGGTCGCGGTGAACGGGATCCGCACCAGCGCCGTCGAACCGACGCCGGACATTTCGGACTCGACGTCGGTCGAAATCAAATCGTCGATCGTCGTCGCAGCGCCGGCCGCCGCTTGATAGTGCTCGACGACTTCGGCGGGCAACAGCGGGCGGTCGTATAGGGCCACTTCGTCCATCAGGCCGTGCCAATTGAAACCGGTCGAACCGCTGCCGGTGCGCGATGCGCCGAGTTTGACGTCGACCGCGCCGGCCGAAGCGTTGCGCAGGACGTGCCCCGGGCCAAAGGTAAGCGGCGTCCCCGCGACGCCGTCGATGTAGGTGGTCAGCGTTCCCGCGGCGGCATCGAGCACGCCGGCCAAATGATGCCACTGCCCACGAGTCATCGCTGTCGCCGCCGTCGATGTCCTCAACACCGGCCCCGGCATTGTGAAGCCGAGAAAAGTTGCCACATCGGCGCTCGTAACGTTTAGTTCCCAACTCCCAACCCAGCGTGAGGCAATTGCGTGCGTCGCAGCCGTTGCGGCCGGGTCGAGATTCACCCAGGCCTCGACGGTCATCGAGTCGCCGGCGTGAAGTGTACCGACGTCGACATACGTGCCGCTCAATCCGTCCCAGCGGGCAGCGTTGCCGAGGTTGGCCGCGACGCTCGCTTGGCCGAGCGTGATGCCGCCGGTGTACGTTCCCGGATTGCCCCCGACCGTGCCGATATCGGCGGCCGGCGTCGCGGTCGAAGCTTCCTCGAAACGCCAGTAATGAATCGGCGCGTCGGCGAGCACCGTCTCCGCGTAGGGCGCGAGGGCACCGGTATCGAAGCCGACGGCGGTCGGTCCCGTGGCTCCGCGCGGAGAAATTGGCCATAGCGAGTCGTCGAACGTCGGCGACGTCCACGCTGCCGTGACGTCGGCCGATGACGTCGGGACGAGAACTCGCGCCACGTCGCCCGGCCGGACCAGCGGGATCGGCGTCGCCACGTCCGCCCGACCATACGATACGTCGGGATACTGATTCGCGAACGGACCGATCGACGAGACAATCGATTGCCCGTCAGTCGTCACTAGAGCGATGAAATCTCCTTCGGAGGCGAGGCGGAAGTCGGTGTGCAATTCACCGCGGTTTCGGTCCTTGCCCGAAGCGAACACGACGAGATATCTGCCGGCGGGGATGACGGTCGCCGCAGGAAATCGCCAGCCCGTCAAGTCGAGCGGATCGTCGGTGAGATAAGCGTTGTCGAGATCCACGGGAAACGGACCAGCATTGTGCAATTCGATCCAGTCGGACGCGTCGCCGTCTTCGTCGAGCAAGCCGACATCGCCGAGCGCAACTATCTCGCTGATCGTGACGTTGGTGATCCGTTTGATGCCGGGTGAACCGGAAGAATTCGCCGCGCCTGGCGTGGGATCGTTGAGATAAGCGCCGCCGACGGCCGGATCGATGGCGCTGGTGTCGACGGCCGTTAGCCTAGGCACGATAAGCAGGTCGTCGTCTGCCGCGTCCGCGTTTAGCGCGTGGATGGCGAGAACATTCTGTCCCGCCGTAAGGCTTCCGAGATGCGCGGACAGGTCGATCGCTTCGGCGACGAGGCCCGTGCCATCCGCACGCGCCGAGGCCGCCGCCGCGTTCCATGCGAGCTGTCCGGCGGGCGCATTGCGGCGAGCGACTTCGACGCCATTGAGGTACGCGACGAAACCGTCGTCGTATTGCACGTCGAGATTCAACGTGTCCAAACGGGCCGGATCGGCGACGTCGAACGTCGTGCGGACGAGCGCCGATGCGTTTACGCCCGACATCTGCGATTCGATATCGATTTCGATGACGTCGGCGTAACCGTCGCCCGTCGCGTCGCCTGTGCCTGCTCGATAGTGCGACTGGATTTCCTCGGTGGTCAATGCACGGTCGTAGAACGCGACTTCGTCGATAAGCCCAGTCCAGTTGAATCCGCTGGCCGCGCCGTCGCGCGTGGCGCCGATGAACATCGTCGTGCCGGCATCTTGCAGCAGGCCGCCAATCGTCTGGCTGGTGCCCTGGACGCCGTCGAGATAGACCGTGGCCGTTCCGCCGGTGCCGTCGAAAACGCCGACGAGGTGATGCCATGCGCCGTGGGTGAACGGCGCGGTGGCCGTGTTGACGAACGTGCCGCTGTCGTTGAAAGCGACGAAGTTGCCGACGCCGTCGCCCTGGTTCACGTCGAGCTCGTAGCTACCCGACCAGCGGGCGACGGCCGAGTGGAACGCCTTGTTGGCGGCTGCGTCGAGATTGACCCAGGCCTCGACCGTGATGGAATTGCCGACGTGAAAAGGCGCTCCGAGGCTGACGTAGGTGTCCGCCGCGCCGTTGAATCGTGCGGCGCTTCCCATCGACGCCGCGACACTCGGCTGTCCGAGCGTGATGCCGCCGATGAAAGTGCCAGGACGGTCGCCGTTGGGGCCGCCGCCAATTTCGTCGCGGGCCGGTGCGACCGTGCTGGATTCCTCGAACCGATAGTAGTGCGTTGGGCCGTCGGCGAGGACGACATCGGAATAGTTTGGTGCCGACGGCGTGGTTTCAAAGCCGATCGAGGCCGGTCCAACGGCTCCGCGCGGCGAAAGCGGCCACGACGATGCATCGAACGCCGCGGAGTTCCAGTCCGCCGGCATATCGGCCGGTTCGGTAGCCACGAGCACGACCGCTTCGCTCGTCGCGTCCACGAGCGAAAACGCGACATCGGTCTCGCTAAGACCATAGGCGATGTCCACCACTTGGATCGGATAGCCCGGGCCGAA
>JAJDEG010000675.1 GCA_029259895.1 Planctomycetota bacterium
AATCGTACCGTCCTCGTCCGTGTGGACCTCTTCGACGAATTCGTATCCCGTGGATGCGCTGAGGATCATCGCGCCACCGGCGATCTCGCAGACGCGGGGGACGTCGATGTAGGTGGCGGCGGCGAGCGGTTGCTGGCGATCATCGAGCGGGGCGGGGAGTTTTAGCGTCGACTTGCCGAGCATGTCGCGGGTGTCGAGCGGGACGAGCGAGAAGACGACGAGTTTGTCGGCGAAGCCGTAGTTGGCGGCGATGCGTTTGTCGAAACCCCATTCCTTGGGCAGGACGTGCCAGTAGATCGTGCCTTCGGGGAACTCTCGCGACTTGGGTTCTTCGATCTTCGCCTCTTCGCCCCAAGCTGGAATGGCCCCTGTTTGGGCGGCTGCTTCGACCATCGCGGTCACTCCGCCGTTGTATACCGCGTGCATTTCCTTGATGCCAGCGTGGAGTTGATCGACGTCCTTGACGGAGTGTACGACCGCGGGGAGCGGGATCGGGATTTCGAGCGGCGACGGAGGTCCGCCGGAGGACCAGGCGTTGTTGGTGAGCCGCGCGGTGAGGACGATCGCGGAGTCGCCGCCGTCGAGCGGGGGCAGGCAGAGATCGCGCATGGCGCGGTCGAAGCGCTTGGCGATGGGCTTCATGCGGTCGAAGAACGGGCGGACCTGCGTTTGGACATCCCCGTCCATGGCGGGAAAGACGTGTTTTTCGATCAGGTCGTAGCCGTCGGTGAAGGTTTTCGAGAGGGCGCGATAAGTTTCTTCCGTGCCCTTGGCTCTGCCGGCCCAAAAGGCGACGGGCGATGGGCCGACATGGTCGAGAATCGACAGCGGTTTCGTTCCGTCGGCGTGAAGTGGCTCGCTGCGGTCGTAGGTGATGAATTCGACGCCTTGGCCGGTTGTGAATGCGGCGGTGAGCACGGAGCCGGGGCGCGGCAAGTGCGGGCGGAGATCGTCGGCCATTTCGTCGATGGCGCGGCCGACGTCCTTGGCGGTCGACTCGGAAACGCCGCCCGCTTCGAGGCCGTGTTTGATGCTGCGGGCGACGTTGCGGAGGTCGGTTTCCTCGAACGTCCAGGCGACGTTTGCTTCGCGACTCGTGTAGCAGATGGCGGTGAGCGGCTTGTCGGCGAGGGCTTTGAGCGGCGCGAGGTCGGTCTTGTCGGCGAGCAACGGGCCTTGGCCGAGTTTTTCGAGCCAGACGGGCGATTCGGCCACGGCGACGAGAACGTAGCCGTCGCGGACACATAGCGTGACAACGCCGCTGAGCTTACGCAGGTGGGCGAAGATCAATTCGAAGCTGGGCATGAGTTGAGGCTCGACGTCGAACACGTCCTTCCACGGAACCGACTCGCCGCTGAATCGCCACACCCAACAGTTCACGCCGCCGACTTTTTCGACGGAGATGTCGTTCGATGGAGACGCGACGCCGAAATCGCTCAGCCCTTCACGGAGGCGGTCGACTTGCGCGGCGAGGACTTTTTCGGCATTGGCGGGGTCTTTGATCCTGAAGCCCATCACGAGATTCGGCACGGCGACTTTGTCGAGGTTGTCGCGCAGCGGGCGGAGCATCCAATCGGCGAGCGTGACTTCGAAGTTGTCGTCGAACGGGGAGAATTGTCCGGTGGCGAACATGAAGCCGATGCCCGAGTAGGTGATGTACATGTTCTCGGAGAGTTCGCCGGAGAGGGCGATCATGTCGACGGCGCGGCGGTCGGAGTAGAAGAAGATTTCTTCGGAGGTCATTTCGCCGGCGAGGGCGAAGAGGGGGAGGTTCGCGGCGTCTGCGAGGATCATGGCCGCCGCCGGCAATTCCGCGTCGACGTCGGGGCCAGCGTTGGGCTTGAGTTTTTGAACGGCGCGGCGGAACGCTTCATTCTTTTGCACCTCCGCCCACCAGTTGCTCTTGGCGATCGTTTCTATGTGCTCGCCGAGCCGCGAGACGGAGACATAGACGTGGGCGTCGGCGGGGACGAACTCGAGCGACGATTTGGGTTCGGCCGCGTGGGAGGGCAGGGCACCGGCAACGACGAGCAAGGCGAGCAGCAATGACCGAACGCGTCGCGGGAGACGCGATGTGAGGGCGGGGTTCAACATGGCAAAAGCTCCGTTGGACTATGGTGGCAACGTAGTCGTTTGAACCGCAAAGGCGCAGAGACGCGGAGAAATGCTGGACGATATACCGACATTTCCGGCATTCGCATTTTGCGGCCGATCATTTGGAGATCATTTCGTGCTTGGGCAATTCACGCTTTGGCCGTTCACGCTTGAGTCTTGTCGGCTTGCGCTTTGACATTGATGCTTTGGCGCGCATGGTACACCGCGAACGGCGAGTTTCTTTTGTTGTGAGCGGACAGCCATACCCTACGCGGGCGGACGCGGTTTCGTTCATTCTAGGGCCGGAGGCTGCGGCGTGCTATTGCTGGGCGGCGGCCGCTTGCCGTCGCGTCAACTTCTCGGTTCCGGCCAGCGGCGGTACATTGGCATGACGACGTTTGCCGCCGGATTTTGCCCTCAATTTCTCGATTTCCCATGCGTACGATCTATCTCGACTACAACGCCACGACCCCAATCGCGCCGCGCGTGCAAGAGGCGATGCTGCCGTTTCTGGCGGAGGAATTTGGCAATCCGTCAAGCACGCATCGATTGGGGCTGGCGGCACATGCGGCGGTCGAAGATGCGCGGTTTCGTGTGGCGCAGTTGTTGGGCGCGGAGGCGGATGAAATCGTCTTCACCAGCGGCGGGACGGAGAGCAACAATCTGGCGATCTGCGGGCTGGCGTTTGCGCGGATGCTGGCGGCGAAATCGTCGGGTGGGGCGTCGGTGCCCGGAGCGTCGAGGGGGCATTTGGTGATTTCGGCCGTCGAGCACCCGGCGGTGACGGAACCGGCGCGGTTTTTGGAACGATTGGGGTTCGACGTGACGGTCGTGGGCGTTGATGGCGACGGCGTGGTCGACATGGCGGCGATCGAGCGGGCGATCCGCGACGACACGTTTTTGGTGAGCATCATGCACGCCAACAACGAGATCGGCGTGCTGCAACCGATTGCGCGGATCGCGAAATTGTGTCGCGAGCGGGGCGTGCTGTCGCATACCGACGCGGCGCAGAGTGTGGGCAAAATTTCGACGCGGGTCGATGAGTTGGGCGTCGATCTGCTGACCGTCGCGGGGCACAAGGTTTATGCGGCAAAAGGAGTCGGCGCGCTGTACGTGCGCCGCGGCGTGCGGCTTGAGCCGGTCGTGCATGGGGCGGGGCACGAGCGGGGTTTGCGGCCGGGTACGGAGAATGTGCCGTACATCGTCGGCCTCGGCGAAGCGGCGCGATTGGCGGGCGAGAGTCTGGCGGCGAGGGCAGGCGAGCGCATGGCGATGCTGCGCGATCGACTGCACGCGACGTTGCAAGACGCGATCGGCGAGTCGCTGGCGATCAATGGCGGGCGCGTGGCGCGGCTGCCCAACACGCTGAGCGTCAACTTTCCACGCGTGGCGGGAGCGGACTTGCTCAAACGATGCGACCACGTGTGCGCATCGACCGGTTCGGCCTGTCACGCCGGCGAGGCGCATTTGTCGTCGACGCTATCGGCGATGAAGGTGCCGCCGGAACAAGGCGGCGGCTGCGTGCGGCTGAGTTTGGGTTGGTATACCAGCGAGGAGGACATCGACGCGGCGGCGGATGCGCTGGCCGCGGCCTGGCGCGATTTGAGCGGCCAATAAGGTTGCGGGGAGTGTCTCGGCTGTTCCAACTCAATTGCTCAATTGCGGCCGCCTCTAAGTCGTGCGACGCCCGGCGAGGTTAGGCCATCAAATACAAGAACGCGTCTTCCGCTTTTTTTCGTTTGGCGTCGTTTTCGACAAACCGGAGGATGGCGTAAAACCCGTAGAGTGTTTTTATGCGGTGCGTCAGTCTGGCTTCGTCCCTTTTGAACATGCCCTTCCAGTAGGTCGCCCGACGGGGGTCTTGCTCGGCCTTGGCGACGGGGCCGAGTTCGACTTCGACATTGGGGAGCGACCGCCAAAGACAAACGTGCTGATGGTGAGCCGGCAACGCTTGCTTCGCGAGTTCCCGGAATCCCAAACGGTCCAATTCCGCGATCGCCGCGGCATGATTGATGACGTGCCACAGGCCGCCGAATCCTTGTTTTCTCACGGCCGCCGTGTCGATGAGCTCGTCTACGGTCACATCGACCATCTCTTGAATCGTGTCGTAGGGACGAAACGCATCGTCGGCCGGCAGCTTCACCTGTTGGCCGTTCAGCCAACCTTTTTGCTTGCCGTAGTAGCCGCGGCCGGCGTGAGCCGAGTTGAAACCTTCGATTAGCTTGCGGATACCGGCGACGACGGACGGTGTCGCGAACTCGCCGTGATCCTTGAGGGCACGCATCGCGATCGATGCGAAGATGATGTTGTGTCCCGACTGTCTCGTCTCGCCGACGTTCTTCTGGAGTGCATCGGCGATCGACTTGATCCCGGCCTCTTCTGGCTCTTCCTCCGGCAGCGGTTTGAAGAGATCGGCCGGCGAAACGCCCGACTGCTTGGCGTTCCACCAAATCGCCTCCTCACCGGCGACGACGCGTTTGATTTCGCCTTCGATGCCCAAGAAGACGCCGTCTGGGAGGTCGCTCTGGTCTTCGCCGATGAAATAGCCGGCAGCAACGGCAGCTCCCAAGTGGCCTGCCATCGTGCCCGCGATGTGTGCGTTGGCCAAGCCGTAGACGCCCTTGCGGAGGTATTCAAATTCGATCATGGCAGGCACCGTTGGTTATCGCCACCGTCAGCACAGCGTGAGCTATTGGCCACAACCGGGCTTTTTGCTGCGGTTGCGTCGATGGCCTATCCACAAAGCTACGCGAAGGAGGAACACAGTGCGGACGTTGGCCGCGAGGAAAGAAGAACGAGTTAAATATTTCAACGCAGAGGACGCGGAGGTTTCGCAGCGGGGGCAGAGCAACGATTGCTTTCGCCGCCTTCGACGGGTTGCCGGTGAATGCGACGCCGATGCTCGCCAAGACGCCCGTGCGGCTGCTACTGAGGATACTTGGCTACGCGCCGACGGGCAATCGTTGGCGTTTCGTGCGGTGTGTGAATCGGCGGCGGATTTTGGCGTTTTGCGGGTGAGACCGTTTTTTAATTTTGGCAGTTGAAAACAGGCCAGGCGTTTTGGTAGGAGTGTGGGGGCGCGGATGGTGCGCACGCTCGCTCGTTCGTCCGCGGTTGTTGTTTGGCAATTTGTTGTTTTTGTTTCGATCACCGCCGATTGCTTGCGAATTCGCTTGGTCGGCGCGGTTGGCGAATGGGGGAATTATTGAACGCAGGTACTGGGGCCCCCCAGGCGTTTGTTCAATAATTGTTGGAGCTGGCGATGGACGTGGGCTTCGTAGAGCGCGTAGATTGCGCGAGTTGACGGCCGTGCGGTCAAGGATTTTTCCTGTTCGTGCGGCTATCTTCCGCGGTTTGCCGCTCTTATTCTGGAGTGATGATGTTCTCTCCACGCATTTCGCTTCGGACCTTGGCCGCGCTGTGCCGGCGGTTGTCGATTGCCACGACGGCGGGCATCGACGCGCGGACGGTATGGCGGCGCGAGCTCGAACAATCTACCGGCCCGATTCGAGAGGAGATTCAGCGCGTTCACGACGCAGTTTCTTCCGGCGGGAGCGTGGGCGATACGATCGCGGAGCGGGCGTACTTTCCGAAGTTGTTTCGGCAGTTGGTCGGCGTGGGCGAAGCGACCGGCAGCGCGGCGGAAGTTTTCAAGCGACTGGCGGACCACTACGAGTATCAGGTTTCGCTGCGGCGGTCGTTCCTGGCGAGTCTCGCCTGGCCGATGATCCAGTTGGGCGCCGCGGTGGCGATCGTGGGCGTGCTGATTTGGGCGATGGGGTTCATCGCGTCGATGCACCCGGGACGCAAGCCGCTCGATCCGCTCGGTATTGGGCTGGTGGGAACGTCGGGGCTGGTCATTTATTTTTGCGTGGTGGGTGCGGTGGCAGGCGGCGTTTGGATGGCGCTTCGTTCGGCGGCGCGGGGCGCGGCGTGGACGCGGCCATTGCAGCGGGCGGCGATGCACTTGCCTGTCGTGGGGCGGTGCTTGAAGACGATCGCGCTGGCGCGGTTGGCTTGGACACTACAATTGACGATGAATTCGGCGATGGAGGTGCGGCAGGCGCTGCGGCTGGCGTTGGAGTATGCGGGGAACGATCATTTTTCGCGGCACGCCGAGGCGGTGACGAATTCGATTTCCGCGGGGCAGGAGATACACGAAGCGCTGCGAAGCACGGGGGCGTTTCCGGCCGACTTTCTCGACGCCGTGACCGTGGCCGAGCATAGCGGGGCGCTGGTCGAATCGCTCGAACGGCTGTCGCGGCAATATGAGGAGCAAGCGCAGTCGGCGGCGAGCGTGCTGGCGACGGTGGCGGGTTTTTTGGTGTGGGCGATGGTGGCCGCGCTGATCGTTACCGTTATTTTTCGGCTGGCACTGGTGATGTACTTTCGGCCGATTATGGACGCGGCGCGCGGGAAGTTTTGACGCTGTGCGGCGACGGTCGTCGGAGTTTTTAACCACGGAGAACACAGAGTACACGGAGGAGAGATTGGAGGGGAACGGATTGAAGTTTGGCCGCGACAACATGGAGGCTCACGGCAAAGGCGCAACGACGCAGAGGACGACGGAGGGGCTTTGCGGCTTGAGTGTTTGCGTCGTTTCGGAGCATCGCGGCGCACTTTCGTTTTTTGGCTTGCGACGATTTTTTTGAGTCGATTATTCAAATGACGGACAACTCGATGAATTTGAAACTTGATCGACGGCAGGTGGTGCGGACTGGCTTGGCGGCTGGGGCGGCGTTGTTGGGTTCGCGCGGTCTTGGCGCGGTGGCGTCGGCACAGGACGTCCGTAAGGCCGGCGGCGATGCGACGCGGGATGTGGCGTTGTTGTTTCGCTACTGCTTGAATACCGCGACGATTCGCGGGCATAAGCTGCCGTTGGTCGAGCAATTCGAGTTGGCCGCGAAGGCTGGCTACAACGGCGTGGAGCCTTGGATCGGCGACATCGCGACGTACAAGGACGGTGGCGGTTCGCTGGCGGACCTGAAGAAGCGGATCGTCGATTGGGGACTGACCGTCGATGGCGCGATTGGGTTCGCACCTTGGATCGTCGACGACGACAGTGCGCGGGCGAAGGCGTTGGAACAAGCCAGGCGCGAGATGGATCTCGTCGCGCAATTGGGCGGTACGCACATCGCCGCGCCGCCGGCCGGCGCGACCGACAAGACCGATCTCGATCTACGCAAGGCTGGCGAGCGGTATCGGGCTTTGCTGGAAGTCGGCGACGCGATCGGCGTTGTGCCGCAGGTCGAGGTGTGGGGATTCTCGAAATCGCTGAGCCGCTTGAGCGAATGCGCGTTCGTGGCGATCGAAAGCGGCCATCCGAAGGCGTGTCTGCTGACCGACGTCTACCATCTGTACAAAGGGGGTAGCGACTTCGCGACGTTCGGGTTGCTGGCCGGGGCCGCGATGCATTGCATGCACATGAACGACTATCCGGCCGATCCGCCGCGAGAAAAGATTGGCGACGGCGACCGTGTCTATCCCGGCGATGGCGTGGCACCTTTGGACGATATTCTGCAGGCGCTGCACCGGAGCGGATTTCGCGGCGTGTTGTCGCTGGAGTTGTTCAACCGGACGTACTGGACGCGCGATGCGCTGGAAGTCGCGCGGACCGGCTTGGAGAAGATGAAGCAGTCGGTGCGTTCGGCGCTCGGCTAGTGCGCGCTCGTCCGGTATCTGCCTTGAAGGGGCGACCGATTGATCGCCGAAAAGAATGGTTTGGGACATCGCGAGCGCGCAACGTCCAATCGAAGACGCTGCTGCGCCAAAAAAAACGGGCGACTACGCCCGTTGCTCAGCGGCCTTGATCAGCTCGTCCAACTCGGAATCGAGACGATGGCGAAGGGGGCTTTCGGGACGCAGGTTGTCGATCAACCCTTGTGCCTTGCCCACGATGTCGTCATTCATCTCTCGTTGGCCGAACAACTTCCGCCAACTTGCGGCCACTTCTTTCTCGGTAAGCAAGGGAGACCTCACTAGACTGGATACGAATCGCCACTGAGCTTCATTCTATTCGGTTCGCCGAGTGTCGCAAGCACGGCATTGCTCGAAAAAAGGCGCCGATTCGTGCGCGAGGCGATGAATGTGGTCGAGAACGACGACGATTGAGACATTTCGCGGTGATTCAGCTATCGGGTGACACGACTCGACAAGAGTTAGGTACTTTCGACAAACCATTCGTCGGAATTCCCGACGGGGAAGGCGAAAGGGCGATTCGACAGGGACACGTCTCTTATGTTCGTAGACTACATTATGTTCGCGGACTATCTATCCGGGATTCAGCGGGATGGCCGCGGCGTGCTGGAGGGTTTTGTCCGCAGCGGACGGGGAACCCACCGGCATCATTTACGCAGCGTGCCCAAACAACCGGATGCCGCCGAGGATCGCCGGACGGGCGGGGCGATTCGCCGATGCGACGTGAAGAATCGCTACGTCTTGAGCCGATGGAACTTGCGAGGCACCGAAAGTTGACTTTGTTTGTAAACATTCGTATGATTCCAGCACGAGTCTGAAAGAATACGTCGTGGCGGACACGAGTCTCTCGCCCGAACGCGATTAAGAACGTCTTTGCCACGCGATCCATGAATACTCCCATAGCTGCGTCGGAATCGTTGGACGAGGCTCGCCAGGAGCGGACTTCGGGATCCGCGACAACGCCCGCTCGGCGGGAGTCGGGCGCCGCAGTGCCCGCGGCGGTGCCCGTGCCCGTCGCTACGCCGGACTTGCTCGAAGAAATTCGTCTCGCGAGCGATCGACTCGAGTCGGCCTCGCCGAAAGAGATTCTCGCTTGGGCGGTCGAGCGGTACTTTCCCAAGCTGACGATGGCGACGGCTTTTGGGCCGGAGGGATGCGTCATTCTGCATTTCTTGGCCGAGGTTGAGCCGCGCGTGCCGGTATTCAACTTGGACACGGGCTATCAGTTTGCCGAGACGCTGGAACTGCGCGACCGAATTGCCCGGCGATACGGCATTGAGGTCGAGATGAAGCAGCCGGATTTGACCGTTGCCGAGTACGAAGTGCAGCACGGCGGTCCGCTCTACAAGACGCAGCCGGATCGCTGCTGCTTCGACCGCAAGGTGACGATATTGCAGAGGGCGGCGGTCGGATTCGATGCCTGGATGAGCGGGATTCGCCGCGACCAAAGTCCGGACCGTGCCAGAGCGCCGATCGTTGGCTGGGATAAGAAATTCGGACTGGTAAAGGTCAGCCCGCTGGCGAACTGGACGAAGCAAGAAGTGTGGCGAACGATCACGGACCACGACGTTCCGTACAATCCGCTGCACGATCAGGGTTATACGAGCATCGGCTGCTGGCCGTGTACGCGGGCGGTGGCACTGGGCGAGGACGAGCGGGCGGGCCGGTGGAGCGGGTTCGCCAAGACGGAGTGCGGGCTGCACACGCTCGACGATCAGGGCGGCGCGGAACAGGACGACGGTGCGCCGCGGTCGACGGGACTGTAGACGGAGAATGACCAAGGGGCCAATTGTCAATTCTCAATCAATGAGCAATGACGCAATGACCCGTGTGGTTGCTGCGGCGCTTGTTCATTGGAGCATTGGTTCTTGAGCATTCCTTGGGAATTGACATTTGAGCATTGAGCATTCACTCTCATGCGCATTTCCGCCAAAACCGAATACGCCTGCCTGGCGATGCTTCAGCTTGCGGCGCATTGCGATGCCGACGAGCCGGTGCGGATTCGCGACATTGCCGATACGCACCTGATTCCGCCGCGGTTCCTGGTGCAGATCTTGCTGCAGTTGAAAGGCGCGGGATTGGTGTCGAGTACGCGCGGCGCGGCCGGAGGGTATCGACTGGCCCTTGCGCCGGACGAGATATCCCTGGCCGACGTAATCGACGTCGTCGAGGGCGTGGAAGCGGAATCGGCGCGAAGCGGCCTGCGCGATTCGGCCGTGGCCGGCGTACTTCGTGCGACCTGGTCCGAAATCGACGCGGCCGAACGCCAGATGTTGTCCGCCGTATCGCTGGCGGACTTGGTCGAGCGCTCGCAGGGGCGCGTCGAGAACATGTACTACAT